>CP128433.1:1139500-1451500 GCA_032615215.1 Microbulbifer sp. MKSA007 | reverse complement strand
TTTTGAATCCGAAAGTAGCATTGTTTTTTCTCTCATTCTTACCTCAGTTCGTCGATACCTCGACCGATTTAGTATCGTTACAAATATTGATACTAGGTTTACTCTTTAGTACTTTAGCTACAGTATGTAATGTTCTATATGCTTCAGCTGGAACTTGGTTATTTAGCAAATCAAATTCTAAGCAATTCTCTCGAGCACTCGAAGGCGTATCTGGAACTCTACTCATCGGGCTGGCTGGGAAAATTGCCTTCACTGAACGTTAGTAGTATCAACTGGGTAACCGGTAGTTTCTAGCTACCGACCCCTCCCCCATAGTGCGGATCGGCATAGGACGGCTCAGCATCTGTAATAAATTTTTCACAACGTTAGTGTCAAACGGATCATTCATTTGAATTGAATGACATGGCAGAAAACCACCTCAAATTAATAGCAGTATGCTAAACAGATCCCGCTCAAATAAGGACCTAAACAATCACAACTCATTTACTCTATTTGTTAAATCATATCGTTCCTCTGCCCTTGAATGCCTACACTCCAAAATAAACCTTACGTGATGATTCTGTGGTTTCCTCACCAAAAGAATACTGTGTTATAGTTACCATTCGCTAGTAGTTAGCATTTTATGGAATTCATTGATGGGTGAGCTTCCTACAGAGGGCTTTTACCCCATTCAGACAATACTCATACTGGATGTACCAAGTACCAGCAATCCGACATTTATCCTAACATTTGTTTTGTGGTCGCTGCACCTATAAGCCTCCTCCCTAGATGCTGTTGCGGTAAGAGTCAGAGAGCCCACGAAATTTTAGACTAGGCTTAACATGATAATAAAACTTGACAATTTAAACGAAGAAATAGCAGATCATATTTTCACAATATTTCAACGCTCCTATAAGGTTGAAGCTCAATTGATAGGTGTTACTAACTTTCCTCCACTATCGCGAAGTGCGCAAGATATAATGAATTCTAAATCGCAATTTTATGGATTTATTGACAATGAATGTCTAGCCGCAACTATTGAGGTTGCTATAGAAGATAAGCGATTAGAAATTAATAGTTTAACTGTTGACCCAGATTATTTCAGGAAAGGAATAGCAGGTAAATTGCTGAACTACATTCTAGATGAATATGAATTTATAGAATCAATTGTAGAAACAGCTGCTGTAAATGAGCCCGCAATTAATTTATATAAAAAGCATGGTTTTGTTGAGTTTAAACGATGGACTCCACCTCATGGCATTAAAAAGGTGGCATTATCATTAAAAAATGCGCTCTAAAACGAGTAGCCGGTAGTTTCTAGCTACCGGCTACCCACACCATCCATCATAGAGTCCGCAATGAATTTCTATCCGGTGACAGCCTCAAGAAGGCATTAACCATCTCCAGGGTAATAGTCTCGGTATTAGGCTATTAGATGATCAGCTGACTTCTGTTTAATCACCTTGATTATTACGCAGTATTGTTCCACCACTTTTTCTATTCCTGTGATCGTGCTAATTGATTGTGTCTATTTATATAATCAGGAGTGACAGTGACAACTTAATAGCAACAAGCTAAGCATAGCTTCCCAGATAAGAGCGTGAACTTTCACTACACAACTACATCATTTACCTACCCATTTTATCACTTGGCTTTGTTGCCTCTGGCCGCCTCGCCTCACGGCCAAGCTCTATATGACATTCTCCTTCGTCATTTCATAACTTTGCTATAGACTTCCTTCTCATAAGATCTCACGGTGTTTCAGTTGCCATTCGCTGGTAGTTGGCATTTAATACCTCCCTTAAACGGTGATCTTTTTACAACGGGCTTTCACCTCATTAGTTCGTACCCATACGGCAGTACCAAGACAGCGTACTGTGTGCCCTCGGCCCCGGACAGCTCACGCTTTGCTACGGGTTACTAAGGCGTTAAATGCTAAGGAAACTATGAATATTACATTACGCTCAACCGGGTTATTTGGAATTCTATTTTTTGGAATTCTATTCTCTATTACATTCTTGTCGCCGGAGAGCATAGAAGAATCAGCAAAAGGATTTGTAAAATACCAAATAGAGAAGGAAGTTCGAGAAAAACAGCATCTTGTAAGCGAATCTACAGTTGCAAATCAAGCGCTGAGCATTGCCAATAGAGTTGGACTGGAATCGGAAAAAATTAAAGAAGACTTAGATAACAATCTACCGCAAAAAATAGCAAGTGTAATTGCCTCAATGTGTGGTTATGACTGTGAAAGGCAAAAGGCTTTGGCTCAGTCAATCACAGCAGGCTACCTCGATCGCCTTAAGAGCATTAAAGTTGCGCAAGATACACTCGGCGATCTTATAAAGGGAAAGTACTTTGAGATAGTGGGAAATTTAAAACTTGACCTTCGTATATTCCTTGGATCAAATTTTCTAATGTTTCTTATTCTCTTGGCTGTATCTTTCGCTAAACCAAAAGCAGTAGCTCACTTGTTCTTACCTGCAGTGCTTTTATTCGTTGCTACCATCATATCTTCCGCCATATACACATATGGTCAAGATTGGTTTTATACCATCTTGTATAATGACTATATGGGTTTTGGATACCTGGCCTATATCTCAGTCATTTTTGGCTTGCTGGTTGACATCGCACTTAATAAGGCACGAGTGACAACTGAGCTAATAAATGGTATAGCAAACGCCTTGGGCTCGGCACTTTCGGTACTTCCGTGCTAAACGCATTGAAGTCGGGTGGCTGGCAGTTTCTAGCTGTCGGCTACCCCACTATTCAGTATTCAGCTCTGTAATGTGCGATTCTCTATCCATAATTAAATCCGACTCGCAGACAGTTATCTATTTTGAGGCAAATAGGCATCCCCCCCGAGTAAACCATGCATCCATGCGTTTATCCAACTCAGAACAGACTAAAAGTTTGAAATAGCTTTTAGAACTTCTGATTTAGGTAGAGCTGGAGATTATATGCTTAATCTGCTTGAACGTTTTTTTATAAAAGACTAAAAGGCCTGAAAAGCTTTTATATTACCGAGTGTTTAGGGACTGCTCATGCACAAGGAATAGTAGCCAAATCGCTGTAATCGCACTTAACACCATCGCTACAATTTAGATATAACCCACTGATTCTTAATGGTTTTTGAGTGCTTTTATGGTAGATTGATCCTTGAATAGGATAAAGCGGTAGTAAAATATGAAAAGTAAATTTTTGCTTTGTGGTTTAGCTATTTTAGCTTTGCCTTTTGTTTTTCATCAGAAAATAATTGAATTTACCTTTGTAAACCCATATGCAGAGTGGGCTGAAAAAATTGATACTGAAGGCCTTCAAGTTGGTCACCCTCTAGATCAGAAGCACCTTGATATTGCGAAAGAGATAGGCATTAAGAACCCTGAAAAAATAAGATTGGTTTATGTGGATGAAGTGCCATTTCCACGCGAGAATTCACTTCTAAAGTTTATTGGCGAGACAGCCGGACTTATAGGCGACGGAGTTGTGAATAATGCTCAGGTATTTGGTTATTCTATATACATAAGAAAGGGATTCCAGATGGATACTCCGAAGTTGGCACATGAGCTTGTTCATGTTTTGCAAGTAGAGCGAGCAAGCTTTAAGGACGTCCTCTCTGGTCATTTGTTAGGTGTGTTAGAGCATGGGTATGAGGATTCCCCTATTGAAGCCGAAGCATTTAAAGCAAATGTTAAATACAGAGAATACTAGTAAGAAATTATAGAAAATTAATTCAGTGGATGCTTTGAGCTCCGCTTTATTTTGGGCGGGAATTTCTAGCGTAGCCAAAACTACGCTACCGTCCAATGAGCCGCTAAGCAATGCCTTTTACGTATAAACAGGAAGGTAATTATGGTTGAGTTAATTGGGGAGATAGGTAGGGGATTTCTCCGGGGTATAGGATATATCTTAGCGGAAATATTCTTGGGCACCATCTGCTACTGGATTGACTGGCCCATCTGTAAACTAATCACTCTCGGCCGCTACCCTTCACCAAAACAAACTGCCTATCTAGATAGTTATAGCGGCAATAGTCACGGTTTTTGGTGTAGTGCCACCGGCCTTGTTGTAATAGTTATAGCAGGCTTATTTGCTGCCAGGTAGTTTTAATAGGTACAAAATACATAACAAACAATAGCTCGTACACTCTGTAAAATACTGAGTTGGACTGCATAGGTACTACTTCGCCCTGCTATGGGCGCTGATATACTGGGCGCTAGCAAGCAAGGAAAAATCGAGAATGATCGAACCGTTATTCAGAAACACGCATAATCAAGATCAAGAAATGCTTAAGGCATTCGCTCAAGCATCGAACACTATTGCTGATTTCATCGATCTTGTGAAATCCGGCCCTAAAGCCATTTACGCAGCAAAGCTAAGATTTAGAGATCCGGATTTATCTGAAAAGCTTGGAGAAGACCGGTCTCTATACCTCTGGCTGTCAAATATATATTTCCATGTCGAAGGAAACTTCCTTTCAGGAGTATTCTTCGAAGTCCCAGAAGAGCTTACAAAGTGGCATCAAGTAGGTGAGCGACTTGGTTTCGATCCAGAAGATGTATTTGATTGGATGGTGATTGAAAACGGGCATGTAATAGGCGCTTACACCTTGCGGGTAACAAGAGAACAGCTTGGTTCGGAAAAAGAAAAACAGGAATATGACTCATATATTGGAATTTCATCATATGAGCCAATTTAGAAGGCAAGCGCCTAACTAGCGAATGCTGTTCGTTGCTATCGCGACCAGACAGCTTACTTCACACTCCAGCCGCAGCAAATTCTAACATCATATCGGCCACCCAGTAATGAGTCGTTAAACAACTAGCCGTATTCGCCCAACGATTTCTCAGGACCTGATTTTTTTAGCTGGTGATCGATTTACACTAATATGGCAGAGTTGAGTTTGGTGTGTTTAAAGCTTCGTGCTGGCGCTGCAACATCCTTAGTGGGTACTCTCGGCACAGCAGCGAGAGGCGACTTTATTGCCTCGGTAGAAGCACTAAGCGATGGCCTAGACTGAAGACTTCTGTCCAGTAAGCGCTTCCATCCAGTATCCTTCTTTCAAGGACAGTTGGTTGGTACGGATTTCCATGATCTTCCTGCCCTAGATATTTGAAAGTTGACCAGTCTACAGTACCCAGCTGCCGATCTTTACTTTTGCCAAGTGTGTCGGTTTTAGTGCACGTTAGGTTTAAAAGTTTGGTGCCGTCAGCTCAAAATCATTTAAAAATCATAAGTACTTCAGGTGTTTTCATGTCGAACTGATTAAATTGCCCGCAGTTCTATTTATTCGTTGATGTAAAAACAAGGACAAGCTGTGAAGCATTTTTGTAGTTCTATCATCCTCCTGATCTCTCTTCTTGCCGTGAGTAGCCACGGTTGTAGCCAAGAAGCACTTCCCCTGCTGGAAGGCCCCTACCTTGGGCAAACACCACCGGGACTTACACCCAAAATATTCGCGCCGGGCTATGTCGAACCCGACATCGTGACTATAGCGGCTCTTTCACACCAGATATGACCGAGTTTTACTTTAGCCGAATGGATGTCGATACTGCAAAGTGGTTGCTCATTCGTTTCAAGCAGATAGGTAACCAGTGGCACGAATCCGTTGTTGGCCCAAGGGTCGGCCGCCCTCTACTTGCCCCAGATGGCAAAACCATGCACTTGGGGAACAAGTACATGGTGCGTACCGAATCAGGCTGGTCAGATATTAAAAGTATGGGGACGATGTTCGACCGCAAAGATTGGGGCATCATGCGTCTGACGTCTTCAGCTGATGGCACCATAGTATTTGACGACTACAAAAGCGATGACGTGCTACGTATTTCAACCGTTAGAAACGGCAAGCGGCAGCCACCTGTATTATTGGGGCCGCATATCAACTCTGGTAAGTGGACAGCCCACCCCTTCATTGCCGCCGATGGCTCCTACCTCATCTGGGACAGCGAAAAAGGCGACGGTTACGGCGATAAAGATCTCTACATCAGTTTCCGCCAACAAGATGGTTCCTGGGGTAAGGCAATAAACCTGGGAGATACCATAAACACCGCCGGCAATGAGGCCAGCGCGTATGTGTCACCAGACGGTAAGTATCTGTTCTTCAATCACAACCCCATTAAGAGAGAAGACGGTGTCGATCCTGAGGGTGATATCTATTGGGTAGATGCGCAAATCATCGAAAAACACAGACCCAAATTCTAATCCGCGCAATACAAAGATACAGCCAGCCTAAATCGGGTAGCCGGTAGTTTAAAACTACCGGCTCCAACACTATTCATCTTATGAGTCAGCGGCCACACTGATAGCTTTATAGCAGCTCGCTATATAAGAATATGAACTTTCATAATACATCCTCCGCATTCACGATCATGTAGTTTTGGTGTCCCTGACCACCTCACCTACAGGTCAAGCCTTATATCGTTTTCTGTTCGTCAGCTCGTTACTTCTATAGGGTGTCTTTCCCTCAGAATCTCGCCGTCTTTTGGTTGCCATTCTTTAGTAGTTGGCATTTAATGGGAGTCATAAACGGCGGTCTTGCTAAAGGGGCTTTCATTCCATTAATCCAAGCTCAGCCAGAGGAAATTCCACTTCTCTGCGGCCACTGCTGGCGGGTATTATTCCGTTCTGTGGAGTATCCGATTTTGAAGAGAAGATATTGCTTACTAGTTACCGCTGTATTGCTGATTATTGGTGTTAGATAGGCTTCTTTGGGGTGATGCCGAATGTGATGATCAAGAACCAAAGTGGAATATAGGTAGACTCGGCAGTTGTTCAGCTTCCAAGCAATAGACTTAGGTTTGGTGCTGTAGCACCAGATGAGTCCCGGACAATTTACCGGTCATTGAGCAAAATAATGGAAGCTACAAATACACAATTGCTTTGAACTCTGGTGTGGATTTGTCTGGGGAATATGGTTACTTCACTGCGAGTGAGTTTTTCACCAACTTCGTAATTGTTGTTGGGGGGCAAACGATGTGTCCTGTTCAAGCTGAGCGGCATTACAATCAAATGAACCAGGCATTCGTTGCTACGGTCCTTACGGTGGCAGGTGCGATAAAGCTCTGGAGCCGCTGCACTTGCCCATTATATAGACATTATGCTTCATCATAATTGGAACTAATTTTTATGCTCTTTAAGGGATCGTGTAAATGTCACCGTTGGCATATTGAAGTTCAGTTAGCAAAGCCGCTCGAAGCTTTGAATCCGCGCATTTGCAATTGCAGTTATTGCCAAGCCAATCCTTACCCAATTATAAGTGACCCAACTATGTCTACGGTTTTCATTGGCGATGGAATTTCAACTAATCAAAATGGAGATCAGCTAGCAGTTTTCTACCATTGCAAAGGTTGTAATCAACTGCTAGCCGTAGGCTGCAATATAAATAACCAGCTTCGTGGAGCAGTAAATCTCAACTTATTGAAAGGTGTAGATCAACTTGGCGGCCCTATTCAAGTTCAGCCGAGGCTATTGAGCGCTGATCAAAAGCTAGAACGCTGGGGTAAGTTGTGGGGTTTCCTTAGTGGGCTATAAAAACATAACACGTCTAAGTTTTCAGACACTTCGTCCCGCAGCTCAAGACGTTAAGCGCTAAGGTGATCACTTGCTAGTAACTGTTGCTAGATTCTCATTTCCATATGAAGCGCAGATTGCAAAAGCACGACTTGAATCTGAAGGAATACACGCTTTCATTGCAGATGAGCACACAGTCAATATGCAGTGGCTATATTCCAATGCTATGGGTGGAGTCAGGCTTCAAGTGTCGGAAAGCGACCTTGATGAAGCCAATGAAATACTAAATCAAGACCGTTCCATTCTTGTAGACCAAGAATTAGGGCATGATGAAGAAAGAGTATGCGAGTCCTGCTCATCACGAAATGTCGAGTCGTTTACCAAGGGGAAAAAGCCTGCATTTTTGGTTTTCCTACTTTTGGGTATGCCTCTATTTTTCTATCAACATGGAGTTAAGTGCAAAGACTGCGGCCACTTTCAAAAGCTTGACAAATAGAGATCATAAAATATTGCCCCTTTAATGTTGAACGCGGCGCCAATACCCCCACCCATACTCTTTGTTAAAAGCCTATTGATTTGAATATGAGTTTTAGACTAAACAAATAAGGTATATCCATTCACCAAGCTGCTGGATTAAACCTTAATTGCCTCATTTACAATCACCGCGAACAAGACAACGCCATTTTAAACACCCCAATCATTATTATATGGCCAATCATCTGGAAAAATAGGGGGTCGAATGGACGTGATTGCCAGCCCTAATCGCAATGCCCAAAGTGAATCGTAAAGTATGGCAAGGATACCGAGGGCTATGGGATTGAAAACCTATGACTGTCAGTTCTCATTTACGGTAGATAGGCTTATTTGTGACACGCACATCTGAAATCTACGATATCTTGAGTAAAAGGAAATTACTCTGATATCAACGACTTATTAGCGCTCTCTGATAAATGTGTTCATCGTAAATGACCGGTGAGTATCGCTAGGATTAATACCCCCAATGTATTTAATTTAACGGACGTATTAAGACTGTTAAGCGTAAAAGCCAATCCCACACCCAAGAGACAAAACTGAGACCCACTTTGATTAATGAAATAGATAATGCAACCACCACAGTAACATTACACTGACTTGTTTAACCCTCTCGGCATAGATTTCACTTATGTAGGTATCGGCCTACATAAGTAAACTCAATATAGCCTTATTAGGCTTTTCAGCTTAACTCATTATATGAATTGAAAACGTTGAAGTAGACTTAGTCATCACAGACTAATTCATAAGCTTAGTACAAATTAGCAAAGTCAACTTATTTTCTAGGTTATAGATATTGTTATGGTGTATATCAAATTATATGGCTTTGGCTTAAGTTAGAATATCTAACATATAGAGAAAATCATTATGTGCTTTTCAGCCACGGCATCGTTCGGATCAGCAGCTCTGCTTATTGTCGGTGGTGCTTTGTGTACAACACATGCTATAAAAAATGATAAAACCTATTTATTACTCGCAGTTACCCCTCTCTTGTTTGCGTTACAGCAAGCGAGTGAAGGGATGGTTTGGATTGGGTACAACGAAAATTTGATTTCACTAACGACAAAAGCTTCTATTTTGTATCTGTTTTTTGCTTTCTTTTTCTGGCTTACTTGGATACCTCTTGTAGCCTATATGCTTGAAACAAAAAAATGGAAAAGAAATTTTTATATCATATTAATAATTATAGGATTTATTTTTGGCTTATATCTCTGGGTGCCTATTCTATTGGAAACAGGACCAAGACACATAATAAAAACAAGTGTATGTGGACATAGTTTATGTTATGAGTTATCCGAAGGTGGTTTACTACCCGTCACAGTTCGAGAAAGCATTTATGCTTTACTAGGTGTTTTATTCTTGTTATCGAGCAATCATCTATTTAGAAAATTTTGGGCACTTGTCATGCTACTCGGTGTTATCACTTACTTTACTCAGAGTGAAACATGGGTATCAACCTGGTGTTTCTTTGCTGCGATATCAACGTTATGGATTTATTTCCTATTAATAAATGATTTTAAAGCAAAGATGAAAAAACAAGCTTCATGATCGCAGTATATTAGTATGTATAGATTGGCACTCTAAAGATGAGCTATAGGAAATTCGTAAAAACAGACAACAAATAATTTCCGGTCGAAGAAGCATTAGCGCTACTAATAGAATTGGGGGTATTTAATACTCAAATAAACATGCAAAAATCGGATTGTAGTCGTGACACGTCCAGCAATTCTGTTACGTCCTAGTCATTGGAGATCCCCGTTTAGTTAGTTCAACATGAATGACCAGAGAGTACCGACTAGAATAAATCCCCCAATTTAGTGGAAACATCATCACTCTAGCATTCAACCAGTAACCCTTAACCCAAGGCTTATATAGGTGACCAATTTTGATAAGTGGAATAAAGAACAGCAACTATCCAATTAGTATTACACTGGGCTTGTTACGCCCTATCGAAATAGGCTTTACTTCTGTAAGCATCAACATCCAAAGGCAAACTAAATGTATCTTTGCGAATTTTATAGACTTAACTCATAAGGTGAATTGAAAACGTTGAAGTAGACCTAGTCATCGCAGACTAATTCATAAGCTTAGTACAAAATAGTAAAATCAACTGATTTTCTACGCTAAGGATATTGTTATGTTGCATATCAAATTATATGGCTTTGGCTTAAGTTAGAATATCTAACATATAGAGAAAATCATTATGTGTTTTTCAGCCACGGCATCGTTCGGATCAGCGGCTCTGCTTATTGTCGGTGGTGCCTTGTGTACAACACATGCTATGAAAAATGATAAAACCTATTTATTACTCGCAGTTACCCCCTCCTTTTTGCGTTACAGCAAGCAAGTGAAGGGGTAGTATGGATTGGATACAACGAAAATTTAGTGTCACTGACGGCAGCGTCTTCTATTTTTTACTTATTTTTTGCTCTATTTTTTTGGCTTGTCTGGATACCAATCGTTGCCTTTAGTCTTGAGACAAAAAAATGGAAAAGAATTTTCTTTATTATATTAACAATCATAGGTTTTATTTTTGGCTTATATCTTTGGATACCCATCCTATTAGAAACAGGACCAAGACACTTAATAAAAACGAGCGTATGCGGCCATAGCTTATGCTATATCACATCCGATTACAGCTTGTTCGCCATTACAACTGGACATATTATCTATTCTTTACTTGGATTTTTATTTTTATTATCGAGCAATCGAATTTTTATAAAATTTTGGGCACTTGTCATGGCACTAGGTGTTATCGTTTATTTCACTCAACGCGAAACATGGGTATCAACCTGGTGCTTCTTTGCTGCGATATCCACATTATGGATTTATTTTTTATTAACAAATGATTATAAAGCAAAAATAAATAAATAGACTTTATAGCGGTAGTAACAAAGATAAATAGGGTCTCAACATTAAGGATAATATTAAAAACACTTATTTTATGAGCAAAGGTTCATTAGAGAGCTCCCCTTACCCAAACTCAAATGACCAACAATAAAAGACATGCTCAAACGTGACAGTAACTGGAGGCCTATGATCAGCTAAAAGCTACCTAAATATCACTACTATTTTTGTACTTGGTATGGATTTTGATTTACTTAAATATCTGGTATCTACCCTGAATTAGTCCATCAATACTCAGCTGAAGTTTGCCCTGGTTATGAAATAGACAGACCCAACTTCGTTTACCATAGTACCTTTAATCGGTTATATCAAAATGGTTTTGTGTTTGAGGCCAGAACTAGCGGTGTAAACATTTATGGTATCGTCAAATAAAACTCAAAACATCTTTGGGAAAGTTGGCCTCAATTAGTAGAGACAGATTTGTCAGCTATATAAATTCAAAAGCTAAACAACAACTCCACCGGAAAAATCCAGCATTACCCTTTCCCATAAATTTCACCAAACAGTTTGTTCCATGATTCGGTCGGTGAACCTTATCCACAAACACGACCGTGAAAACCACTATTTCAATGAATTTTACGAGAGTACCGAGTACTTTTGTACTATCAATTCAAAATAAGCCCAAGTACACATTAGCTAGGAAGACAAAAAAACATCCTAGTAACATATCTTCTACATCAACGAATATTCTAGGCTTATCGTAAAATTCAAGCGATTTCCAGAGAAATAAGTAGTACAAATGATTGAATTACATGTGTTTTAAAGGGGGAATTGAGCTATTTGCCCGCACAAGGCTTTGAATAGCATTGAAATATATGTATAAAATACAAGCAGAGCGTTATCCTTCAACAATATAAAAAGCAAAGAGTAAATAATAATGAAAAGAAGGAGCTTTCTTAATCTTTCATTTGGCCTGGCAGCATTATTGCAATCGAAGCTCACTGCAGCATTAGCTGAATCGCAAAGTTCGTTTAATTTTTTCAGTTCACCGAATTTTGTAAATGTAAATGGAATTAAGTTGGCGTACTATGAGAAAGGAGAAGGGGTTCCTGTAGTGTTTTGTCATGGATTTCCAGAGCTGGCTTTTACTTGGAGACATCAAATTGAGACTCTCTCGATAAATGGATATAGAGCAATTGCTCCAGATTTGCGCGGATATGGCCTTACTCAAAGCCCTAACAATATTGAGGATTATACCGTACCTAAAATCTGTGATGATTTAGTTGGTCTGTTAGATCATTTAGATTTAGACAAGGCTATTTTTTGTGGTCATGATTGGGGTGGTTTTCTTGTACAGTCAATAGCATTTTTGTATCCGGAGCGCTGTTTAGGAGTTATTAATATTGGTGCACCACATGCATTTCGTCCAGAATACGCAGACGAACTTCCTTCTGAATCTGTACCAGTAATAGATAAGGTAGCCTTCAATCAATTCTTGCAAACACCATTAATTTCCGAGAAACTTCTTAATGAAAATGTTGAAAAATTTTTTACAACATTTATGCGAAGTAAATTCTTTCATGCTTCATACTTAAGAAGTCTTCCAACTAGCTCGGCTGAAAGAAAAATGGATTTGCCTAAGATTCTCAAAAAAGAAACCTTCCCTGGCGAACCGTTTCTAAGCAATGAAGAGCTTGAATTCTATGTTCGCGCCTTCCAAAAAAGTGGGTTCAATGGGAGTATCAACTGGTATAGAGCTATGGAACTTTCATGGCACGAACTCAGCAAGAAAGGTGGAACCTATGAGGTTTGATCCTACCCATCAACAACGAACACACCACTAAGCGACTAGTTGTTCCTCAAACGCCTCAGGGCTGAGATAGCCATTGGCGCTGTGTAAGCGATTTCGATTGTAGTCTATCTCTATATACTCAAATACGGTTTCTCGCATGAGGCACCTTGTAGGAAAGCGGTTACCATGGATTGCTTCTACCTTAAGTGAGTGGAAGAACGTTTCTGCACAAGCATTATCATAGCAATTACCTTTGGCGCTCATGCTGCACCGCAGATCATACGCTGTAATTAAAGATTGATAATCTTTAGAACAATACTGGCTTCCCCTGTCAGTATGCACGATAACATTCGTAGGTTTCTTACGTCGCCATAAAGCCATTTGAAGGGCGTCACAGACCAATGTAGCCGTCATCGTTTCTGACATCGCCCAACCAATAATCAGCCGACTATATAGGTCTATCACTACAGCCAGATATAACCAACCTTCTTCCGTTCGTAGGTAGGTAATATCCCCAGCCCATTTCTGATTCGGCGCTTCAGCATTAAAGTTCTGCTCAAGCAAATTTGGAGCTACTGGCAGACCATGTTTTGAGTAGGTTGTGGCTTTATACCTCCTGCCTGCTTTAGCCCGTAGGCCCTGTCGACGCATGCTGGCAGCAATTGTTTTCTGATTATATTTACTCCCCTCACTGGCCAACTCCTTCGTCAGACGAGGGGCGCCGCTACGTTCTTTGCTGGCTATAAAGCGCTGCTGTACCAAGCTATCGAGCTGCATTCGGTACTGCTGGTGCTTGGATTGGTCAGCCGATCTTGAAACCCAGTTATAAAAGCCACTGCGAGATACGCCCAATACCTTGGCCATCGCTTTGATGCTGAATTCATGCCTGTGCTTTTGCATGAAGGCGTACCTCATTTCAGGCTCTTTGCAAAGTACGCTGCGGCCTTTTTTAAGATCGCCAGCTCCTCTGCCTGCTCAGCCAGCTGCCGCTTAAGTCGAGCATTTTCTGTGGCCAGCTCTCTCTCCGCATCCCCTCGGCTCTGATGTAACTTAGACTTACTTCGCCATCCGTAAATCTGGGAAGGATGCAATCCAAGCTGTTTAGCGGCAACGCTTACCCCGACCTTGAGCGCCAGTGCTAGGGCATCCTTCCTATACTCCTCTGAGTATTGTTTACGAGTGGTTTTGGTTGGTTTATTTGATCTTGTCATAGAGCACCTCTGCTGCGTAGTTTATCGCTTAAGAGAGTGTCCATCGTTGATGGGTAGGATCAGTTGAGTTCCCATATCTTTACCTGTGGCCAAATGAAGACCCCATTAATCAGCTAGGTCTCAGTGTTAACATGGAGTCATTCATACACAAATTAGAAAGTGTGGAACTTAAGAATTGCGGCCATTTCCCTTCTGAAGAAAACCCCGAAAAGTTAAGCGCTGAGATTTTAGTGTGGTTACAAAAAACCTTTCCACGATAAGTATAACATTGCGCTACAAACTGACAGCTAAACCTTATGTACGGTTGCTGCGCTTTCATTATCGCGTATATAACATCAGATTTGCCCTTGGCTAAACATTACGGTAGTTGGAAATAGTGTATAGATTGATCGCATTAAGTAACTTATTTCTTGTGAATTTTACATGGTCAGACTGGCCATTGTTACTTGTTAGTCTTTTAGATTCGTTTTATGGTCAACCTCCTTTTTTTAGGGTATTTGGGTCAGCCTTATATGGTTGTATATCAATTTAGCCATCCGTTAGAGGTGGTCCTTTGGGGTTATACTGACATCGAAGTGCTAATTTATCAAAGTTATTAGCTTACAAATACCTTTACGATTTTCTAATCTAAACACCGATGGCTCCGGTTTGATATCCGACCAGGGCGAATGGTTTTAGTTGCATCTAGTTTGGCTGAGGTGCCCTGAGGATTCGGTGAATCTTCTTACTTAGAATGGGCTGTAAGTAGTAATAAACTGACCACCCTTGCCTACACACAGATAAACTCTACTTCAAATATCCCTATAGATTCAATTAGTACACTTTTCAGGTAAAGAGGTCTTAGTTTTTTAATGAGCCAATAATACCACCCTCATCTACAACACCACTTAGGAAATATTCTTCCGGCCTCGCATAAATATCAACGAAGTTGCTGTTGTTATCCTTGCCGATATTGATCTCTCGAGGCTCTTTAAGATAGCCTACATACGCTGGTTCGTGGCCCACATAGATACACGATTTATGTCTATAGACAGCTTATTACGTTCGTACTTGTTAGAACTCTCTACAACTCGGTGTTCTAACAAGCTGCGGTAATCAAGGCCACAAGTAGCCACCGATGATGGACCTTTATTTATTAATAGAAAGGATTTCCAATATTAGAGACAGACAAATATCACAAATGTAGTCTAGGGGAAAATTATACGGATTATTACTGTAATCTAGACTCTAAACCATTAGTGTTGAATTAGGATGATTAGTATGCAAACATCAGAAATAGCGTTACTATCTATAATTTTGGTATTTCCTTTAGCAGATTTACTCTTAGAGAAATATAGATTTAAAAGTAAAAGTCAAGAATATGTAAAGACGGCAGTGATATTGTGGGTCATCACAGGCTTCTTGTGTTATTGCTTTTTTGGAGGCGAATTAAGCATTCAAGCTCCAGACGGTCTCCCTGCCTCTACTTGGAAGATTTATTTTGCCATTTCTATTTTTATCGCATTTCTTGCATATTTTGTATATTTAATCTCCTCCATAAATAACAACGAACTTATTAGGCAACAGGTTCTAGGTCAACTACAAAATGGCAGCAATTCTCTTGTCGATCTACTGCCAAAATCACGGAAGGAGCTTTTACTATTCACTTTCCTAGTTTCGGTTACTGCCGGGATATGTGAGGAGCTGATATTCCGCTGGTATTTGTACAGCTTTCTTGAGCAGCAAACCAATTGGATAGTTGCCATTTTAGGCAGCAGTATGATTTTTGGGTTATGGCATTTCTACCTTGGCTGGAGACATGTTCTCAGAACTGCTATCATTGGCATCGTCTTTTGCGGTGTATATCTGTACTTTGAGAGTATTGTGGTTGCAATCATTGCCCACATAATAATAGATGTATATTCAGGAACGATCGCGTTCTATGCGAAAAGCAACTCAAACCATGTACCAATCAAGGGCTAAAGCCCAAAAACTACTTACTCAATCTTTTTATATACTCATAGGCGCCATTGCTTTATGTAATTGTATTTTTTAGTAATCGTCAACATGTTGATACTTAGTGTAATGCAAGTTACGTGTTACTTTGTTATCGATTTAAATTTCAGTGCTAGCAAAGTGAAGAAAAACTGGAGTGAATGGAATCACCCCCTCTAAGAGCCATGAATGCTTTTGAGAATTAATGTATACTTAAGGGAAATAAAGATTATGAGATTTTAAGGAAGAAAATGAATATAAACATCAGTGTTTTGGGAACATTCTTTATGGTATGGGTCCCCCTAGCAACGACTCTTTCAATTTATCTATGCGCGAGAAAGACAGACACGCCTATCATTGGTTCCATTTTAGGTTTTCTAACCTCATTTATCCCTCCGCTTTCTTTGATATATCTTGCAGTGCTTGTATTGAAGAGCGACATCAATAAATCATCGTAATACCTAAAATTATACGTACGCTGCGTAGCCTGACATTTCTGATATGCCTGCATATAGATCGCGCACTAAATGTACTGTGACTTTACCGCAGTCGTGGTGGGAATGCCTCTATTTTGTTATGGTGTAGCACACTTTAAGTGTTAAATACAAGATCAGTACAATTCTATGAAAAAGATAGTAATTTCATTCTTAACGTTACACACCATTTACATATTAGGGTTCTTCACTCAGGCCTTGACCTACTCCCAGCTTGGGATAAAGCTAAACAAGTAGCTATATGCACCCTGGATCAGGCATCTAGAATTAAATAACCCTATAAGATTGTCTTACAGCAAAAGCGTAGAGTTCTGGTGTTCTCATCTTGAGGGCTGCAATTATATGGAACCCAGCATTTAGCTCGCTACTATGGTATATTGCTGGTAATCCTATACAGGCCAACACCGACCAGTTATAATTTTATGAAACTCGAATTTATTTTACCGAACATCAAGAGTTTATATTTTATACTGTCCTTTTTATTTATTTCCGGGTGTGCCTCAACCCCAAACATATATGAAAGAAACGCGAAAGCTAACGAACTTGAAGCTCAAGCAGAGGAAGCTAGGGTCCGCAATAACTATTCTATGGCTACACAACTAGACAAAAAGGCCGAGAACCTAAGAGAAAAAGACATTATCAACAAAGAGGATATCGTTGCAGATATTTTCTCCGGGCTTTTTCGGCGATTGCTGGGAGGAAATTCCAAGAGTGACAAAAATGCTTGGCAATAAAGCAACGCACTAGTACATATCGTTGTCAGCAAGCGCTAGGTAGTTCACTTGATAAAGTACTTATCTGTATTAATTTTTGCTATTTCACCTGCTATAGCGCATACAGCTCAAGATCTATATGCCGAGATTCTAAACGCAAGAGTAAGCGGAAGTTTAATTAGCCCCTTTAAAGAATTTTCACTGCAAATTTCCCTCTCACCAGATGATAATTCCGTTAGTTATATCGACCTCAGTATTGATGAACGCCCCGTGAAGATATCCCTCCCTGAAAAATTCAATGTAAGAAATGTATTGTTATCTTCTCTCGAGATCACTCATAGTCCGATACATGCACCAAATGCGGGGGCTGATGGTATAATCGGAGTTGGGCCGGCTTATCTTAAAATCAAATATCGTTACTATTCAGCTGAGCACTGTGAATCTGGAACAGGCGAGATTTCAATATCCACGAGAATGGATACCTTAGTATACGAGGTTGATGGCGAGTGTTTAGATAATTCACTCGCCTAAAAAACATCCAACACTACTGCACAGCTAAAAGTATACTTCACTCTGGACTGGCTACCGGTTAGTGTAGTGATAACTATGAACCCGAAAGCTGCCCTAATCGTTTACAGGCCAAACTACCGGAAAACCCGTGCTCCCTATACTCTCTATAGAAAACCTGCAGTGCCGCTACGGTGAACAGGTAGTTATCGAATCGGTCTCCTTTGCTTTACAGGCAGGGGAAATTGCCTGTTTGTTGGGCCCCAGCGGCTGTGGCAAGACAACACTGTTGCACGCCATCGCTGGTTTTCAGCCGGTCGCAGCGGGGAGTATCCAGCTATCCGGGGAAGTGATTTCCTCCCGTGAGAAACAGATTCCCGCGGAGCAACGGAATATTGGGGTGGTATTTCAGGACTACGCCCTCTTCCCACACCTTACCGTTGAACAGAATATTGCCTTCGGTATCCAGTCCATGCCGAAAAGCAAGCGGCAATCCCGCACCCAGTCTTTGCTAAAGTTAGTGCGTCTGGAAGGCTTCGGGCAACAGTACCCACATCAGCTCTCTGGCGGTCAGCAGCAGCGTGTCGCTCTGGCTCGGGCACTGGCACCGCGCCCCAAGCTGTTACTCCTGGATGAACCCTTCTCCAACCTGGATACCGAGTTGCGCCGCAGTCTCGCCGCCGAAGTCCGCCATATACTGCGCGAAGAGAAGATCCCTGCAATTATTGTTACCCACGACCGCCATGAGGCTTTTATTGCCGGAGATAAGCTGGGAGTACTCAGCCAAGGCCAATTACAGCAGTGGGACAGCCCTCAAGACACTTATCAAACACCTAGAAACTTGGCAGTTGCAAGGATTGTTAGTGAAGGGAATATCATTTCCGGTACTGTTGTGGGCAATGACCTAATTAGCACCCCTCTGGGGGAAGTGAAGGTGCCAACAGCTGCATACGAAAGTGGAGATCAGCTCGAACTGTTTGTGCGCAGTGAGGATATTGCCGCAGGCGAACATCCCAGTGCTGTGATGGCTCAGGTTGTGGAAAAGAATTTTCTCGGCAACCAGGTGAGCTATCGCTTTCAGCTAGCCGCAGGGGAAACTGTCGAGGCCGCTTTGAATGCAGATGTTCAAGCCGCTCCCGGTGATAAACTTCCCCTGTACCTTTCCTCTGCTCTGGTGTTTGACCAGGCCCGATAAAAGCTATCAGGACAGGGCGGGCGCTTCTGAGTCCGCCACGGCTGTGCGCTCCTCACCCCTGCGCCAACCAATGGAACGGCTTAGTAAAATCACCGGTATCAATCCCACCAGGACAATCAATAAAGCCCCTAGAGCCGAGCGCTCCAGCATCTCATCGGAAGCGAACTGATAAACATAAGTCGCCAGGGTGTCAAAGCCAAAGGGGCGCAGTAACAAAGTCGCCGGCAGTTCTTTCATACAATCCACAAAGACCACCAAGCTACCCGTTAGTAGACCTGTACGCACCAAAGGTAGATGTACAGCCCACAGGGTTTGCCAGCTATTGCGTCCCAGGGAGCGGGCAGCGCGATCCATTGAAGGGGTTACTTTCTCCAGGCTGGATTCTATGGCCCCTGTGGACACTGCCAGGAAGCGCACCGTGTAGGCAAAAATAATGGCGAAAATACTGCCGCTTAACAGCAGCCCTATGGAGATATCAAAGTGTTCACGTAAAAAACCATCCACCGCATTATCAAAAGCGGCCAGGGGAATCAGGACACCAATCGCCAGTACTGCCCCGGGCATTGCATAACCCAGCTTGGAAAAGCCGACCAAGACCCGTACGGATCTTTTGGGTTGCAGTCGCTTACCGTAAGCCAACAGCAGGCCCAGCAGTACAGAGACCAGTGCCGCTGCGATTGACAGCAACAAGCTATTGCTGGCGATCTGTATAAAATCTTCGCTCCAATAACTGGAGAAGTTGCTGAGTGCGTAACCTCCCAGAACCAGCAGGGGAATAATAAAACCGGCCACCAACAGTAACCCGCAGAACAATAGGGCTACACCGGATCGCCAGCCGCGCAAATCATAGCGTTCACGCTGGGAATTTGGCGATTGTACAAAGTGCTTCTGTCTCGCCCGCCCCATTCGCTCCAGCGTAATTAACAGAACAACAAAAATCAGAGTGCTACAGGCAATTTGCGCCGCGCCTCCTAAATTGCCGTGGCTCAACCAGGTATCGTAAATTCCGACACTCAAGGTGCGTACGGCAAAGAAGTCCACTGTGCCGAAATCATTCAGGGTTTCCATCAATACCAGTGATAAACCCACCGCAATTGCCGGGCGTGCCATTGGCAGGGATACGCGCAAGAAGCTCTGCCAGGGCGTACAGCCCAATGACCGGCTCGCGGCACGTATACTGCCGCACTGCTCGATAAAGGCTGCTCGCGCGAGCATATAGACATAAGGGAAGAGCACCAGTGACAGCATGGCAATCGCCCCACCCATGCTACGGATCTCCGGGAACCAGTAATCCCTGGCTGTCTGCCAACCAAACCAGGCGCGTAGGGACTTTTGCACAGGGCCCGCATATTCCAGCAAGTCCGTGTAAACGTAGGCAATCACATAGGCGGGAACAGCAAACGGCAATAACAGCCCCCACTCAAACAAACGACGCCCGGGGAACTGGCACATGCTCACCAGCCAGGCACTGCCCACGCCTGTTATCAGTGTTACCAAACCGACACCGCCAGCCAGAATCAATGTGGAGGACACATAGTGAAACAAAACCGTGTCCACCAGGTGCGGCCAGATATTTTCTTCAGGGAAAAATGCCAACCAAAAAATGGATAGCACTGGCAGAGCTACCAGAAGGGAGATAGTAGCTACCAATAGCAGCCAGCGGGAAGCTGATAAGTTTGCTCGGTTTAGCATGGATTAAGGAATCAAAAGCTCATTATAAAAGAACGGCCCTGGTCTCTCGACAGGGCCGTTCGAATAAGGCTGAGATAGTGCTGTCAATTTACTCGGCAGCAATTCCCATTCAGTTAACCATTCTAAAAGTCAAAGCGTACTTCATCAACCATGCGGGAAGCCGCTGGAACGTAGGAGCCGATCTCCGTGAGACTCAGATCGTCTTCTTTAAACTCACCCATATACTCCTTAATCAACTCAGAGCGGGCAGTGCCAGGGCGTACCGGGAACTCAAAGTTTTTCTCAGCGTAAGAGTATTGAGCATCGGCGCCGCTGAGGAATTCCAGCAGCTTAACGGCATTTTCACGGTTGGGGGCATGCTTAGTCAGCGCCGCACCGGAAATAAACATATGGGTACCGCGATCTTTCTGGTTAGGGAAGACCAGGTTTACAGACTTGGCCCAATCCACCTGCTCCGGCTGCTCCTTATTGGTAATCATTTTACCGAAGTAGTAGCTGTTACCCAGGGAAAGGTCGCAGACACCTTCGCTAATAGCTTTAACCTGAGCGCGGTCATTACCCTGGGGCTTACGCGCCAGATTCGCTTTCACACCTTGCAGCCACTCTTTGGTTTCTGCTTCACCGTGATGGGCGATCATGGAGGCGATCAGGGACAGGGTATAGGGGTGCTTGCCGCTACGAGTACAGATTCGGCCCTTCCACTTAGGGTCTACCAACTCTTCGTAGCGAGTAATTTCACCGGGCTTAACGCGGTCTTTGGAGGAGTAGATCAAACGCGCCCGGGTGGTCAGGCCGAACCAGTTGCCAGCCTTATCGCGAAATTGTGATGGGATATTGTCTTCCAGGATTTCACTGCTTACCGGTTGGGTCAGCTGCTTATTAAGCAGATCCATCAGGCTGCTGGTATTGGAAGTCAGGACCAGGTCAGCGGGGCTGTTGCGCCCTTCCCTTTGCAAACGCTCGTTCAAGCCTTTGCTGGCGTAGACCACTTTGGCCTCAATACCGGTTTTCTCGGTGAACTCCTTTAAGATCGGCTCTATAAGGAAAGGCTGTCGGTAGGAGTAGATATTTACCTGCTCGGCCGCACTGGCACCCACAGCACCCAACAAGCCGGCTACAGCCAGCACTTTTTGAAATAGAGCTCTGGTAGACATTATCGTAGATCACCCTTGGATTAAACGAGAAACATTCTCATTTGATTTAATGGCAATGTCAATAAAAATACATATGACCTAAGGCGATAAGGCAAAGTCGTCAATTTCCTCCTATGCTTAGGCTTGATACCGCCACCCATAGAGGTCCTATGTACCGCTTTGGCCCTTTAATAGCACTGATCTTTGTCCTCTGCAGCTGTGGGGGCCCGAAGGACTCCAAGTCACCTGCAACCCCTCCTGCAGATGAGTCGGCTACCAGCGCCATGAAGGAGCCCATTGCCCCACCGGGCAATGGAGCGGAAGCGGAAAAGAAAGCTGCAGCTATATGCACCCCGGAATGGTTTGCCTGGGTTCAACAGCAAGTGCTTGCCCAGCAAAATGGCGATATGGCGAAACTATACCCGTCCGGTATGCCGACTACCGGTAGTGAGGAATGGTTCACAGCCATCACCCGGCTCAGCAGAGCCAATACCAACGGTCTCAAACCCGGAGGAATGGAGTGGTGCGAGGCAATCCAGAAGCACCTTACCCAGGGCAGCCCACAAAACCCGTTGTAAGTGCCTGGAGACCAAACGCAAACGTATCAGTTTTTATTTTACAGTTTGGAAATACCGATCGCTCGGTTAAGGGAAGATTTGATTCATAGGATACTGCGATTTAGCAAATAGACAGCGAGGTAATAGCACCATGCAACCTATCAGCAAGTTGTTGCTGGCCTTTATCGCCGCAACAGCACTACCCTATGCACTCGCCAAAGAAAAGCCCCCACCCGGAGCTATGGCCCTTTCCACCGTATTGACCAAATTGGAACAGCAGGGCTACACCCCAATTGTTGAGGTCGATCTGGACAAGGGTAAGTGGAAGATTGAAGCCTATAAGGGTGACCAAAAGTACGACTTGCACGTAGACCCCAACTCTGCGGAAGTTTTGTCGGAAAAACCGGACAACGATTAAGGATTACTGTCCTCATTCCGAGCTATCCTGACAGGGCCGGCTGCCAAAGCCGGCCCTAACCTATTCTGCTTGAACATAGTGATGTAATCCGCGCCATAAATTGCGATGGCAAAACAAACTTGGCCATTCCCCGGATAAAATTTGTTCTCCGATCATCAAAGGAATTTACCGGATTGGTCAATCACTCCGATTCAATTTCGTTTAGTCTTTCTGAGATCAACGCCACAGGATAATAAAATGACAACACAAACCCTGACCCGGCAGGATGCAGACAAAGCGGTACTGCAAAACTATCTGGACAAACAGCGCAGTGCCTACCTGGCCAACCCGGCTCCCAGCTATCAGCAACGTGTGCAGGATCTTAGAACCCTTGCCCAGCTCCTGCGTGAACAGCAGGAATCCATTATCCAGGCAATTAGTAACGACTACGGCAATCGAGCCAGGGAAGAGATACTGCTCTACGATATCTACCCAGCGCTCTCCGGCATTAAAGAGACTATCAAGCGCCTAAAGAAGTGGATGAAACCCAGGGGGCGCCATACAGATTTTAAATCCTATCCCCTCTCTAAAAATCGTGTGGTCCCACAACCTCTGGGGGTAATTGGCGTCATAGTGCCGTGGAACTTCCCAATAAACTTAAGCTTTTCACCACTGACCAATATTTTCGCCGCAGGCAATCAGGCGATGGTCAAGATGTCCACCAATTCCAAGCACCTTGCAGAATTACTCAGTAAAGTCTGTGAACAATACTTCCCGGAAGAAAAGCTGGTTTTTATTCCCGATGCCGATGAAATAGGCCCGGTATTTTCCAGCCTTAAATTCGATCACTTAATCTTTACTGGCTCCAGTAATACCGGTCGTGCAGTAATGCGCTCCGCCGCAGAAAACCTAACTCCAGTCACATTGGAGCTTGGAGGTAAATCACCGGCAATTGTTGGCTCGGATTACCCGGTTAAGAAAGCCGCCGAGCAACTAATTTACTGGAAGCTGGTAAACGCCGGGCAGATCTGTGTCAACGTGGATTATCTTTTCTTGCCGGAGGAGCATCTCGAAGAGTTTATCGAGCACGCAAAACATTATGTTCAGAAGCGCTACCCCAACTTAGATGGCCAGGATTACACTTCTATTATCGACGACACATCTTACCAGCGAATCTGGGCAACCCTGGATGACGCCAAGGCTAAGGGTGCTAATGCCATAGATTTAAGTGCTGGCAAATTGGATAGGGACAATAAACTGCGAAAATTCCCTCCGCATATCCTGACCAACGTAGACGGCGAGATGCTGGCAATGCAGCGTGAGATTTTTGGCCCGCTATTGCCGATTATCACTTATTCCAAGCCAGAGGAAGTTATTGATTATATTAATGCTCGCCCCAGACCCCTGGCGATTTACCCTTACACTCACGACAAAACCTTACAAGATTTATATATCAACAAGGTAATGTCTGGAGGCGTGTCGGTAAATAATTGTGTACTGCACGTTGGCCAGCACGATATTCCATTTGGCGGCGTTGGTGAAAGCGGTATGGGCCACTACCATGGCTACGAGGGATTTTTGACCTTCTCTAAACTTCGCCCCATCTTCTATCAGGGCCCAATCGATCTATTAAAATTACTGCGGCCTCCCTATGGCAAACTCTCAACTCGTGTTATCGATTTTATGCTAAAGCTTACACGCTAGGCTCCCTAGGTCCGGCAATATCTGTTGCCGGGCCATTCACTGCTATAATCGCACTCAGGTAAGACCGAAATCACTACAGCCCGCTGGCACTGCGATAATCCCTAGTCCAAACTAATACTATGGCTTGTTAGCAGTATGGAGCCGTAGATGATTTTTCTTACCGCCATAGCTTTAGTTGGCAATCTCACTAACCCAATCCCCCCGGCCTCGATCCCAATAAACCCGCCCCCATCTACGACAGCCCCGACCTTTACGGAGCAGAACCCTCGGTCATTGCCTTGGACTTATCCACTATTAAAGCGAAACTGCATGGTCTAGGGTTCAACCCCATCACGCATATCGAATTTGTGGGCGGAAGATGGAAAATCCAGGCGGTCTACGGAGGAGAATTGAGGGCTCTGGAAGTGAATCCGGACAACGGAATAATTATTGCTGACCGACCAGCCAATTAATCGCTGTTTAAATGTTAAAACTAAACCTCTAGGTCCAAACGGGTCACAAAAATTTACAGTGATATGCAAACATTGGTTTTTAACTAAGGGATCTATTCAGTGAATAGAGTCCCGGTATTGCAATGGTGTCATTCCTTTCCAGCCCCGGTAGGCCCGAATAAACGAATTGGGTTCTTTAAATCCCAGCATAAAAGAAATCTCACCCAAATGAAGGCTGGACTTGGCGAGGTAGTGATCAGCCAAACTTGATCTAACTCCCTGTAATACTGTCTGGAAGGATTGATTTTCCTCCCCCAGTTTCCGCTGCAAAGTCCTTTTACTGATAGCTAAGCGTTCAGACACCGCTTCGACAGAACTCTCACCGGCCGGTAGTAACTCCATCAATACTGAACCTACCCGCTCTCCCATTGTGGCTTCGCTATCCAGATCCTTGAGCTGTTGACTCAATTTACCTTCAAAGAAATCCCACATAGGGGCATTGGCAGTCAGAAATGGCTTTTGTGCATCTTGCGCTGAGAAACAAATTCTCACCCGGTCTGACTGCTTAATTGAACAACCAAAAAACTCCCGATAAGGCGTTTGATCTTCAGGCAGCTGCGGTAGTGCCAATTCCAATGGTTGAATTTCCTCCCGGGTTCCCAACCGAGCCAGGCGGATATAGAAAATTAATTCGCTCAGGCCCAAAGCTTCAGGAATATTTCCATCACTTCCATAGCACTCTAAATTGAGCTTGGTGTACTCATCAGTAATATCCAAGTGCAATTCCATGGGGCCGATCAATGGTTTGTATTGCTGTATCCGCAGTAGAGCTTGATTCAGATTTGCACTGCACAGGCTCGCAAATATGGGAGGGTCAAACGACTCAGCCGAAAGGTGCTCCGCCAGTAAAAGTGGTAGTGGCCGATCCTTAGAGGCCCGATCAATACCACACCAAAAACGGAAATATTCCACCGGAGAGAGTGTCACAGCCTCCCGCTGTAACAGGTCCGCAGGTAACCCGGCATAAGCAAGAGCCAGCGCTGTATCGATATTCATATCGTGTAATATCAACTTCCAGCTGGGAGGTACCAGGAATTTCGCTGCACGTTTGATCATTATCGGACCTGCCTGCAATTAAGACTTTTCCATCGTCTGACGGGAAAACTTCAGTACCATTTTACGGGGCAGTAAAGGCATTATCCAATTCAGAAACAACTTGAGCCGTGTCTCATTAAAAGCAACCAGATCTCCCCGCTCCATTGCCTGATAGCCACATCTGGCAACAGACTCAGCCGAGCGGGCATTTTTCCAAATATCGACACCCTGAAGATCACCAGCCGCCACAAACCCTGTTGCAACAGCACCCGGGCACAAAGCCGTTACTGTTACACCTGTGCCTTTCAACTCTTCCGCCAGTGCCTGGCTAAATGAAGTTACATAGGCTTTAGTTGCGTAGTAAACCGCCTGTAAAGGGCCGGGAATAAAAGAGGCTGTAGATGAAACATTAAGAATATGTCCACTATTGCGGCCAACCATCCCCTTTAAATACAGGTGGGTGAGATTGGTAAGGGAAACCATATTCACCTGCATCATACCCTGCTCAGCTTCCAAATCCCTTTGATGGAAAAGACCATGACCACCAAAACCCGCATTGTTGATTAGAGTGCCAATCTCCACACCCTCACTTTGGGTTCGCTCAAAAATTCTCTGCGCGGACATGGGGTCAGAAAGGTCCTCGGCAATAACCATTGCCTGGATACCAAACTCCTTCTCCAGCTGCTGTTTGAGTGCTGAAAGCTTCCCTTCAGACCGGGCAACCAAAACCAAGTTGCCACCCTTAGATGCATGTATCCTGGCCAGTTCAAGGCCGATGCCACCAGAGGCCCCAGTAATAAGTGCCGTTTCCATCTATCTGTCTCCCAAGCGTTAATCTTGAGATCAGTATATGATCAGAAGGCGCCAACTAAGAATCCGATGATGCCAAGTGACTATCCAAGTATGCCAAAAACCATATTGGTAGTTCTTCCATCAAATGGGAAATTAATCAGTCCGCTTTGAGTCCATAAACGGGCTGGATAAAGTCAGCTCTGTTCCACACCAGTAACAATTGGCCCTTTGCTTTCTCACCTTATGGCCACAAGAAGGGCACTCTTTCAGGTTACCAGTGGATATTTTTCCATCGCGCTTACCATCTCGCAGATCAATCTGCCCCATTTTTTCAATAAGTTCGGCCTCGGTTACCCCTAATTTTTCCGATAAAAGCTCCCACATAGCCTGATTCGCCAACACTAATGTATCTATACGTCCCTGAATATCACCGACTTCCAGTTCCAGGTTAGCGGCCATCTGCTTTGCATTTTGAGCTCGATATCTCGCATCATCGATTTCTCGCTGCTGAAAATAATCCCAAATAGTGTCTAACATTTATTTCACTTCACTTAAAAAATCAGAATAAAAAATGGATCAAATCTGCATTTACGATTTTCGTTTAATCAAAATTATTAACAGATATATCAAACCAAATAATGTCCCAAACGGAAAAGAGCCAATCCAAATCAGTGAGAGTATTAAAGAATACCAGAATAACCACTTAGGGAACCTCTGAATAATTCTGAGTCAATTTGGTAATATTCACCTACCCATCAAGACTACGATGAATCATGCACCAAGTCACCTTTGCCGAAGCAGAATATAAGCTAAAGCGTCGTATAACTCGCCGAGAGAAGTTTCTTTCTCAAATGGAAACCCTCGTCCCATGGCAGCGACTAGAAGCTCAGATCACTCCTTGTTACCCACAAGGTAAACGTGGCCGACAGCCATATCCATTGAGTGTCATGCTTCGTATTCATTGCATGCAGCTATTTTACAATCTCAGTGATCCCGCTATGGAAGATGCACTGTATGAAATTGAATCCATGCGTAGTTTTGCTGGATTGACTTTGAGTAGCCCAATTCCCGATGAAACAACGATTCTTAACTTTCGCCACTTACTGGAGCTCAATCAGCTAGGTGCAGCTCTTTTTGATGAAATCAACAAACACCTTGCTGAGAATGGGATGGTACTGCGTGAAGGCACGATTGTAGATGCCACTATTATCTCTGCGCCAACTTCAACTAAGAATGAAAAGAAAGAACGTGACCCGGAAATGCATCAAACAAAGAAAGGCAATCAGTGGCATTTTGGGATGAAAATGCATATCGGGGTTGATGATGTGCTCGGAGTAATACATAGCATAGATACAACAGCAGCGAATTCGCATGATGTCACAACCACAGAGCGAGTTCTCCACGGGGAGGAGAAAAGAATCTGGGGAGACTCTGGGTACATTGGTGCGGAGAAACGTGAAGAGTTGAAAGAGCGGGAGGCGGATTGGTATATAGCAATGAAGCCGAGCAAGCTAAAAACTCTTCCAGGGCGTGATGCACTCCGTAAAGCGGAAAAGATCAAGGCGCAGATAAGAGCGAAGGTCGAGCACCCCTTCCGCTACATCAAACGGGTATTTGGTTATGACAAGGTCCGCTATCGGGGACTGGTAAAAAATACTGAGAGGCTGTGCTTACTGGCAGGCTTTACCAACTTATTAATAGGGAGAAAATACTTGGCTGCCTAGGGGTGGTTCGCCTGAAACCCACCTATTGAGGGTTTCAGATGAAAAATTAGGGGACTATTACGCGAAAATTACGCGTTTGTGCGTAATAAAGTGAATTTTTCAAGCAGCTCAGCTTAATTCTGGAAAAATGCTTCGTTGATCAGAGGATCCTTAGCTCGAAAAGACGATAAAAACAAAGCAGTACAGGAAATCAACAAGCCTGGAGCAGACAATAGACCTCCTATAACAAAATTAGAGAGGGATTGGCTCATCATGCCTGCCATTACTTCAGGGGATGTATCAAGTGATTGGGCGATCTGAGAAGTTTCCCAAAAACCCAACATTCCCAAATAAAAGAACACAATAATCGGGGTTTGAAGAGCAGTACCCAATATAGAAAGAGCGCTCCCCAACCTAACCCGCTTATTTCCCTCCGGGCAAAGCTCACTTTCCGGGGAGCTATATATGCCTTGTTCAAAACTCATTTTTACCTCAGAAAACATCACATCCTTCATCAAGGATTTATAAATTTTGTCCCTTTATTAAAGCGGTAGCGGTTGCCCTAGCAATTAGTTTCCCCTCTTGAAGAAGCTCTCCTTCCAGAAAGCAGACAGTTCCACCTCTAGATACAACTCTGCCAACACCCTCAACTGGCCCCACTTTAGCTGGGCGAACAAATTGAGTCTTTAGCTCTAATGTCGGAGCAAACTGACCAATATTCAGTGAAAATACAAGTGCAGGACCCATTACGTCGTCGAGCATTGCACATAGAAACCCACCCTGTATTGTTCCCGCAGGGTTTAAGAATGACTCACCGGCAAAAAATCGGGCTTTGATCTCCATTTTTTCACGTGAATAGCTTATTAACTCAAATCCCAGAGTTTTCGCACACTCAGGTACTGTCAAATCTCCCGACTCGACCATTTCGTAGATATCCATATTTCCGCACCGATTTCATTCTATATTTGTTATTTCAACTTAAGTCAGATTCACCATCACTTACCAGCCCTGCTCCACTCGATTTTACTGCTGCCCTGTATCACACCAAGTTCCAGCAGTTAAGTGCTCTCATCTACGCCAATTCACACCTTGGATAAATCTGCCCCCAGTAAACCACTTTCAACAAGGCAAAAAAAAGCCCCGCAATTGCGGGGCTTTTTAGATAGGCTAAAGGCCGGCTTACATCATGCCGCCCATACCGCCCATGCCACCCATACCGCTCATGTCAGGAGCAGCCGGCTTGTCTTCCGGAATTTCTGCAACCATGGCTTCGGTGGTGATCATCAGGCCAGCGATAGAAGCTGCCGCTTGCAGAGCAGAGCGGGTTACTTTAGCTGGGTCCAGGATACCCATTTCCAGCATATCGCCGTACTCACCAGTAGCAGCGTTGTAACCGAAGTTGCCTTCGCCTTGCTTGATCTTGTCAACAACTACGGAAGCTTCGTCACCAGCGTTGGAAACGATTTGACGCAGAGGCATTTCCATAGCGCGCAGGGCTGCTGCGATGCCGTGGTTCTGGTCTTCGTTGTCGCCAGTTACAGAAATAACCTGGGTAGCGCGAACCAGAGCGGTACCACCGCCAGGTACTACGCCTTCCTCTACTGCGGCGCGGGTAGCGTGCAGCGCGTCTTCAACGCGGGCTTTCTTCTCTTTCATTTCCACTTCAGTAGCGGCGCCTACTTTGATTACCGCAACACCGCCAGCCAGCTTGGCTACGCGCTCTTGCAGCTTCTCTTTGTCGTAGTCGGAAGAGGACTCTTCGATCTGTGCACGGATCTGGCTAACGCGAGCTTCGATGTCTTTAACATTGCCAGCGCCGTCAACGATTACAGTGTTTTCTTTGGACAGGGTTACGCGCTTAGCAGTACCCAGGTGCTCCAGAGTGGTACCTTCCAGCTCCAGGCCAACTTCTTCAGAAATCACGGTGCCGCCAGTCAGGATAGCGATGTCCTGCAGCATGGCTTTACGACGGTCGCCGAAACCAGGTGCTTTAACAGCAGCAACTTTAACGATGCCGCGCATGCTGTTTACAACCAGAGTTGCCAGTGCTTCGCCTTCTACGTCTTCAGCGATGATCAGCAGCGGCTTGGAAGCTTTAGCTACTTGCTCCAGCAGGGGCAGCAGGTCGCGGATGTTGGAGATTTTCTTGTCTACCAGCAGGATGAACGGATTATCCAGCTCGGCAGTCATGTTCTCTTGGTTGGTAATGAAGTAAGGAGACAGGTAGCCGCGGTCGAACTGCATGCCTTCTACTACGTCCAGCTCGTTTTCCAGGCCGGAACCTTCTTCAACAGTAATAACGCCTTCTTTGCCAACTTTTTCCATGGCTTCAGCAATGATGGTACCAACGCTCTCGTCGCTGTTAGCGGAGATAGTACCTACCTGAGCAATAGACTTGGTGTCAGCACAAGGAGTGGACAGGCCAGCAATGTGGTCAACAGCTGCGGTTACCGCTTTGTCGATACCGCGCTTCAGGTCCATTGGGTTGAAGCCAGCGGCTACGGATTTCAGACCTTCGGTTACGATAGCCTGGGCCAGAACGGTAGCGGTGGTGGTGCCGTCACCAGCGGTGTCAGAAGCTTTGGAAGCAACTTCTTTAACCATCTGTGCGCCCATGTTTTCGAACTTGTCGCTCAGCTCGATTTCTTTCGCTACGGAAACACCGTCTTTGGTTACGGTAGGAGCGCCGAAGGACTTGTCCAGAACTACGTTGCGGCCTTTAGGACCCAGGGTAGTTTTTACAGCGTCTGCCAGGATGTTTACGCCTTTCAGCATTTTCTGACGAGCGTCGTCACCAAAAATTACGTCTTTAGCTGCCATGATTCTTATTCCTCAAATTCTTTTTGCGAGTAAAGTTAAAGGCTGGCCTTAGCCTTCCAACACGCCGTAGATGTCACCTTCGCTCATGATGATCAGCTCTTCGCCTTCCACCTTGAGGGTATTGCTGTCGGCATAGCGACCGAAAACAACAGTGTCACCTACCTTCACAGACAGTGCGCGAACGTCGCCATTGTCCAGCTGCTTGCCCTCACCCACGGCTACCACTTCACCTTGGTTCGGCTTTTCTTTGGCAGCGCCTGGCAGCACGATACCGCCAGCTGACATCGCTTCTTCTTCCTTACGGCGTACTACGACGCGGTCGTGTAAAGGACGAATTTTCATGGATAAGTTCTCCATTGAGTCGTTTTAATGGTTTCCAACATGGGCGGCACTGGCCCTTTGGGCCGGTAACCTCACCCCTCTCTGATCCTCAGAGGCGGGGCTTAATTCTCAGTTGAACCCTATCTATGGGCGGGAATAAGGATTTCAACACCATCAGGCGAAAAAACTGCAAAGCAAATTCTCACGACGGGCATTTTGTCCACTTTTTGATCTAATTAAGGCTTGGGACGCTTGTCTTCAACGGAGTGTTGATTCTCTCCGGGGCGCTTCTCATCTTTCGAATACTCCCCCTCGATAATGTCATCGCCACGCTTGTGATTTGGCGACTGGTTAAAATTCTGCGGGGGAACCACTTTGACATGGCGAAGGATAAAACCGAGCAACAGGTTTCTGAGCCCGGGAATCAGGCAAATAAAACCGAAGAAATCAGTGATAAAGCCCGGGGTGAGCAACAGCACACCACCCACCGCGAGGAATATCCCCTCAACCATCTCTTTGGCGGGAATATTTCCAGCCTGCATCTTCTCCTGGGCCCGCATCAGGGTAGAGATTCCCTGGCGGCGAAGCAGTGTCACTCCTACTACTGCGGTCAAAATGACCAGGCCGATCGTTGGCAGGGCGCCAATTTCACTCCCTACGGCAATCAACACCCACATTTCGAGTACAGGTAGGGCTATAAATAGAAGTAATAATGGGCGCATTGCGGAAATTCCTAGTTAACCAGCTTCGCTGAGAGCCGGGACGATCATGGTTTTTTCAATATGCTGTAGTAAATGGAGTGGGGAGGCAAATTATTCAAGGGCGCCTTATTCCACCCCACAGTAACTGGAGAGAGGAAGGATTGAATGGCAAGCGAGCAACAGGATGCTATAGAAGTGCCAGCCATCGGACGCAGTCGCCACTTAGTGGACGATATATTGGCGAAAGCGGACATTCAAATTAACGGGGAAAGGCCCTGGGACCTGCAACTCCATCGGGAAGCAGCCCTTGATGAGGTCATCGCCCGGCACAGCTTGGGCCTGGGTGAGTCCTATATGCGCGGCGATTGGGATGTCCAAGACCTGGATCAATTCTTCCACCGGCTACTCAGTGCTGAAATTCATCACAGCATCAAGAACTGGCGCTACTTTTGGCGCGCCACACGCAGCTATCTGGTGAATCTACAAAGCAAGAACCGCTCGTTTAATGTGGGAGAGCAACACTACGACCTGGGCAACGAATTCTATAGTGCCATGCTCGACAATCGGCTTACGTACAGCTGCGGCTATTGGAAAGAGGCTGAAACCCTCGACCAAGCCCAGGAAGCCAAGCTGGACCTGATTTGCCGCAAGCTGGAATTGAAACCCGGGATGCGCTTGCTGGATATTGGCTGTGGCTGGGGCAGTCTGGTTAGCTATGCCGCGCAAAAGTATCAAGTGGAGTGTGTTGGAATTACGATTTCCCGAGAGCAAAAAGCCTATGTGACAGAGCGCTATGGTGAACTGCCAATTACTGTCCGCCTTCAGGACTATCGAGAACTCAAAGAACCCTTCGACCGCATTGCCAGCGTAGGGATGTTTGAGCATGTCGGCCGCAAGAACTACCGAACATTTATGGAAACAGCAGCGCGCTGTCTGAACAAAGATGGGTTGATGATGTTACATACGATCGGCAACAACCAGCGCACCGCATCTACGGACTTGTGGACAGAAAAATATATATTCCCAGGTGGTGAGCTACCTTCCGTAGGACAGCTGGGCGACGCGACCGATCGCTTGCTAGTGTGCGAAGACCTGCACAACTTTGGATACTACTACGATAAAACCCTGATGGCCTGGCATGAAAACTTTGAGAAAAACTGGCCGCGCTTTGCCGATCGCTACGGCCAGCGCTTCTACAGGATGTGGCGCTACTATCTACTATCTTACGCCGGTGCATTCCGGGGGCGCACACTTCAGCTATGGCAGCTAATGTACTCGAAGTTCCGCGCCGATGGTGTTACGCGTTTGAGTTAAAGTACTATTTGCTGTAGATCCAGAAACTAATTACAGAATCAAAAAAGGGTGAACTCAGTTCACCCTTTTTATGCTGGGAAAGAGGGAAGCTTACAAGCGCGCTCCGCCATCAATATCTATCACTCGACCGGTGACGTAGTCGTTCTCCAGAATAAACGCTACTGTCGAGGCGATCTCATCCTGCTCACCCAACCTGCGCAGGGGCACTTGTTTTACCAGACTCTCAAGAATCTCAGGGCGCATTTGCGCAACCATATCGGTGCCGATAAAGCCCGGGGCAATCCCGGCAACACGCACGCCGTAGCGCGCCAGTTCGCGTGCCCAGGATACCGTCATCGCTGCAACACCCGCTTTACTGGCGGAGTAGTTGGTCTGCCCCATATTGCCCGCACGGGACAAACTGGAGATATTGACCATCACCCCACCCTTGCCGCTTTCCGCCATAATGCCCGCTGCAGCACGGCCACAAAGGAATACACCGGTAAGGTTCACATCGATCACAGACTGCCACTGTGCCAGGGACATGCGATCTGTCACTTTGCCGTCTTTACACTTGAGCAACATGCCATCGCGCATAATGCCGGCGTTATTAACCAGAACCTGGAGTCCGCCAAAGTCTGCTGCGATTTTCGCAAAGCCGGAGTCCACCGCTTCCTCATCGGCAACATTGATCAAGTAGCTGCGAGCCTCTGCACCAAGCTTTTCACAAGCTGCAACGCTGTCTTTCAGGCCTTCCTCATTAACATCGATCAGGGCCAGGCGGGCGCCTCGCGCAGCCAGATACTCGGCCATGGCTCGGCCCAACCCCTGGCCCGCACCGGTAATCGCAACAATACTGTCAGCGATTTGCATATTGAACTCCTCGTCGTCGCTCGTTTTTTAGATTTATCGTTTATGACTGCCTTCGAACCTGCCCTATGCAGGCTCGAGGGGGAATTACCATTCGTAACCGACACCAACGGTCACTTTGGTATCTTCTTTTTCACTTTCCAGGGAGGGCGTATTGTCGTACTGCCACTCGTAACCGATCTCCATCAGCACGCCTTCAACCAGCGGTGTGCGCACACCCAGCTTGGCGTTAGCTTCGTAGTCGTTACTGTGATCAAAGGATTGTAAGGTCTCCTGGTCGAAATAAATTTCCGGCCCAAGGGAAAACTTGTAGCGGTAGTTAAGTGCAATTCGACCGGCGACATAGCGCTCATCCTGGTCTTCACTCAACTCTTCGTCGATAAAACTCTCGTGCAGGCTACTCACACCACCTTCGAGGGAAAAAGTGGTTTTACTGGTATCGTAAAACAGATAACCCATACCGAGACCGAGCGTAGTTCCCAAGTCTAAGTTCTGAGCCTCTTCCCTTTCCAACTCACTGTTAGCCGCGGCAAACCACTTCTCAGCAAAGATCCAGCGGAGATCATAATTGAGCTGGTATTTTTCCAGGTCACCGTCTTCTTCACTCTCCTGATTCTGGTAAACCGCCCCCATCAGGTGGTTAAAATCTCCATGGCGGATATCCAAGTTAATATTGGCATCGAGGTCTTCACGCTCACGGTTTCCGCTCTCGAATACGCCTCCGGCGGTAACATTACCGCTGAATAACACCGGACTGGTGGTAAATGTGCTGTAGGGTTCTGCCCGCTCAATACCGGGGAAGTCGATCAGCCAACCGCGCCCTTCAGCGCAGTACACTTCCCAGCGCTCCTGGCGGTGGCCAGCCAAGGTACAGGGTTCATCCCTGCCGGCAATTTTGATATCGGTATCGACATCCATCGACACAACTTTGGATTTGTCGACTTTAACTTCACCAAAAGTCTCTGACTTCCAAGTGACCTGATCCTTCTCTACCAGCACCAACTCGCCCTGAATACGATCGCCATTTTCCAGGGTCAGCACACCGGCATGGGCCTGGAATGGCACAAGAAACAAGAGAGTTCGAGCAAAGAGCTTGGGAAGTCGTGTCGATAAAACCACTAAGAAACCTTGGACTTTTTAGGTGTATGAACGGTGCAAACAGCCTCAACAATCGCACCATGATGCCATAACTAGAATCATGTGGCACGCCGTCACAGCGGAGGCTTTCGCGCCCTGGGGACTGTGACCTTGCGAGCTGGTAAAGTATCCATAAATGGCGAATAAAAATCTCATTTTCAGGAGATTACAAAGTAAAAAATTGCGCCCAGTTGGCGTAATTCGCCGATATTTAGAGCTTTTTATGGAAAAACAGAACTCCCTGGAAAGAATATGCCAAGCCTTGGCGGCGATCCCCAAAGGGCGGGTTGTCACCTACGGGGACTTGGCTGAGATGGCCGGCTACCCACGCGCTGCGAGACTTGCAGGTCAGACCCTGCGTAAATTACCCCGGGGTACCAAGCTACCCTGGCACCGGGTGATCAACGCCCAGGGGCGCATTTCCCTGCCGGAACCCGGCGCCAGCCGCCAGCGTGAAAGACTGGAAAGAGAGGGGGTCATACTGCTGAAAGGGCGAGTGGATATGGGCAAATACCGCTGGAAACCTTAGCCCCAATCGCATACAGAAAACTACGCTACCTCATCAGCCCCCCAGGGCGCGACCCAAAATAACAGGATCATTCCAGGCACCGCCAGAACGGCACACAGGAGAAAGAAATGTGTCCACCCCATTCCCTCCACCAAATAACCGGTGGAGGCATTGGCGAAGGTGCGCGGGAGCGAGGTCAATGCTGTAAACAAGGCAAATTGAGTGGCGGTGTGCAACTTGCTGGTAGTTCGGGCGATAAATGCAATAAACACCGCTGTCCCCAACCCCACCCCGAGATACTCAAAGGCAATTACTATCGCCAATAGCCAGAGGCTAGGATTGAAATCTGGTGTGCCCACCAGCTCACCATTCACTTCAGACAAAATCATAAACCCGAAAATTGAAACCAGCTGTACTACCCCGAAAATCCATAGGCACTTATTAATCCCGATCTTCACAATTAACAAGCCGCCAAAGAAACCGCCAATTACCGCAGGCCACAGACCGGCATTCTTTGCCACTATGCCGATATCCGTATTGGAATATCCCATATCCAGGTAATAGGGCGTCGCCAGTGCCGTAGCCATGCTATCGCCAAGCTTGTACAAAAACATAAAGGCCAGTACAAGCACCGCCTGTTTTACGCCATTGCGATTAAAGAATTCGACGAAGGGTAAAACTATGGCCTCGCGCAAAGATTTCGGGCGACCTGCTGGATGGTCTGGCTCAGCCACCATCAAGGTCATAAAGACGGCAATCAACATAAAGGCCGCAGTAATCATAAACACCTGGTCCCAGGCCAGGTGATCCGACAGGATCAAGCTGAGGGATCCCGGAATCAAGCCGGAAATACGATAGGCGTTGGCATGGAAGGAATTGCCCAGGCCCAACTCCTGGTCCGGCAGAATCTCTCGTCGAAAAGCATCCAGGACTATATCCTGGCTGGCGCTAAAAAAAGCCACGGCAAAGCAAATTGCAGCAATTGACCAGATATCAAACTGGGGACTGAACATCCCCAGGACGCCAATGGAAATAATCAGTAACAGCTGCATTACCAGCATCCAGCCCCGCCGGCGGCCGAGCATGGGGAATGCGTAGCGCTCCATCAGCGGAGACCAGATAAATTTCCACGTATAGGGCAATCCGAGCAATGCAAAAATACCGATAGTGGCCAGATCCACGCCTTCGGTACGCAGCCAAGCGGGCACCAACTGTATCAATACAAAAAGAGGCATCCCCGAAGAGAAACCGGTGCCAATACAAATCAGCATACGCCGATTAAACACCGCCTCCCGGATGGTTTCGTGGGCCATAGTTTGTCGCTTTTATTCGCTGAGCATCATCTACCAGTGATACCCGACCCGACAGGCAACAGACACACAATCAAACATAAGGGCGAGTCTATGGAGGGGTGGGTTTTACCTTTACAACCACCATAGACACAAGCCGGGCAGAATGCCCGGCGAAGAGTTTTGATATGACATAGGGATTTAGAAAAGAGCTGAATTCGGGATGTACTCTTAGAGAGGAAATAGCATCCCTGTAAACCTTATGTAGTGCCCGCTCCCGACTGAACCTCTTCTCCCGGCCAGTCGCGCTGCTCGCGGCGCCAAAAATAAATGGACAGCAGAATGGCTGGTATTCCCATAAGCGCCGCATAAATAAAGAAGTAGGCATAACCCTGAGCATCCACCACTATGCCGGAAAAACCACTAATAAATTTCCCCGGCAAGGTCATCAGGGAGCTAAACAAAGCATATTGAGTGGCGGTATAAGCTTTATTGGCAAGACTGGAGAGAAACGCGATCAGTATCGCATTGGCAATTCCTCCACTGATGTTGTCCGCACTAATTACCAGCGCCAACCAGGCTTTATCGGGACCGATCACAGCGAGTTGGGCAAATAACAGGTTGGTGCAGGCGACCATAACCGAACCCAGTATCAGCGGACGCACAACACCGTATCGCACCACTAACAGCCCGCCTAGAAAGGAACCGATAATGGTACAGAAGAAGCCAAACAGCTTACTGATTTCAGCGATTTCCGTTTTGGTAAAGCCCAGATCCAAATAGAAGGGATTGGCCATCACCCCCATCGCAATATCACTTAAACGGAAGATACCGATAAACAACAACAGAATGATTGCAAAGCGGCCATTGCGCTGAAAAAACTCGATAAAGGGGCAGGCCACGGCGCGAATAAACCACTGCTTCAGGCGACCATGCTCCCCCTTGCCCAACAGGCGCTGGGCCCACTCGCTTTGCAGCTCATCGGCTTCTTTGTTTACCTTGCTGTGATCGGGCTCGGCAATAATCAGGGTGGTAATCAGGCCCACGCCCATCAATCCAGCCATCGCAAGATAAGCACCGGACCAGCTAAAGATATCCGCAATAAACAGGGCGCCCGCTCCGGCTATCAACATTGCCACCCGATAGCCAAATACATAATTGGCAGCCATAGCGCCCTGATAGTCGTCATCCATGGCCTCAATTCGATAGGCATCAATCGCCACATCTTGAGAGGCCGAACAGAAAGCGACCCACAGGGCCAGTAGGGCTACGTGCATCAGGGAGAGCTGGGGATTTACACTGGCCATACCTATCAGGCCAATCGCTATCCCGATTTGGGATACCAGCATCCAGCCCCGTCGCTTGCCCAATTTGTCCGTGAAAAAAGGCAGACGCAGCTGATCGACAATAGGGGCCCAGAGAACCTTGATCGAAAAGGTAATCCCCACCCAGGCAAAAAACCCGATGGCGGTACGGCTGACACCGTAGTCCCGCAGCCAGGCAGTCAAAGTAGAGAAAACCAGCAGTAATGGGAGGCCGGCGGAAAAGCCGAGGAAAAACATGGTGAGTACACGGGGCTTCAAATAAGCGGCCAGCGCTTGCCCCCATGTCATTTGTTTTTGTAAGTTGGTCAAGCGCGGGCCTCCAGAGCCTGAGCCGCTACAACAGCGATCACCGTGCAGCGGGATTAGATTGATTTATTTACTCAGTGGCCCCACAAAACTTCCAGCTCCGCTTCGGCCAACTTATTGGCATTGATATTGAAGCCAACTTTAGCAGGAGAAGTGTTTTCATCCAGCGGCAGGGATTCCACTTTCAAGGCATAGACACGAAAACGATAGCGATGATCCCCGTGCCCCTTGGGCGGGCAGGCGCCACCGTAACCGGAATTACCATAGTCATTGCGCCCCTGCACTGCTTCTGGAATCAGGCCGTTTTTCAGGTCACCGGCCCCTTCCGGCAGATTGGTCGTATCCACTGGGATATTAAATACCACCCAGTGCCACCAACCACTACCGGTGGGCGCGTCGGGATCGTAAGCGGTAATAGCAAAACTCTTTGTGCCCTCCGGTGCCCCACTCCAGCTCAATTGGGGAGACAGGTTTTCACCGCCGCAGCTGCCATAAACATGAGCCATGGGCATTTTCTTTCCAGCTTGTAGGGAGCTGGATGACAGTGTCAGCTTCTCAGCAATCGCGTTGGTTCCAGTCAGTGACAGCGCAGCAGCACAAAGCAGCCCGACCAAACCCCGGCCGCCCTTTTTCAATACATGGCTCATATCCCAGTTCCCCTTTTAGTTTTCTTCACTGGACAGCAGTGGGCCCACTTTGTCCAGATCCATATTTCCGCCGGTCAGAACAACCACGACATTCTTATTGCGAAAGCGCGCGCTGTGCTCAATGATCGCAGCGAGACCCACCGCAGCCGACGGTTCTACCAGCTGTTTGGTTCGCGTCCACAATAGCCGCATCGCATTGACGATACCAGCTTCGCTGACTGTCACAATATCCCGCACCGTGCGCTCAATAACGGCGTAATTTTTGCCGCCCAATGTTGTGCGCAGACCATCGGCGATCGTATCAGGTTGTTGTGTGGTGATATGAACGCCACCGCGCAGTGAACGCTGGGCATCATCCGCTCCGGCAGGTTCCGCACCAATCACCAGGATATCGGGGGCAAGCGCAGCCATAGCCAATCCCACGCCAGACAAAAGTCCACCGCCTCCCACTGGCGCCACAATAACGTCTGGCGCAAAACCCTGTTCGCGGCTCTGCTTGAGCACTTCCATGGCCACAGTGCCCTGCCCAGCAATAATGCGCTTATCGTCATAGGGCGGGACTTCGTGCGCACCGGTTTCCTCAAGTACCTTTGCCAAAGTGGATTCGCGATCAGCCAGGCTGGGGCCCGAAGTCACTACCTTCGCGCCATACCCCTCAACCGCCATGCGTTTTGTCTTGGGAGCCGTTTCGGGCATCACCACCGTACAGGCCAATCCCCGCTGGGCTGCTGCCCAGGCGAGCGCCGCACCGTGATTACCGGACGAATGGGTGGCAACTTCCTCGACCCCGTCCGGGAGCAGCGAAAGCGCATTAGCCGCGCCCCGCGCTTTAAAGGCACCCACTTTCTGCAAGTGCTCACACTTAAACCACAAATTGGCGCCCGTCAGCTCGTTCAGTTGTCGAGAGCTGAGCAGAGGGGTCTCGTGCACCATACCTGCAATATTTTGTGCGGCACTAAATACATCCTCACTGGCAGGTATCTCGTTGCGATCCAGGGGCATAACACTGTGTATCCTTTTCGACTACATAGGAATAATCCAGCTTATCCACCGTCGATAACATCCAGTGTTCTACGGAGCAGGCACAGTGGAAAACCGTGCCTGTCGATAAGGGATTATTTGCTGAGCATACGCAGGAATTTCATTTTCCTGTCGTTGAAGGGTGCATATCGTATATCGATATCGAGGATATTTCTGCGCCGCATTACGGCCTTGTAATGACTGAAAGTGCGGAAGCCATGCTCTCCATGATAGGACCCCATACCGCTGGCACCGACGCCTCCAAAAGGCAGGTCCTGGGCCAGCATAAACATCATACAGTCATTCACACAGGCGTTGCCGGAGCTGCAACGGGATAGAATTCGATCCGCCAATGCTTCATCCTGGGTAAATACATACAGGGCCAGGGGCTTCTCTCGCTCATTGACAAACTCCTCCGCTTTGGAGAAATCATCCAGTTCAATAATGGGGAGTATCGGGCCAAAGATCTCCTCCTGCATAACTCCCGCAGAGAGATTGACGTTGCGCATTATGGTGGGCGTCATATAGCAGTCGTCCACATCGACTTCACCGCCAAATACCACCTCTCCATCCCCCAGGTAATCCGACAGGCGAAGGGTGTGCTGGCTATTAATAATGCGCCCATAGTCGGCAGATTCTCGCGGATGCTCCCCATACATTTCCCAGAGCACCCGCTGCAACATGGGGGTGAGCCGATCGGCTGTACGCCGACTACAGAGAACATAATCCGGGGCGATACAAGTCTGCCCCGCATTGGTAAATTTACCCCAGGCAATTCGCCGTGCAGCCACTTCCAAGTTGGCATCATCGGCAACAATACAAGGGCTCTTTCCGCCGAGTTCCAGGGTTACCGGAGTCAGGTATTTAGCCGCCGCACTCATTATGATTTTGCCGACCCGGCCACCGCCGGTGTACATAATATGGTCCCAACGCTGCTCCAGCAGCGCCGTGGTTTCCGCCACACCTCCTTCGACACACGCAAAGGCATCGTTGTCGAGATAACGCGGTAATAATTCTGCGATTAACCGGGAGGTTGCTGGCGATAACTCAGAGGGCTTTACCACCGCACAATTGCCGGCGGCAATCGCCGGTACCAGCGGCGATAACAATAATTGCAGCGGATAATTCCAGGCACCGATAATCAGCACAACACCCAGTGGCTCCGGTTGCACATAGCTCTTGGCCGGCTGGGTCATCATCGGCGATTGGACCTTGCGCGGGCGCACCCACTTCTTCAGGGACTTCAGGGTGTGATCGATATCGTTGTAGAGAAATGAAATTTCAGTGAGGTAGCTTTCCTGGGGAGCTTTGCGCAAATCATCGCGAAGGGCTTGGACAAAATGTGCCTCGTTCTCGGAGATCATCTTGCGCAGCTGAGACAGTTGCTTGCGCCGCCAACTCAATTCAGTGGTGCTGCCGCTGCGAAAATAGGTTCGCAAGCCCGCCACTAATGTGGCTGCGTTCCAATCGTTTGCCCTAGCCAGATCTGACAACATTTGCGGTTCCAATACCGAAACTTCCAAACCCTACTTCCTCCAATGAGTATAAGCCGTCGCAGGCAATGACTAGCTTCGCTTTATTGATATGGCAAAGCACCGAAGTCCGGCCGCTGGGGCGCGCAATTTCGTAGGAAGGGGGGATAAGTCAAGATAGGAAGGAAAGAAAATTTTGAAAATGGCGACAAATTCAACAATCGCCCCAGCAGACAAAAGTAGCTCTGGGGCGATGGTACAGGCATTGTGGGATTATTCAGAGGCTTCTCAGATAAACAGAACCAGAAGGGCCAAACCAGTGATCCACAGTAGCAAGGTTCTGGATAGCAGCGCTTGCAGCCCTTCAATCTCCGCACCACTTTGGCGCTGCATCTGAGACAGATCGGAACCACCACTGCACTCACTGGCGTCAATACCGCCGAGAGCTCCTTCCAGGTAAGCCTCGAGAACCTGATCGGTATGGCTCTCACGACACATCAACACCCTGCGCCAGGCGCGGTAACAACCGGCAAAGTTACCCACAATGGCAAAGCTCAGCCCCATCACACGGACCGGCAGCCATTCCAACAACCACAACCAACGCGCCGCCGTCGCCTCTTCGGAGGAGCCCCGGGTATTTTCTGCGTACAAAGCACTCAAGCGGAAGAGTACAGCCCCGGGAATACCCAGCAAAATAAACCAGAACAGCACGGCGAAGAGTCTCTCAAAGGCGCAGTAGGCAGCGCCGCGAAATACCTGCTCATGCAGACAAGTGTCATCGGAGGGCGCTTCGTGTAACTCGCGCAAAATGGGCGCTGCCGCTTTGGTGGCACCTTCCAGGTCTCCGCTATACCAGTGGCGCAGGTAGTTTGCGACGATATCGTTGAAGTTGCCGCGACCGAGACAATAGAGCAGCAGTGGCACCCCCAACAGCAGGTAGCCCAGACCATCCGCAGCGCCCTCTGCCAGCGTCATCGCAATTGCAGAGATCAATACTGGAACCAGGATAGTGATACCAAGCAGCAGACCGCTATTGCCATTAATGCTGGGCAATGCCTGTAAGTACTGACTCCAGCGACTGAACCAACCATCGCGATGTAACGGAGCCCCTGAGCCCCAGATTTGCACCAGGGCAACGGTGATCAGAACAATTAACAGAGTCATAAATAATCCGAGACTGTTTCAGTTATCAAAATCGTGCTGCGGCTCCTGTTACAGAAACCCTTCCTACTTTTATGGTCCGCTACTGGGTATCAGACGATTTCTTTCAGCTTGTTGAGGTAGCGCTCCCAGTCAAACCCCGGACCCGGGTCCAATTTCCTTCCGGGAGCAATATCCGAATGACTGGCAATTCTATCGATATCAATAGCGGGATAAGCTTGCATAATCGCAGCACTCACCTCGGCAAGTGCGTGATATTGGGAGTCGGTGTAAATATCGGTATCCAAACCTTCCAGCTCAATACCAATGGAAAAATCATTGCAGTTAGTGCGACCTTTAAACTCGGACTTGCCCGCGTGCCAGGCACGACGATCAAGGGGCACGTATTGGGTTACCAGGCCATCGCGGTCGATCAAAATATGCGCAGACACCTGTAACGCAGCAATATCGGCAAAATAGGGGTGTGCATCGATATCCAACTGCCCCAGGAAAAAGGCATCAATGTAGGGGCCGCCATACTGTCCGGGCGGCAAGCTGATACTGTGAATCACCAATAGATCCACCGCACAGTCTTCCGGGCGGCTATTGCAATGAGGACTCGGAACCCGGCGCGCGCCCGCCAACCAGCCAGACTCCACTTGATATTTCAATCTGCGATCTCCGCTGCAACCTATTGATAGCCCCGGTATCGCCCGAGGCTTCAGCAGTTACCATTCTATGGAAGCGTTGATCGATATGCCAATCTGATCGGAGCAGTATCGCGACATAACTTGCGGAAAACCACTGGCCACTGAGTATCCCTGCTAAATACTCAACGTCCGCTCGTTACATTCCTGAAAATTAGCGCTGCTCACTGCGCTTCTTGCGCACATTGCCAATTACGGACTGCAGCGCCCGCTCAAACAACATGCCGTCATCTAGCGGCAACAGTTGCGCCGAACGCAGCGCATGGGCCAGCTCTAGTCGGGCGAATTCAGCGACTTTGGCGCCATTGCGATTAACGAAGATAAATTGGTCGATATCGCGAATTACCGCCGCCAGACGACAACGGAACTGCTCGTCCTCAGAGCGCTTCAGCTCGAACCAACTGCCCTGTGCCAGGCGGAAGGTCATCTGCCAGTGGGGATCATCTTCGTCAAGGGGGGCCAGTCCACCCTGCTCCGGTGCAGCCACCTCTGCTTCAGCAACTGCCTGCTCAAGCTCTTCCATCTGCGGCACGGCCACTTCCTGGGGCTCGGCTTGGACAGCTTCAACAGGAACTTCAGCTGGCTCATCTGGAAGTTGGTCTTCGGCAGTGTCTGAAATCACTTCCTGGGTAACCACGGCTTCTGCAATAACCGCTTCAGTCACTGCAGCTTCATCAACCGTAGCTTCAGTAACATCAGCGAATCCAGCATCAGCAGCAGTTTCCTGCTCCACGACAGGGGCAACAGGCTTGTCAGCAACATTAGGCTCAGCAGATTTCGCTGCGCGCACTTCGCGGGCAACCTGCTCTGCCACTTCACGTTCACGCTGCTCCGCCAATTGCTGGGCCAGGGCAAAGCGCTCGCGATAAACTTCTTTGAGGCCGGTGAAAAGGGTACGCGCTTCGAAAGCGTTATAGGAAAGCGCCTCAATTCCCTCGCGCAATCTCTCCTGCAAAACAGGCAGTAAGCTCAATAACTGTTTGCGGGAATCCGGCATTGGGGCCTGCACACTCCACACGAGATCTCTCGCTGTGCGCACGTCGCGGTTCCAGGCGTCGCTCTCTGTCCCCTCTTTGACACAGGTCAGGAACAGCACGTTGTTCCAAACTTTGTTCAACCAATCCTGCACCACCTGTGGCAGATCCCGCTCTGCAACCAAGGCATCCATTACTGCGGCAACCCGTGCGCGGGCAGCTTGGGTTTTAGCCCGACCATCAGCCTCATCCACCACGCGGCGCTCCAACATCTCGGCACGCTTGCGCTCGCGGACGATAAATTCGCGCAGGGATTCCAGCAAAACGGCAAAGATATTGATATCCCGATCAAACTCATTAAGCACGCGCTCAACAATTTCGGATATCTCTTTGTACAGGGGATCGGATTCGTAGTTATCCCCCGCCTGCCATCCGGTAGCGGCATCGGCCAACTCGTTCAGCAATTTGCGCGCAGGGTGGCCGCCTTTACTGAAAAATGATTTGTCTGCAATGGCTACTTTCAACAGCGGCAGTTGCAGGCGGCCCAGAAGTGATTTGATTTGGGTGGCAAGGCTGCGGTCCTCCAGGATAAAGGAAAACAACATCTCTACCAGCTTGATCACATCGCTATCGACTTTTGCCAGCGAAGCAGCTTGGTTGGAATCCACCAAGCGCTGCTGTAGCAATTCGCCCACATTCAAAAGCTGTACCGCACTTCCACCTTGATAGTGGCTGCCACTTTGCAGCGCGCCCAAGTGGGAAAGCAGATCCCCTGCAGGCATTGGAGTAACACCTGCGGCTGCGGGCACCAATCCTGGAGGGAAGTGCCCCGTAGCTGCGACTCCACCTTGTACTGGCTGGCTGCCAGCCTCTACACCGCCGGCACTACCAGTGGGGGCACTGGCGGCGTGGGGAGCGCCGTTGTAGGCCGAACGCTGCCTGGCTACACGCTGCTGCTCACGCAGAGATGGCAGTACGCCCTGCTCTACAAGTAATTGGTTACAGAATTCATAGAAGTCCCGCAGCTGCAGCATGACCACCTGCTCGAACTTTTTCAGCAGGGTGAGGCGAGCGCGGATAAAGAGGTCCAGATCCTGAATCGCCTCTACAAAGGCGTCACAGATTACGTCTGGCCCCAGAGGGTTGTTCTTGTCGTACACCTTGACGGAGTAGAGCGTATCGAGCCTCATGCACAGCTCGGTAAGGGGCTCAGCGAAATCGCGCTTGGCATTGGCCACCATGGTATCGGCAGCGACCAACTGCTCCAGGTCATCGTTGTGAACCAACGACAGGTTATCTGAGGCGAAACTGCTTTCCGTCTTTTCTTCCTGGCGGACCTGAAAAGCGCGGGAGACGTTCTGGATAAAGTGCTCGGCAATATTGCGGCGCTCAACGCGCAGCAGGCGCAGTGCCTGGAAAAGCCCATCCTGCTCCTCCTGGCCATGAGCTCGCTCGGCCATTGCAAACAGGGAATCATCCACCTTGCCAAACAGCGCTTTAATCCGCTCCAGCAGCTGTGCCGTCGCTTTGTCCTTCAGCATTGTTACTGCGGCGGGCAGAACAGGGGGCTTACCTGATGCAGAAATATTTCGCGCTCCACTTTTCTCTGAGAGGGAAACTACCTTTCTGGATTCACTCATTTCCAAGAGGTCCTTCGAATGCCGTCCGACTTGTAGCGCTGAGGCCAAAAGCAAAAATTAGTGAGTGGAAAAGTGGTCTCCCAATCGGGAACGGGGGCTTTCTGTTCCCCGTTAACCACATTCCCAAACTGTTGAAATCCCGCCGCGATCATGCGCGAAAAATCTGCCGAAGTTCTTGATTTCACTCAAGTTTTGACCGCGAGAGAACAGCGTTTACCGGCCCTGCTCTGAAACAATTCAGGCTGCGATCAAGCCTAACTCTTCGGTCATTCTACTCGCGTTATAGGACTGTTTTACACAGTTCTGCGACATATTTGAGACACTTGTCACAGCTATTCGTAGAGCCAACTGCTACTTGCCAATGACTGAGTTGAGCAGTCAAAACCCCGAGTGTTTTGGTAAACTGCGCCGGCGTTAATTTCGAGGTTTCCCAATGCGACCACAAGACACGGCTATTCCCAATATCACTGCCGACCTGCAACGCTCAGTTCAGGTGGCCCTGGAAGAAGATATTGGTAGTGGCGATATCACCGCCCAGCTGATCCCAGAGGACCGCAATGCGCGGGCCCGGGTAATCACCCGCGAAGATTGCACTCTGAGTGGTCGCGCCTGGGTAGAGGCTGTATTCCACGCCCTGGACCCGGAGCTCGTCCTCACCTGGCACTTCGAGGACGGCGACCGTATCAGCGCCAATGCCGTTATTTTTGAGCTGGAAGGCAATGCCCGCGCTATCCTGACCGGCGAGCGCGCCGCACTGAATTTCCTGCAAACCTTATCCGGTACTGCCACAACCGCTGCGGAGTTCGCCGCGCGAGCTGAAGGCACTGAGGTGAAGATTCTCGACACCCGCAAGACCATTCCCGGTCTGCGCAGCGCACAGAAGTACGCCGTACTTTGCGGTGGCTGCCACAATCACCGCATCGGTCTTTACGACGCCTTCCTGATCAAAGAGAACCATATCTTCGCCGCCGGAGGCATTGAACACGCCGTCGCCCAAGCGCGAGTGATCAAGCCGGAAGCCCTGATTGAAGTCGAAGTGGAAAATATTGAAGAGCTGGAGCAGGCGCTCGCCGTCGGTGTGGACGTGATTATGCTCGACGAATTCAATGATGAAGACACTAGAACGGCCCTGAAACTGGCCAAAGGCAAAGCCAAAATTGAGCTTTCCGGCAGTGTCGACCGGGATCGCATCGCTCAGTTAGCCGAACTGGAAGTGGACTATATCTCTTCTGGTAGCCTGACCAAGCACCTGCGCGCTATCGATCTATCCCTGCGAATCGATCTCTAGCGCCCACAAGACCCATCATCACTGTACTTAGTGATGGTGATGATGGTGTCCCTGCTCTTCCGTGTCTTCGGCGGGAGTTTCCATCCCACTCATCTGCCCGTGGTTGGCGTGGTCTCCGTGTCCACCGTGGCCCATAGCCCCCCAAATGGTCCAGATACCAAACAGCAAAATCGCTGCGGCGAAACCATAGCGAACCCCCGGCTTTTGCACTATGCCGCGCACCTGCGCCGCCGCAGCACCAGTAGCCAGCATGGCGGGCACGGTGCCCAAACCAAAAGCAAACATAGCCAGGGCAGACCGCTCGGCACTGCCCTGGGCCAGGGCGAACGTCAGCGCGCTATAAACCAAACCACAGGGCAACCAGCCCCATAGGGAGCCCAGTGCTAATGCCTGCCCCGCTGAGCGAACCGGCAACAATTTGGCCGATAGTGGCTGCACATAGCGCCAAAGGTAACGGCCCCCTTTTTCAATCCAAGCCAATCCCTGCCAGATACCGCCGATATACAGCGCCATCAGGATCAGCATGATCCCTGCAGCAAATCGCAGTGGAGTTAGAGCGGGCAATATCGCCGCACCAAGGGCACCGGCGAGCGCTCCCATCAGCGCATAGCTACCCAGGCGACCCAATTGGTAAGAGCCCAGCTGCACCCAAGCAGTCTTTTTCCCCGGTGTCGCCATACCCAGCGCTCCGGAGATTCCCCCACACATACCGATGCAGTGACTGCTACCCAAAAAACCGATAGCTAGCGCCGCCGCTAAAAAACCCCAGTCCCCCACTTACTTCTCCTGCTTCCTTTCCGCGTCAGATTTATCCTGCTGAACATCATCGTCATCAAACAAAATGCGACGACCTTCCGTTTCCAGGTCATCGTACTGCCCGTTATTCACGGCCCAGAAAAAGAGCTTCACCGCAAAGCCAACCAAAATCACCGCAATGGGAATCAGGAAATACAGACTTTCCATCAGTTACACCTCCTCTCTTTCTGTGAGCACGGGATTAAGCCTCGGCGCTCACAGGGTTTTCGTCGACTTTCTGTCCACGGGACAGACGCAACGCATTTAGCACTACGATCAGAGAACTCAGGGACATACCGATTGCCGCAGCCCAGGGCGGCACCAGACCGCAAAATGCCAGCGGCAGGGCAATCACGTTGTAGCCCAGAGCCCATGCCAGGTTTTGCCGCACAATTCGGCGGCACTTGTGCGCCAGCTCTATAGCTTTGGGCAGCACTTCGAGATCACCGTTCAGCAAAATGGCATCGGCGCGGGACTGGGCCAGATCCGCCGCAGACATCATCGCCACAGAGGCATCGGCACCAGAGAGCACTGGCACATCATTGATGCCATCCCCTACCATCAGCACCTTCTCACCATCGCTTTGCAGCTGCTTCATATGGCTGAGCTTGTCCTCTGGCGAGGCACCGGCGCGGTAGTTATCGATACCCGCTCGCCCTGCCAGCCGCTCAACTTCCGCAGACTGGTCACCACTGAGCAGTTCCACTGAAAGACCTTGCTCAGTCAAACCCTCAACAGCGGTGGTTGCCGAGTCCCGTAACTTATCCCCCAACGCAATCCAGGCAATAGGGCCCAGGGAGTCGCCGAGCAGTAGCCACTGCCCCTCCCCTTCGGGCGTGGAAATATCCTCACTGGAGACAAAGCTCGCCTTACCCAGTCGGTAACTACCCCCTCAATCTGCCCTTTCAGGCCGGCCCCGGTATGAACTTTCAGATCAGTGGCGATGAGATTGCCACGCCAGGCGCGGAAGGCCCTGGCCAGGGGGTGATTGGTCTGGGATTCCAGGGCAGCGGCAACATCCTTAACCCGCTGCTCGCTCCAGTTGGCCCGCAGCAAATCAATATGCAGGATTCTCGGCTCACCGCGCGTCAGAGTACCGGTCTTGTCGAACAGCACCCGGCCGATACGCGGCAGCGTTTCCAGTAGACTGCCTCCAGCCACAAGAAGCCCCAACTGCTGTAAACGCAGGGTGGCGGAAGCCAGGGCAGCAGGAGTTGCCAGCGACAGTGCGCAGGGGCAAGTCACCACCAGCACAGACAGAGATACCCAAAAAGCGCGACTGGGGTCGATTTGCCACCAGACAACAAACGCCGCCAGTGCCGCGAATAAAACGACACCGACAAAAATACCCGCAACCCGATCTGCCAGGGCCACTTGGTTGGGTTTATCTAATTGCGCCCGTTCTACCAGGCGCTCAATAGCGGACAAGCGAGTCGACTGCCCCGCTGCCGTGATTCGAATAGTCAGGGTGGAATCGCCGTTGACACTACCGGCATAAACCGGGCTGCCAGCAGACTTCTGTTGCAGTGCCGATTCACCGCTGAGCAGGGATTCATCCACACCACTAACGCCCTCCAGCACCTCCCCATCGGCGGGGACAGTGTCTCCCGGGCGCAACAAAACTTTATCCCCAGCGACCAATGCGGCCACCGGTACATGGACAATATCGTCCCCTTGATATTTGGCCGCCGTCATCGGCAGCAACTGAGCCAAACCACCGCTGGCTAAGCCCGCCCGGTGGCGGGCGCGCATCTCCACCGTTCGTCCCAACAGCAGGAAGAAGGTGAACATGGAGATAGATTCAAAGTACACCTCGCCGGTGCCGAATACCGTGGCGTAAAAGCTGGCGACATAGGCCATACCAATCGCCAGGGACACTGGCACATCCATACTCAGGTGTCGGGCGCGCAGACTGCGCAAAGCGGCACTGAAAAATGGGCGCGCCGCATAGAAAACCACTGGCGTCGCCACCAGCAGGGAAACCCAGCGGAAGTAGCGCTCAAACTCACCGACACCCTCTTCCGCTGCAGCACCAAAATACAGGGCGATGGCAAACATCATCACCTGCATGGTGCCGAGTCCGGCGACACCCAGGCGGCGCAGGGCGGCGCGGTGCTCGCTCTGGATCACACTTTCCTGGTTGGCCGCAGTAGCCGGGGCCGGCCGGTAGCCAATCCGTTCCAGTTCGCCAAACAGCTCACTGGGTTTGATCTTGTCGGGATTAAAACCGATCTGGGCACGCTGGGTACTGGCGTTGACAGAGACCTTCTCAATCCCGTCCAACTGCCCCAGGTGCTTTTCTATCAGCCACACACAGGCCGCACAGGTAATACCGCTAATCAACAGCGAGGCTATCTTGTTGCCGTTATCCCAATCGTGGACAAACTGCTGCTGCACTTCCGGCAAATCGTATGCCGCCCAGCGGTCCTGGGGTTGAGCTTCCTCCGGCCTGTCGCTCTCCTTCTCCCGGAAGCGATAAAAGCCATCCAGACCACCGGAAACGATAGCGCTGGCTACCGCCTCACAGCCTGGACAACACATATCCCGGGCGGCCCCGTCGATAACCACCGAGTGGTTGCTGCCGGGAGGGACTGGGAGTCCGCAGTGATAACAGGAGGAGGAAGACGAAGTCATTGAGTTACTGCGTTCAGTGGCGCGGCATTGCCGAGATCGAAGTTGATTTCACCTTTCAGGCGCCAGTTGGCGTCCTGATGCGCATCGGGATCGAGTTCCGGCATCAAGCGGAGATACCAGCGATTCCCAACGCCTTCAGGCAAGGTGCCCTGGTAGCGGCCCACGGAGAGCTGGGAGAGCTCGATATGCTTATCCAGGTCAGACTCCACCGGATGGCTCAATGTGAGCAGTAGGGCCTTGGGGTAGTCGAGGTCGCCATTCAGCTCCACGACAACCGATTTTTCAGACGGCTGAAACTGGACCAAAGCGGCCAGACCCAGCTCTTTCGCGCGCAAGTCCTGCTCGGCGCTGAAGTGATACATGCGGCTGTCTTTGTAGTAAGTATCACTGACTTTATCGTCAGCAAAGCGCACCGCTATCGAGACTGTAATTGTGGAGACAACCACCACTGTAATCAGTGGGGCCAGTACCATCCACGCCCAAGGTTCCCGGTACCAGGGTTTTGGGGTTGGTTCATTCATCGCGTTACCAAAAAGTTACCGTTTGTGCACAAAAGTCGAGCCCGCCTGGGCGGGCCCGTACTTTGCAACGGGATTGGCGTCCCGTCTACTGCTTTGGACCAATAAACACCGTTCGGTGCTTATCAACCAGCTCAGGATTGTCGACTGCTTGGACAACAATCTCGATATCGTGCTTGGTATCCTTCAGCTGGTCTCTGGGAACGCTTACCCGAATGGGAACGGAGAACATCTCTCCAGGCACCAGGTAAATCGTCTTCGGCTTGCGAATGGAGTAATCGTATTCAGGCTTGCCTTCCACCTTGATGGTGAATTCGTGGGGAGCCTGGTCCATATTGTTGATTTTCACCGTGTAGACGTTTTGCACCTGCCCCTGGGACTCACGGAACATACGAGCACCGCGGTCGCGAGTGATTTCTGCCTCGATTGGGCTTCGAGTCATCACTTGCTGTGCAAACAGACCGGTCATCGCAACCAATATCAACGCGTAGCCAAATAGGCGCGGGCGCAGGAAGCGGGTCTTTCCACCCTGCAATTCGTCCTCAGAGGTGAAGCGAATCAAGCCCTGCTCATAGCCCATCTTGTCCATCACGCTGTTACACGCATCGACACAGAGGCCACAGTTAATACATTCGTACTGCATGCCGTCGCGGATATCGATATCCACCGGACACACCTGAACACACCAGTAGCAGTCGATACAGTCGCCCATACCTTCCGCCTTGTAATCCACGTTCTTTTTGCGCGGACCACGGGTCTCACCCCGCTTGGCATCGTAGTAAACCGCCAGCGTATCCTCGTCGTACATCACCGACTGGAAACGGGCATAGGGGCACATGTATTTACACACCTGCTCACGCAGGAAGCCGGCGTTCATATAGGTGGCAAAAGTGAAGAAAGCGACCCAGAAAACACCCTGCGGGTGCGCGTTAAACGTCGCCAGATCCACGACCAGCTCGCGCACACCGTAGAAATAACCCACAAAGGCCAGTGCAGTTGCCAGCGAGATCAACAGCCAGATGGTATGTGTGCCACCCTTGCGCAGAACCTTTTCCAGGTTCCAGGGGGCCTTGTCGAGCTTCATTCGCTTGTTGCGATCGCCTTCACAAACCCTTTCTGCCCAGATAAACATCATGGTCCAGACGGTCTGCGGACAGGTGAAGCCACACCACACCCTGCCCAGTAAAGTGGTGACCGCAAACAGCGCGAAGGCGGCAATGATCAGCAGCCAACCTAAAAGGAAGCCGTCCTGGGGGCCGAAAGTAGTCCAGAAAATATGGAATTGGCGGGTGGGGAGATCAAAGAAGACCGACTGGCGCCCGTCGATATTGATCCAGGGTAGGAAGAAGAAAGCCAGCAGCAAAGGCAGGCCGGTATATTTGCGAACACGGGTGAAAACACCCTTGATATGTCGGATGTAGACTTTGTCTTCCGACTCATACAGCATGCGATAGCGAACTTCGCCATCACCTTCCTGTTCCTCACGGGTTGGAATTAAATCACTCACACAAACCTCACTCTCGCACGGGCACATCTTGTACGTGGGCCAGGTAGCCCCTTATGTTGAGGCTTTTTTCTCCGTCCCTGCAGCGCCCGGAGTCCCTTGATAAAACAAGGCCCAGCAAATGCCGGGCCTCAATAGTTAATTACTGCTTTTCTTCTTCCTGCTGGGACAGGCTGTAGACATAGGCCGCTACGAGGCGGATTTTGTCTTCACGCAATTTGTCTTTTTGCGCGGGCATCATATTTGTACGACCACCGCGAATAGTGTGTTGGATCTGTTCGCGATTGCTACCGTACAGCCAGATGTCGTCGGTCAGGTTCGGCGCACCCAGCATTTGGTTGCCTTTGGCATCCATACCGTGACAAGCCATACACACGGTGTTGAATACCTTCTGACCTTCGGCGGCCATGGCGGTGTCATGCTCCAGGCCGTTCAGGGAGAGAACATACTCTGTCGCATTTCTAACACCTTCTTCACCGATCACCGGACCCTGAGGAGGCATCATGCCCTGACGACCGTTGTACAGGGTTTCCAGGATTTTCTCCGGAGTGCCGCCGTACAGCCAGGCGTTATCAGTCAGGTTCGGGAAGCCGAAGTTACCACCGGCATCTGCACCGTGACATACCGCACAGTTGTTAGCGAAGATCCGGGAACCCATCTTGAGAGCTTCAGGGCTCTGCGCAATCTGCTCGATCGGCATATTCTCGTACTTACCGAAGGTCTCGTGGAATCTCTCCTGAGCCTTAGCCTGGGAAGCTTCCAATGCACCGACAGAAGTCCAGTTGCCGAAACCTTTGAAGTTACCCAGACCCGGGTAAACCACCAGATATCCCGCAGAGAACACCAGGGTGGCGACGAACAACATGAACCACCACTTGGGCAGCGGGTTGTCGTATTCCTCGATGCCGTCGTAAACGTGGCCCGTGGTTTTGTTTTCCGGTTCAGCCTGGTCATCCACTGCCACCTTTCGGTTGGCGAACAGCACCCAGGTAATCAACGCCAGATTGGCGAGGGTGAGCACAATTACCCACACACTCCAGAATGTACTCATTACTTATCCTGCCCCTGTTTTCGATTGGCTCCGGGTTTATCCCCGGAATTGGATTCGTCCTGCTGAGCGGCCGACTTGTCCTTGTCGGCTTGTCGCTCTTCATCGGCAAATGGCAAATTGGCATCTTCTTCGAAGCGCTTCTTGCGCTTCGGAGAGAAGGCCCACCAGCAGATAGCCAGAAAAGCCACAGAGCCCAGAACCAGACCGATTTCCCGCAAAGTTTCAATAGTCACGAGTTTCCTTCCTCGCTATTAGCGTTTTTGGGTAACCAGGGTACCCAGCTGTTGCAAGTAAGCGACCAGCGCGTCAATTTCCTTGACCTTGCCACCTTTGAAAGGCTCAGCGGCGTTGGCGATGTCGTCATCGGTGTAGGGCACACCGACGAAGCGCAGCGCTTCCATCTTACGTGCGGTGTATTCGCCAGTTACCACATTGTCGAACAACCAGGGGTAAGCAGGCATGATTGACTCAGGCACAACGCTGCGCGGGTTGTACAAGTGCGCGCGCTGCCATTCATCAGAGTAGCGCCCACCTACGCGCGCCAGGTCTGGACCGGTACGCTTGGAGCCCCACAGGAAGGGGTGCTCGTAAATGGATTCCTGAGCCATGGAGTAGTGGCCGTAACGCTCAACTTCCGCACGCAGAGGACGAATCATCTGAGTGTGGCAAACGTGGCAGCCTTCGCGAATGTAGATATCGCGACCTTCCAGCTCCATTGCTGTCAGCGGCTTCTGCCCCGGCAGCGGCGTGTAGTTATCCTTGGTAAAGAACTGCGGAACGATCTCAACCAGGGCGCCGAAACTGATGGCGATAATGGTGAAAAAGATCATCCAGCCGATGTTTTTTTCTACGAGGTCATGATTCTTCACGATCTAAACTCCTATGCCGCAGGCACTGCTCGAACGGTGTTATCGGCTTCGGCATCGTTTACCTTCTCGGTAATCGTGCGGTAAACGTTGTAAGCCATCAGCAGCATACCCACCAGGAACATGGCGCCGCCCAACCAGCGAACTACATAGCCCGGATGGCTGGCTACAACACTCTCTACGAAGCTGTAAGTCAGGGTGCCGTCGGCGTTAAATGCACGCCACATCAGGCCCTGGGTAATACCGTTAACCCACATAGCGGCGATGTACAGAACAGTACCTACAGTGGCCAGCCAGAAGTGCGCGTTGATCAGCTTGGAGCTGTACATTTCGCGGCGTTTCCACAGAACCGGAACCAGGTGATACAGAGCACCGATAGAGATCATGGCAACCCAGCCCAAAGCGCCGGAGTGTACGTGGCCAACGGTCCAGTCAGTGTTGTGAGACAGAGCGTTTACAGTCTTGATGGACATCATCGGACCTTCGAAGGTAGACATACCGTAGAAGGACAGGGATACCACCAGGAAGCGCAGGGTCGGGTCGGTACGCAGCTTATGCCATGCGCCGGACAGGGTCATGATGCCGTTGATCATACCGCCCCAGGAAGGTGCCAGCAGAATCAGGGACATAACCATCGCCAGGCTCTGAGCCCAGTCGGGCAGCGCTGAGTAGTGCAAGTGGTGACCACCAGCCCATACGTACAGGGAGATCAGCGCCCAGAAGTGAACGATAGACAGCTGGTAGGAATAAACCGGACGACCAGCTTGCTTAGGTACGAAGTAGTACATGATGCCGAGGAAGGCTGCAGTCAGGAAGAACCCTACTGCGTTGTGGCCATACCACCACTGGATCATTGCGTCCTTAGTGCCCGAATAGATAGAGTAGGACTTGAACGGGCCAACAGGAATCTCCAGGTTATTAACGATATGGAGAACAGCAATAGTTACGATGTAAGCACCGAAGAACCAGTTCGCCACGTAGATGTGAGAAGTCTTACGCTTCATGATGGTGCCGAAGAACACCAGCGCGTAAGCAACCCAAACCAGGGCAATCAGGATATCGATAGGCCACTCGAGCTCAGCGTATTCCTTGGTGGAAGTGAAGCCCATCGGCAGGGTAATTGCCGCGGCGACGATAACGGCCTGCCATCCCCAGAAGGTGAAGGGGATCAGCCAGCCACCCCAAAGGCGGACCTGACAGGTACGCTGTACCACATAGTAAGAAGTGGCAAAGAGAACACTACCACCAAAGGCGAAAATTACCGCATTGGTGTGCAGGGGCCTCAAGCGCCCGAAGTGCGAGAAGGGCTGCCAAAAGTCGTTGAGTTCAGGCCAGGCTAGCTGGGCTGCGATCAATACGCCCATGCCCATACCAAAAATGCCCCAGACCACGGACATGATGGTGAACTGGCGCACGATATTGTAGTCATAGTCCGGCACAGGGCCGGTCTTTGCCACCGTTGTCGTCATGTTTTTACTTCCGTTGCTTTTAAGATTCGGTTCCACTGTGCGGGACTGGCCCACCACAGAAGGTGTGTAACCACAATGTGTGAGGCACTGTGGTTACTATTGGCCGGATAAGGATTTAAGCGCATCCTTGCCCGGTGATTGCTGATCTAAATCAACTAAATCAATTTTCTTCCTTTACCTGCGGCAATGCGCAGACGCAGGGCGTTGAGCTTGATAAAGCCCTCCGCATCCTTCTGGTCGTAAGCGCCAGCATCGTCTTCGAAGGTAGCGATACGCTCATCGAAGAGACTGTCCGCAGAGCGACGGCCCACAGCACTCACGCTGCCTTTGTACAGTTTCAGGCGAACTTCGCCGTTAACCACATCCTGGGACTCATCGATCGCAGCCTGCAGCATGCTGCGCTCCGGGGACCACCAGTAACCGTTGTAAACCAGCTCGGCGTAGCGCGGCATCAGGGAATCCTTCATGTGCGCAACTTCGCGATCCAGGGTAATGGACTCAATGGCGCGGTGCGCCTTCATCAAAATGGTGCCGCCCGGTGTTTCGTAGCAGCCGCGGGACTTCATTCCCACGTAGCGGTTTTCCACGATATCCAGACGACCGATACCGTTGGCTCCGCCCAACTTGTTCAGCTTCTCAAGCAAAGTAGCAGGGCTTAAGCGCTCACCGTCGATAGAAACGGGATCGCCCTTCTCAAAACCCAAAGTAATGTAGGTGGGTTCTTCCGGAGCCGCCTCGGGGCTCACACTCCAGCGCCACATATCCTCTTCGGCTTCCGCCCAGGGATCTTCGAGGTTGCCGCCCTCGTAAGAGATGTGCAGCAGGTTGGCATCCATCGAGTAAGGGGATTTCTTCTTGCTGGAAGAGAAGTCCACCGGAATATTGTGCTGCTCGCAGTACTGCATCAGCTTTTCGCGGGAGTTCAGGTCCCACTCGCGCCAGGGAGCGATTACCTGGATGCCCGGCTTCAGCGCGTAGGCGCCCAGCTCGAAGCGCACCTGGTCATTACCTTTACCGGTAGCACCGTGGGAAATGGCATCGGCGCCAGTCTCGTTGGCAATCTCAATCAGGCGCTTGGCAATCAGCGGGCGCGCAATAGAGGTACCCAGCAGGTACTCCCCTTCATAAATCGCATTGGCGCGGAACATCGGGAAAACGAAATCGCGCACATACTCTTCGCGCAGGTCGTCGATATAAATCTCTTTAACCCCGAGGGCCTCGGCCTTGGCACGGGCCGGTTCCACCTCTTCACCCTGGCCGATATCAGCGGTGAAAGTCACCACTTCACAACCGTAAGTCTCCTGCAACCATCGCACGATTACTGACGTATCCAATCCACCGGAGTATGCCAGTACCACCTTTTCGATTTTGCTCATTGCTGTCCTCTGCTGCCGGAAATACGCCGCCACGACTAAACCGCGGAGACGGGGAATGCCACTACGCGAAACTAGTGTCGGTCTGGGGGAGTTATTCTTGGAGATATGCCCAGGATCGGTAAATTGCGGGCACAACAATACCCACACTCTTTGTCGGGGCGCGATTGTAGCGCCTAAGCTCGCGATCGACTAGCGCCAAGGCGCGAGTAAGCACAATTGATTGATTTTTAACCTTTTCGTGCATCGCAATTTTGTACAGCTTCGGGTAGCATTCGCGCCGCACAACGACTCACTACGCTAAGAAGCTTTACGGAGTACCATGACGGAGCAAATTACCCTTCGCGCCCCCGACGACTGGCACATTCACCTGCGCGACGGCGCCGCTCTCGGGCGCACCGTGCCCGATGCCGCAAAACAATTCCGCCGCGTGATTGTAATGCCCAACCTGGTACCCCCTGTGACCGATGCCGAAAGTGCAGTGGCTTATAAGGAACGTATCAACGCCAATGTTCCCGCCGACACCAACTTCGAACCCTTGATGGTGATCTACCTCACCGACAAGACCGATGCTGCCGTTATTCGCAAGGCTCATGAAGCGGGTGTTATCGCCGCCAAACTGTACCCAGCGGGCGCAACCACCAACTCCGATTCCGGCGTTACCGATATCGCCAACATCTACCCAGCCCTGGAAGAGATGCAGGCCTGCGGTATGAAGCTGTTGGTACACGGTGAAGTGACCACCAGCGATATCGATATCTTCGACCGCGAGCAGGCTTTCATCGAGAAAACCCTGTCCCGCCTGGTAGATGATTTCCCCACGCTGAAAGTGGTGTTTGAACATATCACCACCGCCCAAGCAGTAGAGTTTGTACAAGGCGCCCGCGAAGGCGTTGCTGCAACCATTACCGCGCACCACCTGCTGTACAACCGCAACCATATGCTGGTTGGTGGTATCCAGCCGCATTTTTACTGCTTGCCGATTCTCAAGCGCGGCTACCATCAAAATGCACTGATCGAAGCGGCCACCAGCGGTAACCCGAAGTTCTTCCTCGGTACCGATTCAGCCCCCCACGCCCACCACAAGAAGGAACACTCCTGTGGTTGCGCCGGCTGCTATACCGCCTACTCCGCTATTGAGCTCTACGCAGAAGTATTTGAGCGCGCGGGCAAACTGGACAAGCTGGAAGGCTTTGCCAGTGAGTTCGGCCCAGACTTCTACGAGTTGCCGCGCAACGAGGGCACCATCACCCTGGTCAAGAGCCCCTGGACCCTGCCGGAAAAACTGGATATGGGTGGTGAAAATCTGATTCCCCTCGCAGCCGGTGAAACCTTAAACTGGCAACTTGCGTAATCGGCGAATGGCCTGATTACAGCGCCTGCGGGGAGAACACTCCCGGCAGGCGCCGCAATTCGAATACAATACCCTGCCCCACCAGCGCCAAATGCTGCTGGCCTGAAGACAAGATTTACAAGGAACCACCGTGACACCCGCCGAAGAACCCACAGGACCAAAAAGCTCTCTCGCCCAGCGATTCCGAGGCTTTCTGCCCGTGGTCATCGACCTTGAAACCGGCGGCTTTAACGCCCGCACCGATGCACTGCTGGAAATTTCTGCGGTTATCCTCGACATGGATGACTCCGGCAACCTCTTCCCGCTGGAGACCCACAGTTTCCACCTGGAGCCTTTTGAGGGCGCCAATGTTGAGCAATCCGCTCTCGACTTTATTGGCATCGACCTGGAATCCCCGGACCGCGACGCCTGGCCGGAAGAAATCGCCATCCCCGAGCTGTTCCGCAAGATTCGCAGCGCCGTGAAAAAGCACAGCTGCACCCGCGCCATCGTGGTTGCCCACAATGCCCACTTCGACCTGGGCTTCGTCAATGCAGCCGTCGAGCGGACCGGCATCAAGCGCAACCCATTCCACCCGTTCTCCTGCTTCGATACCGCCAGTCTCGCTGGCCTCGCCTACGGCCAGACCGTACTGGCCAAAGCTTGCCAGGTTGCTGGAATCGAATTTGATAACAACTGCGCCCACTCCGCCGAGTACGACGCAGAAAAAACCGCAACCCTGTTTTGCGGCATCGTGAACAAGTGGAAAGAGATGGGCGGTTGGCCGCTGGAAACCGAAGAGACCACAGAAGAAGCTGAATAACGCACTATCTTCCGGGCTGCCTCGCAGCAGCCCGATTTATCCAAAAACGACAGAATTATTCGAAAGCTGTCGACAAAACACCCGCTATGTGCAGACTCTGGCCACTTGGGTGATTTTTTGTGCAAGCCGTGCTAATATGGCCCGCTTACACATAAAAACCGGATAGCGCCGTGGCCAAGAAACCTTCCTCTTCCTCCAATCGCAAACAAGCCGCTCCCCTCGAGACCAGCGAAAGTATCGAGGAGCAGGTAAAGGCGTTCCTCGCCGGTGGCGGTGAGATCGAGCAGGTGCCCAAAGGGGTAAGCGGCCAGACCAACACTTCCGGCCCCAAGCACATCACCCTCGGCAAAAAGCCCAGAGCCTAAACTCCGCACAATAAAAAACCCCGACGGCGCTCCGCTGACCAGCAGCAAAGCGCGGCCGGGGCCGCTCGAATATGGCTGCGTCAACGCAGCCACTTCTCATTCACATCAGGGCATTTCTTCCAGTTCCGCACCCTCTTTCACCGGCGGCATCAGATCTTCTTTGTTGATATTCAAAGCCATCAGCACGTTGGCAGCAACGTAAACAGAGGAGTAAGTACCCACAACCACACCCACGATCAAGGCCAGGGAGAAGTTGTGGATCAATTCGCCACCGAAGAACTGCAGCGCCCACAGCACCAGCAAGGTGGTGAAGGACGTCATAAAGGTACGGCCCAGGGTCTGGCTGATAGAGATATTGATAATCTCCTCAGACTCAGCCTTGCGCACCTTGCGGAAGTTCTCGCGGATACGGTCCGATACCACGATGGTATCGTTCAGGGAGTAACCGATCACCGCCAGCACCGCCGCCAGCACGGTTAAATCGAAGTCCAATCCCATCACCGCAAAGAAGCCCAGCACGATAATCACATCGTGGCCCAGAGCCGCTACCGCGCCGAAAGAGAACTTGTACTGGAAGCGCAGGGCAACGTAGATCATCACCATAAACAGGGCCAGCATCATGCCCAGGCCGCCGTCGTCGCGCAGCTCAGCACCTACCTGTGGTCCCACCATCTCAACACGGCGCAGTTCAACATCGCCCTCACTGCCCTCTCTCAGGAGAGCGACAACCTTGTCACCGATCGGTGTCGTTGTTTCCTGGTCGGTAGCGCTGATCTGGGTTTCCTCCTCGGTCACCTCAGGGGGCAACTTGATCAGCAGATCCTTTTCAGAACCAAAATTCACTACTGTAGCGCCATCGTAGCCTGCAGCATCCAACTGATCGCGCACGTCGCTAATAAAAGGCGTTACCTCGTAGCCCACCTCAACCTGGGTACCACCGGTAAAGTCCAGGCCAAACTTCAGGCCGTTCATTGCCAGTGCGGCGATGGAGGAAAGTACCAGCACCACCGAGACAATCCCGGCGATCTTGCGCCAGCGCATAAAGTCGTAGACGCGCTTGCCCATGTACTCGGTAATTTTGCCGTTATCCACTTTGGTCTCACTCATGACTGACTCCCTTAAATCCAGAGCTTCTGCACACGGCGACCGCCGTAGAACAAGTTAACAATTGCTCGCGTACCCATGATGGCACTGAACATGGAGGTGAGAATACCGATAGACAGGGTTACCGCGAAGCCCTGTACCGGACCGGAACCAATGGCATACAGGATCACCGCCACAATCAGGGTGGTGATGTTCGCATCCACAATGGTGCTGTAAGCATTGTCAAAACCGGCACTGATCGCTGTCTGGGGAGGCATCCCATTCCTGAGCTCCTCCCGTATTCGCGAGAATATAAGCACGTTGGCATCCACCGCCATACCCACGGTCAATACGATACCGGCGATACCAGGCAGTGTGAGGGTTGCACCCAGCAGCGACATCACCGCCACCAACAGGATCATATTCACCGCCAAGGCCAGGTTCGCGGCCAAGCCAAATACGCGGTAGGAAATCAGCATACAGATAATCACGGCCAGCAGACCGATCTGTACGGATTGCACACCCACCTTGATGTTATCGGCACCCAGGGATGGGCCGATCACACGCTCTTCCACAAAGTACATGGGCGCAGCCAGGGCACCAGCACGCAGCAGCAGGGCTAATTCCTGGGCTTCGGCCGGGCTGTCCAGACCGGTGGTGCGGAACTGCTTGCCCAAGGCACTCTGTACCGTAGCCAAGCTGATAATTTTTCGCTCTTCAGTGCGCTTCTGCACGGTAACTTCGTTACCGTTTTCGTCGATCTCAGTTACCGGCTCAAAGCGAGTCTCGATAAACAGGGTGCCCATACGGCGACCGACATTCTTCCAGGTAGCGCGGTGCATCATCTCGCCGCCACGGGCGTCGAGGGTGATATTTACCTGCGGGAAGCCGCTCTCGTCGTAACCGACGCGGGCATTGGTAACGCTGTCACCCTTGATAATGATCTGGCGCTCCAACCAGGCACCACCATACATCTGCGCCTGACGATCATCGCGGTAATCGAAGTATTCCTTGTTGGAAACCAGCTCATCCGGGCGAGCTTCCATACGGTATTCGAGGTTGGCAGTTTTACCGATAATACGCTTGGCCTCTGCGGTGTCCTGTACACCGGGCAGCTCCACAACGATACGGTTACGGCCCTGGCGCTGTACGATCGGCTCAGCAACACCCAGCTCGTTCACCCGGTTGCGCAGGGTAGTGAGGTTCTGGGTTACTGCGTAATCTTCCAGCTGCTTGATTTCCTGATCGGTCAGGGTTGCGCGGATCTCCAGGTTTTCGCCGCTGCCGGACTCCCGCAACTGAAGCTGCGGGAATTCCTTGCGCAGGGTGGACATCGCCCGGCTGCGCAGCTCATCGTTGCGGAAACGGGCAATAATCTCGCGATCATCTACCAGTTCCACATTGCGGTAACGGGCCTTGGCTTCGCGCAGTTTGCTCTTTACTTCCTGCTCGTAGCTTTCCATGTTGTTCTTGACGATGGTGTTGGTGTCGACTTCCATCAGGAAGTGCACACCACCCGCCAGGTCCAAACCGAGCTTCATCGGGCTAGCGCCGATATCTTTCATCCACTGGGGTGTGGTGGAAGCCAGGTTCAGGGCGACAACATAGTTGGTGGTTCCAAGCGCTTTTTGAATCGCCTCTTTAGCCGGCAACTGCTCCTCCATGGAGTTCAAGCGAATCAGTACTGACTTGTCCCCAACTTCGCCGCCGAAGTGAGCAATACCCGCTTCATCCAGGGCTTTTTGTGCATTCGCAAGGACATCGGGGCCGATGGTGAGTGCACTGGATTGCCCGGAAATCTGCACGGCAGGGTCCGGCTTATAGAGATTGGGCGCGGCGTACATCAGGCCAAAGGCCACAACCGCGAGAATCAGAAAGTACTTCCAGATCGGGTAGCGATTCATGCTGTTCTCATTGTTCTAGTGTGACCCCGAGGGCCGGTAAATCTTGGCAATCTGCCTAAGCAATTTGCCTGGATATGCGGGCAGTATACGCAGAATGCAAGGTACACCGCCCCCAATAAAAGTGGGGGCTGATTATACGGGGATCGTGGGAACGGACAAATTACAGGGGTGCCGCAATGAGACGGGCAGCACCCCAGGCAGGGTAAAAGCGACGCCTGATCAGGCCTCCAGCGCCGGAACCTCGCGGCCCAGACCACGGTAGAACTCGGCGACATAAGCCTCCAACTCATTGGCGGCAATGGCATCGCGTAGCTTTTGCATCAGGCGCTGGTAGTGGCGCAAATTGTGAATCGTATTCAGCTGCGCACCGAGAATTTCACCGCAGCGATCCAGGTGGTGCAGGTAAGCGCGGGAGAAATTCTCACAGGTGTAACAATCGCACTCTTCCTCCAAGGGACCCGTATCGTGACGGTGCCTGGCGTTGCGGATTTTCACCACGCCTTCGAAGGTAAACAGGTGGCCGTTGCGCGCATTGCGAGTAGGCATAACGCAGTCGAACATATCCACACCGCGACGCACCGCCTCGACAATATCCTCCGGCTTGCCCACGCCCATCAGGTAGCGCGGCTTATCTTCCGGCATCTTGTGAGCCAGGTGATCCAAGACCTTGATCATCTCATCTTTAGGCTCACCCACAGACAGGCCACCAATGGCATAGCCATCGAAACCAATCTCAGTCAGGCCGCGCAGTGACACATCGCGCAACTCCGGGAACATACCGCCCTGCACAATTCCGAACAGCGCCGACGGGCTATCGCCATGAGCTTTCTTGGAGCGCTCCGCCCAACGCAGGGACAACTCCATAGATTTGCGCGCTTCGTCAGTGGTGGCCGGATAAGGGGTGCACTCATCGAAGATCATGACGATATCGGAACCCAGGTCCCGCTGAACGCGCATGGACTCTTCCGGGTCCAGGAATACCGGACTGCCATCGATAGGCGAGCGGAAAGAAACCCCCTCTTCCGTAATCTTGCGCAGTTCACCCAGGCTAAACACCTGGAAACCGCCGGAGTCGGTGAGGATCGGGCCGGACCACTGGGTAAAATCGTGCAGATCGCCGTGGGCTTTAACCACTTCGGTACCCGGGCGCAGCATCAGGTGGAAGGTGTTGCCCAGAATAATCTGTGCACCGATCCCTTCGATATCCCTCGGCAACATACCTTTCACGGTGCCGTAAGTGCCCACCGGCATAAACGCCGGGGTTTCCACTACACCGCGAGGGAAACGCAAGCGGCCGCGACGGGCCTTGCCATCAGTGGTATCCACTTCAAACTGCATAAAACATTCGCGGCTCACTGGGTATCTCCTTTCGCTGGTGCGACTTCTTCTTTTTTGGCATTGGGATCGCGGGTAATAAACATGGCATCGCCGTAACTAAAAAAGCGATAGCGCTCCTCAACAGCGGCCTTATAAGCGGCCATCGTGTGCTGGTACCCCGCGAAGGCACTCACCAGCATCAATAAGGTGGATTCCGGTAGATGGAAGTTGGTGATCAACTTATCCACAACCTGGAATTCATAACCGGGATAAATAAAGATATCTGTCTCCCCCACCGTGGCCTGTAACTGGCCACTGCGCGCCGCACTTTCCAGCGCGCGCACACTGGTGGTACCCACCGCAATCACGCTGCCATTGCGAGCGCGGCAAGCAGTTACCGCATCCACCACATCCTGGGAGACATCCAGCACTTCGCTATGCATCTGGTGCTCATAAATATTGTCCACGCGCACCGGCTGGAAAGTACCGGCACCCACATGCAGGGTAACGAAGACAACCTCGACACCTTTATCCCGCAACGCACCGATCATCTCATCATCAAAGTGCAGCCCCGCCGTCGGCGCCGCCACAGCACCGGCATTGCGGCCGTATACGGTTTGGTAGCGCTCGCGATCGCTGGCATCGTCTTCACGATCAATATAAGGAGGCAGCGGCATATGGCCCAGGCGATCCAGAATCGCCAGCACACCCTCTTCTTTAGGGAAGGACAATTCAAACAATGCATCCTTGCGGCCGGTCACTTCTATACGGGTACCGTCTTCAAGGACGATGGTGGAACCGGGCTTTGGCGACTTACTGGAGCGCACATGGGCCCAGATATCCGTCTCGTTGAGCACCCGCTCCACCAGGATTTCCAACTTACCGCCGGTCTCCTTCTGCGCGAACAAACGCGCCGGGATCACCCGGGTATCGTTAAAGACTATCAGGTCACCAGCTTGGACCTGATCGAGAATATCTGGGAACTGCCGATGTGCAATGGCCCCGCTGGGCCCATCCAGACACAAAAGACGGCTGCCACGGCGCTCCTCAGTGGGCGCGCGGGCGATCAGCTCATCGGGCAGATGAAAGTCAAAGTCCTGACGCTGCATGGAATCCTGGAAATCTAGAAACTATGGAGAGGTCGCGAAGGTTATAGGAAATTTTAGGAGCTGTTAACTGGGACGACAGAAAATGCGCTAAGTTATTGAAATCACTGGTTGACCCAAGCGAAAGCATTGCTATAATCACGCCCTCTTCGCACCGACCCCAAGGTCGAGCAGCGAAAGTGCCAGAGTGGTGAAATTGGTAGACACAGGGGATTCAAAATCCCCCGCCCTTAAAAGCGTGCCGGTTCGAGTCCGGCCTCTGGTACCATATATCAAACCCGCGATAGCGTTAGCTTTCGCGGGTTTTTTAATTCTGAATTACCTTCCCTCAATTTTGAAGAATGGCGCTTAAAAGCTCCAGAGTGTCCACATTGTGTCCACACAGGATTTTTTTGACTCTCCCCTGCCCACATGTGGACACCATCAATCTATTGCTTTCCCCTTGTGAAACTCCTCTTCATTTCTCTTCACAACTCTTCAAAGTGTGAAATCCAAAGCATTCCCAAATCCCGCACCAGCTCAGGCTAGGGTCACTAGTCTCATTTCATCAACTAAAAGAGTGCCCAAAATCGGCAGGCGTGGGGAGGAGTGACCGGTACCCGTTTTTACTGCACAATTATTGATCACGTAGAATCAGTGGGAGTTGGAAATACGAATTTTTAAGGGGTTTTCAAAGGCTGAGGGGTGTTTGGTCGCTCTATCAGGCTGCCAGGACGCACTGAAGAGAAATGAAATCTACCCAACGGCAGGCAACCTAATCGAAGTTGGAGCCAATCGGCTAAAAAATATGGAGCGTCGAAACATCGATAACGATCTCCAAATCATCACCGGTGAATCCCCTAACCGCCTCTGCAATATCTCTGTTTCCAATACCAATTTAGAAAGTACAATTGCGCTCAGTTCGATAAACACTAAAGATAGAGTCATAACTGAGTGTGATTGGATTGGTATAAAATATATTCAAGCTAAGGATCACCATACTGCCGTAGCATTAAATACAAACAGCACCGCCACTATAGATCTAAAATTAATTGGCACCAATAAAAGCTACCATTTAGCCTTTACTGTTGTAAAAAAAATTTAAGCCGACTGGTTATACTTAATAAGTAATACAATGTGTACAACAAAAGAAAAATCTAGTAACAAACTAGGAATTAGAAAAAAATTTTACGAGTGGTCAAAAAAAGAAGGGAAAAGAAGCAGAGAAAGAGGAACTTTGAACTACGCCAGGCGCCACCGCCAAGAAATGAAAAGGAAATCACGTTAACTAGGTATAAGCCTTTTCTAATTACCTCAATACTGGGTTTGATATTAGTTACAGCCTGTCTAATAGCCGTATGCATACCCCTTAAAGATTACCAGCTTTGTTTTAATAGTGGATGCATAAGTAACTTCCTTTCACACATTGAGCCAGTAATTAAAATAGCTACGGGAGCAATCACCCTGGCAACAATAATTGCTTTAAAATTTAGAAGCGATCAAACAGCACGACAAATTGAACATGAAAACAGGAAAACTAATTTCAGTAACTTTCTAGAGCATAAAGAAGCATTTATTAAACTAATAGAAAAAATGGAAGACTCATACAATTTAAAGTTTGTACAGAAGGAAAAGACTTATAGTGAATGGTTCCCATATAACACTATAGATAATTTTGATATAACTTTAGACCGCTGGGGCTCAGGGCCGAAATTTGCAATTCAAATATTAAAGAGATTACTTGAAACGGCAGAAAAAGATCATGCGGCACGAATGTCAACAAGTCGAATCGTTAATAGCATGATTCAAGACTTAAAACACACAGCGTACGAGCTAAGAATTGAAAGGAAATATGGAGAGCCTGAACCACTCCCCTTTGAAAATGATATCGCTGAAACAATTAAAATAATCAGCGAAATAGTTAATGCGATTGCGGCTCTGTCAAGCAATAAAGAGAGAGCACCACACATCCCTTGGCTGACATATGATATTTATCAATTATTCATCGAGGCAGCAAGGAAAAAAGCTGAATTTCGAAACAGCAAACTGTCATCAAATGGAAGGTATATGTATGTGTTTACATTTGGTCATAGAGTAGGAGAAGGAAACTACAATTTGAACATAGCTATACCAAATATAAAAACATACACTGTACTTAGTAAAAACATTGAACCAAGCATAGAGCTTAGGGAAAAATTTGAGTTTGGAAGCAACCCCAACACATCTGATGATATAGCCAATCCACAGGCAAATCCTGAGCCAGCCTAACTCTAAAATTTTGACCGCTTTTACAACTTCAATATAAAATTATAGACAAACCAGTTTCCCCACAATTAAACCTCAATATTAAACATAAGGGGAAAGACAAGTGGAAACAAATTATCAGGAAGTATCACTCAACACTATTGTGAAATATTTTGCAGACGACTTTAAAACGAAACCAGGGACAGAAATAATAACTAAAGAGTGGTTTATAGATCCGGTTAAAGGCGTGGTGATTTTTAAACTTGTAACGGATAAAAAAGACGATTTAGAAAATGATACACTGACAATTTAAATTCAGCTTAAACCAATGTAAGTTTAAGCTGAATTTTAAAAATCTCTGCCTTTAACTAGGGCAACGCTTCTCAACCAGTACCCCGCCCCACTCAATCGAGTACTCAGTAAACTTGCCTGTCACAATGTCCAGAATTTGCAGCCAGGAATAAAACAGCGCTTCCTTAGATTTAGCAATTTTTTGTGCCAGCTCTTTTGCCGCCTCTTGAGTTGGCGCAGAGTCTCTAAAGCTATTTGCTCCGCCATTCATCAAGTGAACCCGCTCTGCGAAAATGGCATACCTGTTTACTCTATTATTCATAACTTCTCTCCTTTTAAGTGTATAACCAGCTTAAGCCCGAACCGCGCCAAGCTGAGATTTCAAACTGTCCGCGCTGCTCTTGTGCCCATAAATTGCCGCCTCTTGGGTTGGCTTCTGCCCATTCCCAGGGTGCGAGTAAGTCGCAAGGGTGGCGGCCAGGGCAGACACTACGCCTATTAAATCCTCTAGCACTTTCAGTACATTTAAAGATTCGCTGCCTAACCAAACCTTGCCACGATCTTTTACTTTGATAGTTTGGCGGACCTTGGCCACTGATTCGCAAATATTTCCGATTTGCTCCTTTATGTCGCGGCCCGCTGAAATATTAATATCACTGGCTGTTGTAATATTTAGATTGTCAAGCGCGGATAAGTTCAGGCCGCCGGCAGATAAGAAACGTAAAGCTCCAAGAACTTCAATTATTTTTACGCCGGCCACCTCTTCTACAGAATGTTCCCGCACTTGTCGGTGTTCGCTATCGCAGCTCGCTTTGACTTCAGTAGCCTTTGTAATTCTGCGTAATTAGTTCTCCCGTATGTCACCGTGCGTTTCCCGGCTCCATTCTGCACTGGCGTCCACCTCTTGCCGCAAAGAGTCGCATTGCTCCCAAATTAAACCTTCACTGTCGAGCGCTGGGAGTCCTACCCTGTGCGATAACACCGTGCAAATAAATGGCTTATCCGCCATTGCCTGCATCGTGCAACGGTAACAGTATAAAAAATGGCAAGCGATCAACTAACAAACCACTACCGTCTCGTAGCTTATATCGACAAAGAACGGATAAATAACTAGCCAAGCCATAAATATTTATGTTTACATCACTTAATTAGACTGGCGTTTATAATTTAAACAAATAATCTTATAGATGATAAAAAGGCATACTTAATTTAGATTCTTATTTTAAATAAATTTTTACATCTACAGGCTCAATATATGAATAATGAGAATTCAATTACTTCTGGTGGTTGCTTGTGTGGAGCTGTGCGGTACGAGGTTAAAGGGCCACTACGCAACGTAGTTAACTGTCATTGTAGTATGTGTCAAAAACTACATGGAAGTTTCGGCCCACATACAAAGGCTCGCAAGGTCAACATTAAAATAACAAAAGATGACGGGCTGGCGTGGTATAAAACATCAGAAGTAGCCCGCAGAGGCTTCTGCCAGCAATGTGGTTCAAGCCTATTCTGGGAACCATTTAATCTCGATGCAACTGGAATTATTGCAGGATCACTGGATGGCCCAACCGGGTTGAAAACTATGGGGCATATTTTCACCGGCGAAAAGTGTGATTTTTACGAAATCGATGACGAACATCCTCAATTCAAGGAGTCATCTGATGGGCAACTAGTCAATGACTACAAATAGGTTATTTTTTTGAGCCAGAGTGATAGGGGCATGTTTTCGGTAATGCGGCCTCGTTTTCAAGAGCTTAAATACCGCCTGCTCCAGCCCACCAGTTCCAAATAGTGATTCAGCTGGAAAAGCACCCCTTTCGGTATGTTCAAATACTCACCACCGTCAAATGGAACAGATTTTGGGATTATTACCTAAGACTACCGGACTGAATCGAAGTGTGGACAGGCTCCTCATGCGTCTTGACGATACTGCCACAGATTGAGCTGAGATCTGCATAAGCCATACAGGCACATCAAGTAAAGCTTAGGGCTTAAAACGCCCCCCTCCAAAACGCCAGCACAGTAGTCTTAAGCATTAGCTTGGCGAGTGATAGATTCGTTTGAACAGCTCATAAACCAGCTGATATCCATTAGACGCTCCCGCCATAGGGAGATGACTTCTTGTAGCACTTTTACTTCACAGTGATCAAGGGTATTGCCTCGAGGCTAACACTGGGAAAAACTGGAAGCTTTAAATAGATTTTACCAGGAGTAATTACCCCTGAAGGAGATTGCCTATTTGCAGATTTGGTGTTCACATAAAGCGCTATATGGTAGTGACTACTCATTAAACTGCAGACACCTAAGTCCATTTGTTATCGGACTGGTTTACCTAATGAACCTCTAAGATTCTACCCGGATAGTTGAAACATTATCATATTAGAAAAATATTGATTTCCAGAAATTCATATGAAAGTGAATGTTATTGAATTATTTATAACATCACTAGATAATTCCAGCACCATTTGGTTTTTTAATTCCAAACCAGTAACATCAAGAGGGATGTATATGTCTATTTTCTGGGTGGTTGATACTAAAGTAAGAGTTTTACCACAAAGCTCGCTACCTCAAGATGGTAGTACCTTCTACTTTGGAAGATCTATAGTTCCAGACGAATCTAAAGAAAGTGCTGTAGCTAGATTAACCGCCGCACTTGAAGAGGACTTCATGCTAGTTGAGGAGGTTTCCAACGTGACTACATATGATAGTCAGCAGTGGGAAACCGAAGCCGATGAAGACTTTGAGACCAAGGAATCTTATAAGGAAGCCCTCCAAACGGGAGAGATCGCATTCGGCTGTTTTTCGTCAGAGCTATCAATGGAGGATTAATTGTGACAAAGGGAGCCATGACAATAGCCGAAGGAAGTCAGGACAAAAAATTTAAAACCGATGCAACACTTATTTTAAACGGAGTACAAGAACATCAATATGTTCTTCGTACTGCTTTTGATTCACTGTCAGTTTGGAAAACCAAATATGCAGTCAGTGTATCGCCATTCTATCCCCGCCTAAAGACCAGCATTAAAGAGGCAGCTTTAATTGACAATGAAATCTGGGTTTTTGGTATAGATGGCACTAATTCAAACCATATAATTGACGCAGTAACAGTAGCCTCCCAATTCTATATGATTGAGCCTAGGGATATTCTTAGTAATATATATGTGAAAAATCTGAATGCCGAAGGAGAAGCCGGTCTTGAACTCAACTTCTTGGTCCAGCTGAATAAAGATTTATATAGAGCAACAACTGAGGCTATCATGGAGGCCTGCAGGCACTTTGGTATAAATAGTGAAGTAAATCTCCATGTATATAGCTCCAATATAAACCCAAAAATTCCTCAGAAAGATTTACATCAAGCAATGAAAGATGGAGGAGCCTCTTCAGTTGTTACAGACCCTAGAAATATGAAGTATAAGTCAGGAAACAACCTTGGTAGTAAGGGCGCCAATATTAGAACCAATATGCATGTGGCAAAATTAGAGTTTTAACTGTATCGACATGAAATATAAAGCCTGATCGATCTAGTTAGTAAATTATTTACAGCTAGTATATAAATTGGGTTACCAGGAACAATTTATGACCCCATAATTTGGAGTATGATCCAACTTAGGGAACTAGCTCCCCATCTGGTAACTCATTCTATTTGATTTACAAGTAAATGCTCTGAATTTATATTCATATCCTGAATAAAAGAGCGGGATTCAAACTACCGAAAGGAGTAGATCAGCCGGGCGCGGATTATAGGAAATGTCGAACACCATCTACCCAGTATTTATTGAGCGGAGAATTAGCTCTGCTCTGCAGCCTCCACTTATCCCACTAAGCTACAAAAAGAAACCTTTAAAATTTCAGTTGAAAAACATCCAGTTCATAGATGAGATGCCCAGCAATTCTATGGAGACTTTAGATCTCTATTAGCAGATTAATTACGCCCACATAACGGGATAAAACCTCCTTGTAAATAACAAGCACTGAATATTTCTTAGTGTTAAATGCACCCAGTTTTACGCTACTCTAGTATATTTGAACTCAAAATCTCCCCCACCAAATATAATCAGTAAAATTCCAGCTCCAAGTATTGGCAAATGCCCTATCAATTCATGAACACCGAGAATGGATGCGGTCAAAATGAAGAAGCTTAATACCGTAATGGTTGCCAACCGTGTTGACCACCCCAACAAGATAACCAAACCAAAGCAGAACTCAGCCATTCCCGCAGAAAAAACGAAGGTCAAATCGGAGAAAGAATGCCACCCCAGATTAGACATGAAGTTCCAATGATAGTGCTGCAGAAATTCAAGACCCAAGTGAGGATTGAGCCACTTATTGTGAACTGCCAGAGTCATAAGCTGAAGGCCTAGCCCGCAGCGTAAGGCAAGCAGTCCAAGATCTGGCTTTTGGTACAAAATAAATGCTAGTGAAAGCCCTAAAAATTCGAAGCCGTAATCAATCCAGATTGAGAATGGATAAGTAGCCATTATTGAGAGCAAAAGCGCGAAGATTAGATACCCGGAGCTTCTTAGGCTGACATCTAAAATTAACACAATACCAATTACCAGCTGAAACTCATTAACAAGACTTTGTGTGACAGAGAATTCCAGGTTAGGGGCCAGTAATACACCCGAAAAATAATTAAAAACAAAGGTTAACCCAATCAATGCAGACGTGATATGCCAAATTTTGTGACGACCAATGTCGGACCAGAGGTAGGGAAATTTATTAGATGCTCTGTGAACAGCTACTGTTTCAAGCGACTGTAAGGATCTGTTCACCATACAGTATAGAAAGCCCCCCAAAAGAACTAACGCATATATCCAATTCCACTCGAACTCAACTGCATTACCATCGTTTTGTACAAACCAGCGTACATGAGACCACGCAGGAGGAGAAACAAAGTAGCTCATAAAAGCTATAACCAGTAGAAAGCTGTAAGACTTCCTCCGTTTAAACATAATTATTACCTCAATGAATACTGCTTTTAGCCTACAAAAACCTATGCAGGCAGATCTTGCACCTGATCATATATAGTTCACGTATTTAGAGTAAATAAGGTAGCGTTCACGTTGCTAGGTACTTAACAAATGTGAAAAAAATAGCATTCTGAGGGGATTCTTTGTCAACCAAAAAAATTCTTGAAGCAAGTTCACAAAATGTGGAATCATTGCTCATTGGTAATGAGCACCAATAGATCTTAGCTATCTTGCGCGCGTCTAGAATGAGCATATTATCCGTCAGACAAATGGGTGAGCAACCACATAAGTCTATCTTTTATTAATAGTTTTACTAGAACCCAAAAGTGCCGGTTATTTATGATTGAATTTAAAAGATATACTCACATTGAAGACTTAAGGAGCCTCTGAATAACTCCGTAATGCCTCTGCGAGTCTTGAAGGCTGCAGATGTTAGGCACAGCTCGCCGCGAATGGCCGTAGCCCTTTGCAAGAGCTGCAACGCAGCAGGTGCGGCCTTCAAGGCCCGCCCTTCGGGGCTTGCAGAGCGATTCACACTCCGCGTTGCGACTTCTTGAAAGGTCTAGACATTCCTGCGAAGCCGCGTCTTGATTGTGAACCGCTCTGAAAGCCAGAGGTATCACGGAGTTATTCAGAGGCTCCTTAATGCTTTGCTATGCAAAATCATACAAAGATGACTCAATACTTAAAATACTAAAGGAAGGGGTAAATAGCACTAGTGAAGCAGAAGAGTTTTCTCTCTTTATTTGGCGGGTTGTTGATTCTATTCATGGTGACCAGGAAAACGAAATACAGATAATGAGCAGCGCAGGCAATCTTGAAATGTTACCTGATCTCGAATATGAAATATCAGATTATATGCAATCAGTAGGCTTCTACGATGTATGGTGTAGAGTGAGTAAACAGGCTTAATAGTACCAATACTCATTATTCAAGAATTGAAAATAGAAGCTCTACAAACCAGCTTAGTGTTGAGCTGACTAGTACAACTACCATCTCAAGCCTTTATCCCAACAATTCTGGGCACCCACAAAAGTAGTAGCTTCAAAGACAATCCATATTGATACCGCATAAAACGCTGAATCAAACTCTGCATAAATGGCCAGCCAAATAGGGGGTAACCAATGCCTATTCCACGCAGCGCGCAAATCTCATGAGTGGCCACTGCACTTACTTGAGTACATAAAGATGGCAAAAATATGGGGCCGGGTAAAAGATATGGACATCGTCTCAATTGGGGCGGCAAAAGCCAGCTGGCAGATTTCCCAAGATGCGGCAACTTATACCACAACAAGCAATTACAAGCCTGCCGTCCTTTATATCAATAAAAAGACCGCTTTGAACTGTCCTCCATAGCCAAGGCTAGCCTTGAGAAGCCAGGAGCAGACACCGCAACTCACTTCAATGCCATACCACTCACAGACTTAAACTGTTCGTTCGTCTACGAATATGTCGATTCGTCACTTTTTTAAACACCGAGATTACTGTCGCTATAAGCTAGGTCAAAACTCAATAGGAAAAGAAACTCTTATGAAAGTTACAGCCATTGCCTCCTGTTTACTATTAGCCTCAAGTAATAGCTTCGCCCTCGAAACCAAAAAGAATGACTACGATTTGAGAATCGACAATGTACAAATATTAACCAGCAATGCAGAAGGCTTTAGCGAGAAAAGCCGTATTTACATTCAAGATGACCGCATAGCCAGAATCACTCCAATGACCAGGACAGCTCTACCTGCCGAGAATACCCACGACGCACAGGGTAAATATGCGATACCGGGCTTAATCGATTTACATGTGCACTTAAGTGCATCTGGGTCAACGTATAAGAATTATCAGCATCTGCCGTTAGAAACCAACTTAAACAATCAACTCTATTATGGCGTTACCGCTGTCACTGACCTTCTGATGTCAAGCGAGATGATGCAATCCATATCCCAGTTGAACGATTTGGCTCCACTAGTATTTGCCTCCGGACCCGCCTTCACCAACCCTAGAGGTCACGGTACCCAATTCGGAGTGAAAGTTCATGAGATTGACAGTATCGAGCAAATCAGTGCGAGCTGGGATGCACATTTAAGTTACCAGCCAAAGTTGACCAAAGCCATCATAGAAACTTTTGATGGTACTGTCGTCCCGCTCTCAGATGATGTACTCAAAGAGATTGGAAAACGCTCCCAAAGCGCCGACTTACCGTTTTTTGTTCATGTCTCCACCCTGGAAGATGGGAAACGAGCAATCAAGGCCGGGGCTACTGCTTTAGCCCACGGTATTAACTTTGAACCAGTAGACAATGAATTTGTAAAGCTCATGCTACAAAACGAGGTTACCTATATACCCACTCTATCAGTCCTTCATAATCAGGCTGATGAACATGAAAATCAATCTATCACTCAATTAGACTTGGCACCTATACACCCAAAAATGAAGGACTGCCTGTTTAATGAAGTCCAGGCACCAACGGCCAGTAGAAAACTAGCCTGGCAGAAAAAATCTATCGCATATAATAACGTGATCAAGCTAGCTAAAGCCGGAATAAAAATTGGCGCTGGCTCTGACTCCGGCAACCCCTACTCGCCACACGGACTGGGCTTAATAAGCGAGATATTAGCCTTGCACAAGGCGGGTCTATCCAACCAGCAAATTTTACTCGCCACGACACAGGTTGCAGCAAAAACTTTGAATGCGAGTGAGAATATAGGGTCAATATCCCAGGGAAAACGTGCTGACTTTATTCTTCTAAACAAAAATCCTATTGAGAACATACAAGCAATTACAAACCCAGAAAAAATCTATCTTGGAGGTGTGGCAGTAGAGAGAAAACAGCTTATCGAGAAGAGTTACGCCACTCCCCCCATTGGTTCTAGTTGTGAATCTTCATCGGAGAAGAAAGGCCACAGAACATAAAAGAACCTCATAATGTCAGCACCCATTTAAATTGTAATTTATGGGTGCTGATACACACCTTTAGCTAATAAGCAAACATATCAAGCGGGCTTGAATTAAAACTATCTTATCTTATTTAATCCCAATATAATTGGCCAATCCAGAATAAGCTATGATAGCTATTGCTCATCAATATTTTATGTCAATACTAAAAGATCTCAAGCATCCTTTCTTCGCGAAATCATTTGTCGTCGTTCTATTACTAGATATAGCTTGCGTATTTGTTTTTTTTGAATCAGGAGATATAAGCTCGGTTAGTAGTGCTCTCACTGGTGCTCCGATATGGTTTGTTTTCTTTTATTGGCTACCCACCTGGTCCACAGCTCTCATTGTATTGCGCCTTAGACGCAGAGGGTATCATTCATTATTAATCGAGTGGATGATCCTGGTAGTCCATATGACTATCGGCAATCAGTGCGTTAGCTGGTTTATAGAGTACGCCTTTAATGTCGAAGGCGGCTTGAATATGGGACTGGGCATTATCTTTAATGGGCTAATGTGGGCTACCTGTTTATACTGTTCTTACGCCATGCTGGAATACCGCCATAAAGCCTCTGAGCAAAAGCTCGCCATGCAGAAAGCAAAATTACAAACATTACGTTATCAGCTAAATCCACACTTCATGTTTAACAGTCTTAATACTATCTCCTCCTATATTCATAGCGATCCAAACCTTGCTGATGAAGTTTTACATAAACTAGCAGATATTTTGAGATATTCTCTCGACACTGGCGAGCTAGAAGAAACTACAATCAAAGAAGAAATTGAACTGATTAATAAGTATTTAGAAATAGAAAAAGTACGTTTTGGTGATAACTTGAAAGTAGAGATTACGGTAGACCCAAGAGCCAGTGATATCTCTATCCCTCCCCTATTATTACAGCCAATTTTTGAGAATTGCTTCAAACATTGCCGTACAATAGAAAGCTTACATATTCAATGTCGCATTTACTTAAAGAATGACAAGGTAATTATTGAAGTCTCAGATAACGGATATGGATTTCAGGAAAGCGTTCTTAGTTTTATCCACTCACAGGGAACTGGAATTCATAATTTGCGCCAGCGCATTGAGCTACGACCAAATGGAAAACTTACTCTAAGCAATAAAAGCGGTGCCCACGTTAAAGTTGAGATGTCTGTATGAATTTAAGGGTCATTATTGCCGAAGATGAAGCACCGGCAAGGAATAAATTAAAAGCTCAGCTGGCAACTATTAACTCTATTGAATTGGTTGCAGAAGCAAAATCTGGACTGGAAGCATTAACATTGATTGAGGAGTATCAACCACAACTACTACTGATGGACATTGAAATGCCTCATCTTAGTGGATTGGATGTGCTAGATGCCCTAACTTACCAACCCTATATTATTTTCACAACTGCGTATTCTAAATTTGCCATTGATGCTTTTAACCACGATACAATAGATTACTTGCTTAAACCCTTCCCATTGCAACGCTTAAAAGCTGCCATTGAAAAAGCTGAGAAGCGAATCAAACTTATTCATAACAGTACTCGGGTAGGGGGTGATTCGATAGCACTAAAGCGCCTCGTAAGTAAGTGCGATGATCGCATGACCTTTATTGATCTGAACGATATTTCTTATATTAAGTCTGAACAAGGTTCAATTATTGCTCATACAGAGAAAGGCATCAAACCCTTACAAATGGGCTTAGATCAACTGGAGCAAAAGCTTAATCCAGATCAATTTCTACGCCTACATCGTAGCTATCTGATTAACCTGGACAGAGTCTCGGAAATTCAGCGTTATTTAAATGGAAAATTGGCGGTGATTATTGATGACGAACAGAAAACCACTTTAATATCTAGCCGATCCGGAGCCGATAGATTGAAAATGATATTCGAGCAGGGAAGCTAGAAATCGCTATTTGTTTCTTTATTCTTACATGATTAGACCGTGCTTACACCATAAATGGAAATCGGGCTGAGTTTAATCTGGAATACTGGCAAGTACGTTCTTGATACCACCTCATAAGCACTATCAAGTAATCATTCCAACATCATAACTCATATCGACAAAGATAAAGTGCTGAACCAATTTAATACATTGGTAAAGAAACAGAAACCTTTAAAACCGGCTCAGCATTTCTTTAAGTAAAAACAAGAGTTTCGATATTCAATTATTCAAGAGACTCTTCAAATTCCTTTTTGCTCTCTAAATCGTAATAAAGGATATCACTCCAATACAAACCCACCGGAGGCTCACTCTCAACGTTGTCAAATTTATCATTGAACTGGAGCCCATAAAATGGACTTAAAGCAGATTCTGAATTGTTTTCTGCTGCACTCTTTACAATATCAGCCGATACCTTTGGGTCTTCAGGAAGTGCATCAATAGCTGCTCCAGCTTCACGGCAAGCGATAATTTCAGATTCAACGTAGCCACGCAGGACTGACTCTTCAGAGTCATCCATACAGTCGAGCTCGATAGTCTCAAGCAGTAGATGCCTATCCTTATGCTCTTGAAGGAATTCTAACGTTTCATTTAACATTGAATCCGGCAGATCCGTAATGTCTTTGCTAATAACTCGCAGAACTTCAACAAATTTCTTTAACCGCGCAAATCCTGCCTCAAAGTCACTACTAATAGCATAAAGTTGAGTTTTATCATCAGGTGAATCGTCCTCAAAGCCATCCGAGACCAGTGACGCGCACAGATTGGGATTCCCGGACATTAGTACACGGTAGGTGAAGGGAATACTATATGGCCATTCAGATAAGCCTGAGATAGTCTCGGGGCGGTCTGAATAGGATTTAGGTTGATTACTAAGGCTATAAAGATAAGAACGATTTGCCATTTTGAGGCTCCCTATAAATACTGCCAACGGCACAACTTTATCGCTGTCATGCCTTTTCTGCTTAAGAAAACTATTGGATTGAAACTTCCTGGGCTAGGAAAGTCGAGAGTGAAGTTAACTATGTGTGCTTACCATCCAGTTAGTTGCTAATAACCATCGGTTCATTCGTAAATTGAGTAGATGGATAAGTTAGGTACTGACCGCCAGCGTTCTATTTCTGTTAGAACTAGACTCTACCACTACTGAGCCTGATTATGTACAAAGGGGCTTTATTTTAATGATATTTTTCAGAAATTGATTTTAATCAATTTCAGCTTGGAGTTTTTCTAACTGTGCCGTAGCCAGAGCCATTCAACTTTACCCCTGTAAATAGCTCTGGTCACCCGGTAGATTATCAAACCACAACCTGCCTTAACCTGAACTTTAAATTACTCACGCTATACATGTAACTATTACTTACTTTTTCTACCCTCTGTCTTCGTTCATTAAGTCTACCTTAGTTACCAGGCTCCTATTATTCGGGACACTCCCTTTCTTCCAATACCCCACCCCTCTTGATTGAGTATTCTGTATAACTTCCGGTCATTATATCGAGAATTTGTAACCAGGAATAAAACAGCGCTTTTTCAGATTTAGCAATTTCTTCTGCCAGTTCCTTTGCGGATTCCTCTGTGGGTGCAGAATCCCTAAAGCTTTTTGCACCACCATTCATTAAATGAACCCGCTCTGCAAAAATTGCGAACCGATTGATTTTTCTTCCCATAATTTGCTCCTTATCCATAAAAACAGCTTAAGTCCTTACATTCCTAAGCTGATACTTCCATCCAATTTATACTTCGCTCAACTCCTCGCATTTGCGCCAGGGTCACCTCTAACTCCTCGCGTAGATTCATCTCCACTGATACCGAGAAGCTGCGCACGTATTTTGTATAATTAAGGATACAGATAGCGTACATTGGCCGGTTGTTATAACCCGATCGGTAACGGCAGATCCGGATCGGCTCCCCGTCAATAGTGATATTTCTGGCTCCCATTGCCACCTCCACTCAACATACTGTACATGCATACAGTATACGGTAAGAGGTTCAGGAACTGTCAAGTCACTATTGCCGCCAGTCCACGCGCCACTCCGCCCATATCGTCCTTCTGCACGCAAAATTACCAGTGTTATCAAGGAGTTTGGCACGTGGGGAATTACCGCTTACGCCCATATCCGCAGATATACACTTCCTGTGTATTGGCAACCCAGTCGTATAAAGTGCTGGGACAAGCCATAGGCTGTATAAGAAACGATCAGCGATCTATTTTTTGATTAAAAAATGATTAACAAGGCTTGAGGTGAGGGAACACCGGTGAGTAGTACACAGGCTACACCGCTCAACTCAATGCAAGGGAGAAGCAGAGGGGTTGTCGTAGAACAATGTGTATCCTGCTAGCTACCAGGAGTATTTGGGGAATGCTTGGGTAGTCAGCCTTTAGGAGGGTTTTGCGGTACCTCTAAGCTCTCTAGGCTTTTAGCCAGCCAGTCTTCATACCAGTTAAGATAGCTACTAGACCAAGGCTGTGGCTCCCGGTAACTCTGAGTAACCCATACTTCCCCACGATGAACACCGTTAATAACTAACATAAATTCAATACCACAGCCTATTTCTGCAATATCAATGGTGCCTTCTGACATCGGGTATTCATCTTCATCATCCTGGTAGTAGTGCGGAAGACCCTCTACATTAGCACCATAAGAATCCGCAGCCCCAAAACCAATCTCAAGAAGAAAGGCTCGAAACTCCTGCGGTAAAGAAATGTTGTACTGTTTCTCGATACCGTTAACTTCTTCCTCCGAAAACCGACGGAAGTTATATTTCCAGCGCTCTGCACCAAAGAGAGAACAATCCTGATCCAAACCACTCAGCCGTTTAAGTTGTTGTTTGATGCCCAGAAGCCGGCTTTCTATATCTTGTGTACTCATACCGTCTATATTTTAAATGTTTATAAGTTTCAATACTTTCTAGATTATATCTTTTAACTCAACAGCTGAAGCACCTACTCCACATCCTGCAGCACTGTAACCTAACGAAGAGTGAGATTACTTCAATTTGTGCCATTTCGTAAATCTCAATTCGCGACCATAATTACTGCGATAAGAGCCCCAAAAATAAAATAGAAAAATACAAACCACCCTTAAACTAAGATACCTACTTACTTACAAAAATCAAAAGAGATATTTGCGATGTATACCAGTGATTTAATTTAGCCAATTTAATCTAGATCAACCATGGGCCCAACAATATCAAACTCAAACAGCAGGTAGCATATTTTAAAACCTTAAATACAGCTGGAAAGATAGGCGCTGAAATGATCTTATTGGAATTTATTCAGATTGTTTTCAGCAACAAAACTGCGTAAGGTAAGTGAATATTTCTCGATATTTTGATCGCTGTTGAGCAGTGTTATTTGTGAGAAAGTCGAATTCAAAATATTGCAGAACTTTATAACTTGCCTATTCCCTCAAAGGAGAACGGTAGCGTGACATAAAAGTAAGTAAAAGTCGCTGACCCAAGGTGCTACCAACACCAGGGGCCAGCTAACCAAATTGATAAACGACCTATCAAGATGGCTGTATGGATGATACGCTAGAAACCCGCTCGCCTTCAATAAAGTGGAGCACATTCAGTAACTTGAGGCAATTACTCAGGTTCTGGCAGCGTTGTGTCCGTCTTTTCTACTTTTATGCCTACCGCTCCCGTGCCCCACCCCGCCTTCACTCTTCAACTTTCTTTCTAAGCTTTCCCATTGCGGGAAGGCTACCCATGGTTTGAGTATCATTAGGGAATAATATATGTTGATTTTGACTCGCCGAATTGGCCAAAACCTCAGAATTGGGGCTAATGTCTCAATCACTGTATTGAACGTTAAAGGCAATCAAGTACAAGTAGGAATAAAGGCCCCCAAATCTTTAGCCGTCCACCGCGAAGAAATTTATAACCGTATCCAGAGAGAACAGAAGATAGGCAAGTAAAATCTGTAAGCGGAAAACCTGGACCAATTATTGGGGGCAGAGCCGAGTAAGCTAAGGAGTTACACTGCCACCAATTATTGGCCTTTCGCGGGAGCAATCATACTTACCGTCAAGAACCCAATCATTTTGAAACTTTGGGATTATCACGAATTGGAGATACGCCATCTTCGAAGACTATATGTCGTCTTCGAAACTTCTTATCCTGAAGGTATTCCGGCTGGCTAATTCGATCCATTCGAAAATGGCGAAAGTCATTGCGAGCAGGGTCCCAAGCTACCAGATACCATAAGGGTGGCAAGATCAACATAGCTTGCGGTTCAACAACACGGCTAGTTACTGCCCCTTTTGCATCACGATATTGGAAGCTCAGGTATAGTCGCTGAAGAAAAGCCGTTTCAAATGTAGGCAGTAGTAAGGGCGACATCTCTCCGACATTAGATACGTCTACCTCCGGCGAAAGCTTACCGATGTACAGGCAATCCATAAACCTGCGTAAATCACGCACCTTATCAACGGGTAAAGCCTTCTCTATTTTTGCCAGCCCGGCATCCGCAAGATCCGAAAAGGGCAAACTCCCTGCTGCACGCACGGATGCAACGCTAATAAGCAACGCAAAAATCTCAGCGACCGAGAGCCGAGCTGTAGTTTGAACCGATTGCGGATCAAGTTGCAGGCCGCCCCCAGGGCCAGGTTCAGAACGGATAACAAAACCCTCATCCCGCAATGAGCTGATATCACGCAGCACGGTGCGCCTGGATGCGCCAACTTCAGCGGCTAAATCGGCAATCGTCAAAGTGCCCTTTCGCCGAAGGCTTCGCACTATGGCGTCTTGTCGGAGACGTACATTCATTTTACACAGACATTAATAAATGGTGACAGTTTTTGGCACCATTAGATTCTAGCCTATGCACTCACGATCCAGCAAAGGGATGTTGAAGTTGGAACAACCCTTAAGGATAGAGAGCGGAGCCTGCTGGTAAACAGCAGCTCTCAAGGCCTCCCCAAAAAAGAGGAAGTAAATTGTCTAGAATACCCGATTTCCCCACACCTACTCTTATCTCAGTGAATGGCATAGAGCTGGAGGTCTTTGAAGCGGGCCAACAGAACACAGGAAACCCCGTTGTGCTTTGTCACGGATGGCCGGAACATGCCTTTTCCTGGCGCCACCAAATACCCGCTCTCGCCGCAGCGGGCTACCACGTTATCGTTCCCAATCAGCGAGGCTATGGCAACTCATCCTGCCCAACGGAAGTAACCAGCTATGACATCGAACAATTAACCGGCGATCTAGCTGCACTTCTGGATCACTACGGATACCAAGATGCAACCTTCATCGGTCATGATTGGGGTGCAATGGTCGTTTGGGGAATAGCGCTATTACATCCAAGCCGTGTTAATAAAATTATAAACCTCGCACTGCCCTATCAAGCCCGAACAGAAAAACCTTGGATCGAGATTATGGAGGAACTCCTTGGGAGCGATTATTATTTTGTGCACTTCAATAGGCAGCCAGGTGTTGCGGACGCAGTGTTGGACAAGAACGCTTCCCAGTTTCTTCGTAATTTGCTCCGCAAAGACGTACCTCCTACACCGCCGGAGCCTGGTATGGTAATGATCAATCTCGCGAGAGCAGTATCACCGCTTGGTGCCCCCTTGCTGAATGATAGTGAACTGGCTGTATTCGTTTCCGCATTTGAAAAAACGGGTTTTACAAGTAGCATAAATTGGTATAGAAACCTGGATCGCAATTGGCACATCTTGGCAGATGTAGACCCAGTTATCCAAAAGCCGACCCTTATGATTTACGGCGATCATGATTTGATACCTAGGTCTCCAGATATCAAAGATTTCGTTCCCAATGTAGATGAGGTGAACCTTAATTGCGGCCATTGGATTCAACAGGAAAGACCGGAAGAAACCAATCAAGTGATTTTAAACTGGCTGGAACAACAATCCGCTACTTAGTATCCATTTTTCTAGAAAATTTCCTTTCTGATTATCCACACAGAATCCCGCAAAGAAGGCGTTCACGGTAGGATACCCACTGTAAAGTGGCCGTCTGGGGATAGCATGTGCATATATGCGAGACATGCTACTTCATAAGGCCACTGCTCAGCACTATATATCTCGACACAACTCATCAGATACTGATAAATTGGCTTTGCTGCCGAGATGTTCCTCACCTCTAATTTTGGCTGACAATCATCGCTTAAGTATGTAAAACTAGTGGCTTAATGCATCCACCCTGATGCAGGCAGATCATAACTTCACTGTCAATTTCAGAATTTTATAATAACTGGATTACCAAATGGAAAAGGTTGCCATATTTGTTGATGTACAAAATGTTTATTACACATGTCGACAAATCTATAAACGAAACTTTGATTACAACAAGTTTTGGCGGAAGGTGACAGGGGGTAAAAAAGTTGTTAAAGCCATAGCTTACGCCATCGACCGTGGTGATAGAAAACAGTATGAATTTCAAAACATCTTAAGGTCGATTGGTTTCGAAGTGAAGTTAAAGCCCTTCACCCAAAGATCCGACGGATCAGCCAAGGGCGACTGGGATGTGGGCATAACTATTGATGCTATGGAATATTCAAGCTCGGTAGATACAGTGATTTTAGTGTCAGGAGATGGCGACTTTGACATTCTTGCCCATAAGCTCAGGTTAGATAGAGGCAAGAAAGTTGAAGTATATGGTGTTCCGGAATTGACGGCTGGAGCATTAATTAATGCGGCGAGCAAATTCACTCCAATTGAAGATAGGTTATTGCTGTAATAACTACCAAGGCTACTAACTGGTGTTCAGTGGCCTTAAAGAAATTTCACTCAAAATAACCATCTAGTCACTTATGTGATTTTAGAACAAATACCTATGCTATTAGTCAACAGACAAGTCTATTATTGGCTTTTATACTATCTAATTACACCTTAGTAAGGCTCAAGGCGTCAACAAATGAAGAGCTCATTAGTTATAATTTTGACCCTATTCTCTATGGCTTCTATAGCAAGAGGGGATGTAAATAATTGCCCTAAATTAAATCTCAACATTCCTGAATCTAAAGCCAACCCAGTAATAAAGGTCGCACCACTGCGTCCAATAGGCACTAACAGGAACTTACCCGTATGCGTAGTCGTGTCCTTTAGACTGGTGGAGAAAACGACGTCTGAAGGAGGAGGTCTTGTTCCTGGGGAAATAAAGATCGAAGGTTCATCTGATAAAGCATGGGATACCCCCGTTAAAGTCGCCGTATCAAGATGGCTTTACCTTTCAGAAGGTATCGACTATCGTGGGCGTCAGTATGTGATCTATAAGATTCCCTCACAATCCCCATAGTCAAAAACTAGAAAAGCTAAATGGTACCGTTTAGAGATTTTATGCGTATATTGGTACTCTTGATTACACTTATCCCCGCAGCAGTTTTTGCAGGAGGTATAAATTGTACTAGCGACGGAGACTCAGATCGCTATAAAAATCAGCTCAAAAAATTCAATGCTCAGCTACTATGCGGCCTAAGTCCTGAGTATGTTGCAGGATTTCGTATTGTTTTTGCTCCATCATTCGGACAAGCCAAGATAACAACGGTTTACCAACGCCATGACGGGACACTAGATGTACATGGTAAATATCCTCTATCGTTATCCCAGTACAAGGACATGGTTTCCCAATTTAAGGATCTCAACCTCTTTAAATTAGAAAGTTATGATAGATTAATTGATTTGTACTGTGCCAAGCCTCCAAAATTATCAACGAAAATAGATTCCTCCGAACCTAATAAATGCCCTTTGGGGCTCGATGGGGAGACCGTTTATATTGAGGCTGCCTATGGAGGCCAAAAAAGGGCCGTTCAGCGCTGGAATGGACTAAGTGTTGCTCCCTATGTGGAAAGGGACTTTAGTAGAACTGCAAATTTTCTCCTAAATATACTTGACTCTGAAATTAAGGAATAATTTATTTTTATATATACTCAATGAGAACACTTAAGATTCTATTATTTTACTTTAGGGAGTGGAAAGGATTTAGCCTAATAGTTCTCCTTCTATTACTGGTGTTACTTCATGTTATTAACCTTGCCAGTAACACCGAGAAGGTTGTAAAGCAAAATGGTACAATCAAATCAAAGTTTTATATTGGTCGCTCCAATGCTGCTCACATACCAAAATACCAATATCAAGTAGAGCTGAAGAATCGCAAGGTGATTGATGTGGGCAGCGATATGAACCTACACCCAGGTGATACGGTTTGTATTGCAAGCATCACTTATAAAAATAGCTTGAGAGTCGCCCAATATACCATAGAGACTTCAAACGGCTGCACCGGTGCACAGTAATCGGCGTTGCGTAAGAATCTAATTTTATGTTCCGACTAACTCCACGAGACTCTAGCCGTTGAGCTTTAGGCGTCAGCTCAGAGACCCGCTAATTCCCATGCCTATCAATCCTTATATTAGTTTCTTTACCTTAACCATATTAATAAACTCAGCATGGTGATAGGTGCGCCTAACTTATTGATATTATATGCTTTTTTAGTGGTATTCAGGGTATATGAAGTATTACCCCTGTTACCAAATGCTATGTTTCTAGGGTCGCGTACAATCTACGGAGCCAGAGGGCATCAGCAATGGCTATCAGAATCCTTTCTATCGATGGTGGAGGAATCCGGGGAATCTTGCCTGGCCAGATACTGGTGTCCCTTGAGCACAAGCTAAAGGTGAAATCAGGCAATCCTGACGCCAGGATAGGCGAGTACTTCGACCTGGTGGCCGGAACAAGTACCGGTGCAATATTAGGTGCCGCCTACATCTGTCCTAACAAGCAAGGAAAACCAAAATTTTCTGCCCAGGATGCTGTCAGCCTCTACCTTAAGGAAGGCGAGAAGGTATTTGGCTCAGGCTCATGGCCTTTTCTAGAAAAGTTAAAGTTATTGAAGGAGGAAAAGTACTGCTCCATGGAGTTGGACAGGGTTTTATCGCAATTCTTTGGGAAAATGAAACTTAGTAATCTATTAAAGCCCTGCTGCTTTGTTTCCTATGATATCAAAAAGCGGGAACAAATCATTTTTAGGCAACATTGTGCCATAGTAAAGAATGAAGACTTTCTGGTTAAAGACCTTCTACTCGGAAGCACCGCGGTACCAACCTATTTTGAGCCAGCACGTATCTTTTCACTACCTCCATCCAACAATAAATATGTTTTAATTGATGGCGGCATGGTAGCCAGTGATCCTGCTTTATGCGCCTACTCCGAAGCCATCAAATTCAGTGGGGTCTCTGGGATGAAAGATATGGTTATTGTATCTCTGGGTACCGGCAGGCAACTTTCAGGATACAAATACAAGGAGGTTAAAGATTGGGGGATACTCAATTGGGCAAGGCCCGCCATTGATATCGCCGTAAATGGAAGCGCGCAAATGGTTCATTACTATATGAAGCAAATTTCTTCTACCGTAGAGAATTCAAATTACTACCGGATACAACCAAAGCTTTACGCTGCTGACTCATCTATGGACAATGCGACACCAGAAAACCTGAAGAAGTTAAAAAAAGCGGGAGAAAGGAATGCAGAGTATTTTGATAAAGAGCTGGAAGAAATAGCTACTATATTAGTCAACAACCAAGGGAGCCATAGGTATCAGTAATGCTACCGATCGGGACCAGCGCTGACTTTATCAAATTACAGCTATAGAAAGTCATTCTACTTATTAGAGCTTAGGTATTTTTCTCTTACCTGATTAATCATACCTCCTGCTTCCAACACTTCAATTTCGTCCTTAGCCAAATCACTCCGCAAGTTAATACATTCTCCTGATGATTTAATTATTAATTTAATTGAACTGTTTGACTTTATCTGTGCAATTGGATTGTCAATTTCAAGAGCTACCCCCTGTTGAAGAAGATTGTAATCATCAAAATTCTCAAATAGCAATGGCAGCACACCGAAGTTAATAAGATTACGCCGGTGTATACGGGCCATACTTTTTGCAATTATGCACCTTACCCCAAGAAAGCGTGAAGATACTGCCGCATGCTCACGGCTGGAGCCTTGTCCATAATTCTCACCACCGACAACAAAACAGTCTCCATTGAGCTTCACTGCCCGATCATAAAACGATTCATCGATTCGTGAGAATGTATAACGGCTGATGGCGGGGATATTTGAGCGTAGCGGTAAGATTTCTGCTCCAGCAGGTAATATTTCATCTGTGGAAACATTGTCCCCTGCTTTCAGCAATAATGGGCCAGTTAAAATTTTCGGTAGCTTTTCGAAATCAGGAAGGGGCTTGATATTTGGCCCTTTAATTAACTCCACTGCTACTGGGATTTCTTGAGGTGGCTGTAATAACGGACGTATATCAGGTAGATATTCCGGCTCATGGAAGCTGGGGTAGTCCATATCCAGGTCACGAGGGTCGGTGATCACCCCTCTCAACGCACTGGCAGTGGCTACTTCGGGACTGCACAAATAGACTTGGTCATCTGCGGTGCCGGAGCGGCCGGGGAAGTTGCGAGGGACTGTACGTAGGCTGATACCACCACTGGCGGGAGCCTGCCCCATGCCAATACAGCCGCCGCATCCTGTCTGATGCAAACGAGCTCCAGCTTGAAGCAATTTTGTTAGATCGCCGCTCCGACTGAGTTCTTCGAGCAACTGACGTGAGGTCGGGTTAATGTCAAAGGAAACGTCATCGGCTATTCGGCGACCTGAAACCATACGTGCCGGTATCGCAAAATCTCTCAATCCAGGGTTGGCAGAAGAGCCTATATAGCTCTGGTAGATCGAACGGCCCGCCACTTCTCGGACCGTCACAACTTTGTCTGGGCTTGATGGGCAAGCAATTAGCGGCTCGAGAGTTGATAAATCAATAGTATCTTCTTCGTCGTAACTCGCGCCTTCATCAGCCTTCATCTCGACAAAGTCACTTTCACGATGCTGCTGTCTAAGGAAAGCTCTCACAGCCTCATCCGCAGGAAAGACGCTGGTAGTGGTACCCATCTCCTGCCCCATGTTGGCGATCACATGGCGATCCATCGCAGTCAAATGGGCTAGACCTGGGCCGTGATACTCAACAATCTTGTTGACACAGCCCTTGACGGTCTGCCGACGCAACATTTCCAGAATGATGTTCTTAGCGCTAATCCATGGCGGCAGCTCACCTTCGAGCTTCACACCGAGTATTTTGGGCATTTTCAGTGCAAAAGGGACGCCTGCGATGGCCATTGCTACCTGTAAGCCACCGGCTCCAATCGCCAGCATCCCCATAGAACCCGCTGCACAAGTATGGCTATCGGCACCAAGTAACGTCTTACCAGGCACATCGAAACAAGCCATCTGTACTGGATGGCTGACACCATTACCGGGCCGCGAAAACCAAATTCCAAATTTACGACAGGCACTTTGCAGGAATATATGATCGTCGGCGTTTTTAAAGTCCGTCTGTAACAGGTTATGGTCTACATATTGTGCTGAAAGCTCGGTCTTGATTTGAGACAAACCAAGTGCCTCAAGCTCCAACATGATAAGTGTTCCCGTCCCATCCTGAGCTAGCGTCTGATCTATCTTTATCTCTATTGGGCTGCCAGGCTCCATTGATCCACTCACAAGGTGGCTTTGGATAAGTTTCTGCGCGAGATTCATAGGCATAAAGGGGTACCCGGTGAGTGAGCTGGAGCTTTCTAGTATTGATGTAACTAGATCTTGATCATTGTAGCTCTAGGGAGCCTCTGAATAACTCCGTGACACCTCTGGCATGCAGAGCGGTTCACAATCAAGGCGCGGCTTCGCAGGAATGTCTAGACCTTTCAAGAAGTCGCAACGCGGAGTGTGAATCGCTCTGCAAGCCCAAAGGGCGGTCCTTGAAGGCCACAGCTGCTGCGTTGCAGCTCTTGCAAAGGGCTACGGCCATTCCCGGCGAGCTGCGCCTAACATCTGCAGCCTTCAAGGCCCGCAGAGGCATTACGGAGTTATTCAGAGGCTCCCTAGCTTCCTCGGCTGAAGCACCGTTATAGCTGCAGGACTATGTAAGCGCCAATGCTATACCCCCGGACTCTTAGTAGCCCTAACATACGCTAGAGCTACCTGAACCGTTTGCTTCCGCAGTTTTGTAATCTCTGGCAAGTGACTGAGTAAATGCTGCTACATATACTCGATAGGGGGTAATCACTATTAGATAGGGGTTTAATCAGCCAAAATAAAAAGTGTTCTTCGGAAAGATACAATTTTCCAAGATTGGCAATTGCTTATGGATTCAACTCACACACAATTATATTAATTTTCTTCTCCACAAGCTGCCCTGTATTACTTTCTCCATACTCACTGTGCTTCCCACGGGATACAACTTTAAATCCAGCATCAGACAATTGGGCACAAATATCACCCTCATCAAACAGCCTGAATCCATATTGAGTGAATGGTAGATTTTGCATAAAAGATTTATCGCCAAAAGCCAGGCATAACTTTCCTTTAGATGCTAGTACTCTGGAGATCTCTGCTAGATGAGTTTTTAGGGTGTCCCAAAAGTATATTGTGTGTACGGCTAGAATCTTATCGAACTGTCTATCGGCAAACGGCAGGCTTTCTGAGCTACCAACTAAAAAGTCCATTTGCCCCGACTCTATATATTCAAAATTTAGGCCTTTTGCGGTTGCAACCATATCACTCGACCAATCAATACCGGTATAGCGGACACTAGATCCCTTACGAATTACGTCGACTGCAAATTTGCCATTGCCCGGACCAATTTCTAGAACAGAATCACCATCTACCACATTGAGAGCTGTTAAAGCGGCAAGATTCGTTGCTTCATTCGCTTTGTTCATTTGCTGCGCGGTTTCTGAAGCCAATGTACCAGATGGTTTTCTAAGCTGCTCAGCAACGAGCTTTGGATCTTTTGACATTACTATTCCTTCAGCGTCAAAAATAGAATACTAACCAGACAACCGGTTTTTTTGAATATAAATATAAAATACAACTTACTCTACACTACGCTATTGCTCAACCTCTATATTGATTATTTTAGGAAAAAATTAGACGCAGATAGAACATTTATTTAGAAATTCTGCACATACTTTTGGGCCTTTAGCGCAATGCAAATCAATTCAAAATAAAAATATATTTTATAAGTACCCTGTATTGCATGCATTCTGAGGGTGTTGTAATAAGCAAGTAAGCTCTCACACCTGACATCCGATCCTCCCTTTTCCGGATAGAGATTGCCCCTTAACCATTCCCTATGATGCATCCTCTCTTGAGATAGGCTGCGTAAGGACATGTGGGTATTTATTGTGACAGGATTAAGGTATTCGGGCTTTCAGTAAAGGTTTAAAGCTAATTTCATTTATTGAGTTTAACAATAAGAAAGAGTAAATATCTGCAGCTTAATTTGGTTTAAGTTTATCGGACGCTACCTTAGGACAATATATAAGAAGCTATATCTTTAACCACGGGAAATAGCTATTCAATTGAAAAATTTACAATAAGTATTGACGGTTCAAACCCAATGAACCCTTAGGTTTGACCTATTAGCTTGACCTGTAATGAGATACATATTTGCATAATTCTAACAGTATGGCTAGGATGCTGCCAACCATTAACCCTACCACCTAAAACAGAAAATCCTCTTAATTTAGGTATAAGTACATGAGGATAGCTATTTGAATCCTAGGTCACTTTTCTTTTGGTTCTGCGGCTTATCGGCAATCATTATTCTTGGATTTACACCAAGTTATGTTATGGCCTACGGAAACCTATCCACAATGCATCACATCCATGGAATAGTTTCCCTTCTATGGATTGGAATCATGTGTTTACAGTCTTATTTAATGCTCAAAGGGAGCACATCTCTTCACAAATATCTAGGTTGGCTGTCAGTTGTCGTTGCCACAATATTTATAGGCACTTCATACTGGGCATTTTTCAGCACTATTGAATCAACCTTAGAGAAGAGTGAAATATTTAAACTTGTATATTGGGTTGACTTATTCTTATTACCACTTTTTGTATTCTCTCTGTTATCTGGGTTCCAGTACCGAAAGTCTCCCCAAAAGCATATGCTCTGCATGATGCTGAGCTTGGTAGCTATACTACCGCCGGGACTAGGAAGGCTTATCTACGGTTTATTCCTATTTCCCTTCAATGCTCCTATTAGGTATTTTTACGAGCCTATGATGCTAACCACCATAGGAATACTAATATACTTAGGAATTCGTGAGAAATGGAGATTTGGTCAAATAAAAGTGGCTCTTGGGGTAACGACATGCTCATTTATCACTTCCTATTGGGTAGTCAATATGGGATTTTTTGAGAGTGGGGTAAGATGGATTTTGAGCACTTAATGTTGACTCCATTTTGTTCCACTAACAATTTATCTCATTAAATATTGGGACATTATTGACGGCATGCTACTTCTTAATTAGACCAATAACTAGCACGCTATTCCCAAAACTCCATCCTTTCGCATACCAATAGAAAAGAACAGATCAAAAATCCAACTACAAAGATAATAAAGATAGTCTTGGAACTATAAGGGCGGTGATTTACTCTACCTACAGGACCTTTAACCCAAAGCTATTTTATACGCACTCAACAAGGAAGCAGAGATGTCAGGCAGTTATCCAAGTAAAATTAAGGAATTACCTCTCTACGATGGTCGCTTTGATGCTTACAAGCTTAAGGCAGAAAACAGTGATGTTCTTTTCGCATCATATCCAGCTGGAACGTTCATTCCACCCCATACTCATGACACAGATAATCATGGCGTTATCACAAAGGGGGAACTAATACTCACCATGAATGGTGCCACCCAACGGATTGGCATTGGACAGTGGTACCATGTACCAGCACATGTAGAACACTCTGCGACATTTGATGTCGAAACCGATGAGATCGAATTTTGGTTTAAAGATAAATAGGATTAAATTTCTACTACAGATCAATTTACATGTATAAAACTATAAATCTTGAAAATTAAGCTATTAAAGGGTAGATATAGTTTATTAGCTTAAGATATCGTTTTGGATAAAGATGTTACTTGGAGGCGCGATGATGATCCTAATACTATAGCCACCGGGGATCTTTATCCCGTAAACAGCCCTGAATCATTGGATAAGGGAATAATTTAAAATAACCGGTTAATTTATAGGCAATTACACTAAACAGCCTAGAAATATATGTGGAAATTCATACTTGATTTTATAAATGGTGCTCTTGGTATAAGTTCCATTGAAAGTGGTGAGAGAATACCCCTAGAGGAAGAACGCTTTCCATCCGATGGAATCGTACGCGCCCCCTCTTTTGATTCGATTCCGCACAAACAAGAACCTTTGTCCGGCTCAGTCCGCCCAAAAGAACTTGGTGAGGTAGTAGAAGTCATGGTTGGTGTTGATTATCCAATTTACGGTGGACAAACGATACTCGTTGCCGATTTTGGAACTTACACAATTGAGCTGCCCAGCCCTTGCAGCGGAATAGTCGAAGAGATTCTCATTAAGCCCGGTAGCTTGATAGGTAGCGAAACGCCTCTATTTAGAATACGTAGACCAATATAAAAGTTAACCAGATATAACAATAAGATTAAAAGCTTCCTAAAACCTAAAGGTCCTACCTAAAAAATTAACCACATTCAGATAGTTAATGAGTCTTTAATCTTCGAGTAGATATTACACCACCAACCGGCTAGCAGAAATACGAATCATTTCTCTTTGGAGATTCTGATAGCTATCCCCTAAACCCTACACTTCCTCGCCATCTCAGAAATTGTCCTGCAATTTTTAAAGGTAAATAGCAAGACTTCAATCTCGCCAAATCCAGTGCATTCAATGTATAGGCCAAGTTCTGAATAATATTTGAAAAAATATTTTGTGACCAATTCTGGATATTCTAAAACTCCACAGCTTTTTTCTTAAATCATGGTATCAGCCGAACGAGCTTCCCTATATAGTGGCGCCGCCTAACTTTGATTAAAAATAGGTTAGTTGTCATTGTTTTTTGAGATGTGGGAGAGATACCAAAGTGATTAAGAAAATTTTTTCGAAAAGAGATCTAAAGCTTCCAATCGTTGGCGGCTTGATAGCGGCAGCAAGCTTGCTATCAACAACTGTATCGGCAACGGCCGAAGTTGATATAAATCAATTACGTCAACAATCAAAAATTATGTTCGGCACTCTCTCAGAAACTATGCCAGGCAGTGAGAATGACACCCCAGCGATGGTTGAGCTTGGAAGAACACTGTTCATGGACGAACGGCTTTCAGTCAATGATAGCCAGTCCTGTAACAGCTGCCATCAAGTAGGGAACTACAACGGCTCGGGTGTCGACAATGAAGCGACATCACCGGGAGCTTTACCTGGTACCAAGGGTGATCGAAACTCTCCAACGGTCTGGAATTCCGGATTTCAAGTGGCTCAATTTTGGGATGGTCGCGCAGAGGACCTGAAGGAACAGGCCAAAGGTCCAATTCTAAACCCTGTAGAGATGGGAATGCCTTCAGAAGAGGCTGTTGAGGCAAAGATTTCAAAAATTGCCGAATATCAAGAAAGTTTCAAACACGCCTTTGGTAAAGAGAATGCTATCTCTTACGACAATATTGCTGAAGCCATAGCTGCGTTTGAGCGCACACTGATTACAAATGATCGTTTTGATGATTTTATAAATGGTGATGACCAGGCTATGACACAAAGTGAGTTAAAGGGCCTGCAAACCTTTATCAACACTGGTTGTTCAGCATGCCACAATGGCGCAACCTTGGGTGGAAACATGTACCAGAAGATGGGGCTGGTCAACCAATATCCACACCAAGAAGATTTAGGTCGATATAAAGTTACAGGCCTTGAAAACGATAAAATGATGTTTAAAGTTCCAATGTTACGCGACGTAAGCAGAAGCGCTCCTTACTTCCACGACGGGCGTGTAGAAACCATCGAGCAGGCAATTTACGATATGGCTTGGTACCAATTGGGACAGAAATTAAGCACACAACAAGTAGATGATATTGCAACTTTCCTAAACGCTTTAGAACATCAAGCTCATTAAACTATTTCCCACCCTTCGGGGTGGGCCCCTTTCACTCTAATCAATTTTGGCTAGGCTCGCGGGTTTTCATTCACTAGCTCATTGATAACTTATAACCATTCAACCTTGCGGATACTTTGTGTATCAGCCACACTCAGAGACAGCATCCAGTAGACTAAATGGTTTCCTGATTGCCGACCAGCTTATAATATTTAGCGCTCCACCAATACTTATATCAAGCCAGTAAATTGAAATCCTAGGGAAATGTGCAGGCTTCAGCCACCGACTTGGGAGAGTTCCATTAAATTACTGTTCACTACCTGGGCTTTCAGTCATCAGATTACTTTATGTGCTTTTCGCTGTAAAGATAGTGAAATTTCCCGTAAGAGCCTCAGAGAATAGAAATTACGCCCCCTCTTACAGATAAAAACCGCTTATACTGCTTGATCCCTTGCCACAACCCAAAAACAAGACAATAAAACAGCCTTTAGTATCTTTTAAATAACGCAAAGAAATAAAACTTATCTACTTTGCCACACTCTCTGTATTAAGGTTTAGAGTATAGGCAGATCAATGAAACTTCGGCTAGCGTCAGCCTTCACCATACTAATTATCATAGCGTTTTTAGGCTTGGTGTACGTCTACAATTACCGACTGACCCAAAGTATTCGGTTTGATGCCCACCCTGTTACAAAAGAGTTCATCAAAAGTAATGCTTCCCTTAAAGACAAAGATACTATCAACATCCTTATCATAGATGGCGGTGGAATACGTGGTTTGATACCACTCTATGTTATTCAACATATCGAAGAACAGACCGGCAAACCTATTGATGAATTGTTTGATGTCTTTAGTGGAGTATCCACTGGTGCCATCATCGCTACTGGTCTCAATGTGACCCAAGAATCATTTGAAGATGATCACCCAGGAACTGAAAACCTAAAATCTCAAAGTGATAAAATCATTAATATTTATAAAAAAGATAGCAGATACGTATTCTCCGTACCTTGGTATCACAAATTACTAACCTTTAATGGTTTTATCTCCCCCGCTTTAGCGGTGATCGCTTAAGCGAAACCATGGAAAAAAATTTCACTGACAAATTAAAATTTACGAGCCTGAAAAACTACGTCATCATCCCCTCCCTCAATATTCACATGGGCCAGCTTCAATTATTCAAGAATCGTGGCGAGGCAATTACTAAGCTACCCACCAATACACTCTACCAATTAGTTACAGCCGCAGCTAGCGCGGAAACAGTATTCCCCCCGTCGATTTTATGACTACCGGACAAGACATACATCATCAGTATTATGCCGATGCTGGCGTAGACGCTAACAATCCCACCAGTATTGTATTACGTGATATTATCAGGGAGTTCCCCGGAAAAAACTATTATGTACTAGTCCTTGGGGCTGGCACGCAACCACTAGCTACCACGGAAACTGACTATAGAAGCCTAAAAAACTGGGGGCAAATTAACTGGATCCAAGACCTAATTTCAAACGTACAAAGGTCTATGGATAATCAACAGTTATATACACTGGAAATTGCGAAATCTCTCACTCCTGAGGGACGGATTAATTATAATTATTTCAATGTTGAACTTGTAAATCCATATGTTGACCCGTTTGACTACAAGGCAAGTAATAAGCTAAAAGTTTTATCAGACAGACTTATCAGGGAGAATAAAGCCGAGATTGATCAAGTCGTCGAGAGGCTCAAAAAAAATGGATAGCGCTACCGTTAATCAATCATCACTAAGATGCTTGGGTCTAGACTAGTACACAGCAAATACAGACAACTATTACCTTTCTTCTTGACAATTCTCAGCTCTCAGGCTTTTGCAAGAGGCATAGTTATCATATTCTGGGCGGAATGAAAGTACACTGACCAAGGGTATGGTCCATCGGTAATGAACACACGCCTTCTTAATCTCGATGTGCTACGGGGGCTAGCTGCAACTTTGGTTGTCTGGCAACACAGTAGTGAAGTATTTATCCGCAACCCATCCATCGCCCAGCACGGCTCGGCTCTGGCTGAATTTATCAGTCAACTGGATTTTGGCCGGATAGGAGTACTTTGTTTTTTCCTAATATCCGGCTTTGTCATTCCCCACAGTCTTCTTGCATCTAACCGTACTCTCAAGAGCTTTGCTATCCGCCGCTTCTTCCGCTTGTATCCCACTTACTGGTTATCTCTGACTGCAATTATCGGACTTACATGGTTGCTCGCTGACCGAACATTCTCTGCATCTACCATTCTTGCCAATACCACAATGCTGCAAGGTCTTATAGGGTTTGAAAGTGTTCAGATTCTATATTGGACTCTTACTGCAGAACTGCTTTTTTACTGTCTCTGCGCACTGATGTTCTCCCTTCGACTACTAGGGAATCCCAGGTACCTACTCTTAGTGTGCTGGGGGGCACTATCGGTATTTATCAGCATGCAACTTTTAGGGCAATCATCGACTCCAATATCCCAGCTTCCCGCCACCACTACTTACCTCCCCTTTGCTATCGCAGTTATGTTCTGCGGAACCCTGATCAGGTATTGCTACGAAACAAGGCGCGGTTATCGTTACATGCTTTGGGGCTTGGTTTCGACTTTCTCGATACCACTACTCGTTATGGCCATGCACCTATTAGGTAGGTCGATCAGCGAAACTCCCCTCCGTTTTTTCTCATCTCATTTCATCGCTTTAGCTATCTTCCTTGTTTTTGTATTACTTCCACTAAAGCCAATACGGCATTTAGTAGCTCTGGGGACTATCAGCTACTCCACTTACCTGTTTCATTTAGTCGTTGTCTTTTTCGGCAGCTGGGTCATAAGCCAACCTTGGGGGCAAGGGTTTACAAGTATTTCTCTATCCACGTTTCTTGTGGCAGTAACACTACTTAGCTTTGCTCTGGCAGCAGCCATTTATTGGTTGGTGGAGAGGCCCTGTATGCAATTTGGGCGCTTTTTGAGCAATCGAAATGGTGGGTTAAACAGGTCAGGGGGAATGTTAAGGGAGAGTTAGTGTGGAAAACTATAGGAATAAGTTAAGGGCCTGGAAGCAAAAAAATAGCCGTAGACTTATTAGTCTACAGCTATTTTTAGCAGCCGTTATCGAGTGTCTACTGCGCCCACAACAAGCTGATAGCAATAGTCCACATCATAATGCCCACCAGTACATCGAGTACCTGCCAGGTTCTGGGGTTCTTAAATAGCGGCTGCATCATGCTGCCACCCACTGAAAGAAGGGTGAACCATAGCAGGGATGCACTACATGCCCCCAGCACAAAAAACCAGGTTCCATTGCCAGCATACTGCGCCCCTACTGAGCCAATCAGTACAACCGTGTCCACATACGCGTGTGGATTAAGCAGGGTTAAGGCTACCGCGGTAATCAAGGCAGAGCGGCGGGATTTCATCCACTCTTTTTGCTCTCCAAGACCTTTATTAGTGAAGGCCGAACGGAAAGCTATAGCACCGTAGGAGAACAGGAAAGCAGCACCGAGCCAGGTCAGCCAGATCATCCAGTCGCCACCCGCTTGTGCGAGGTTTGCAACCAGGAACACGCCGCCTGTGATCAAGGCAATATCCATCAGTACGCATAAAGCCGCGATACTAAAGTGATATTGTCGACGGATACTCTGCGTCAGCAGAAACGCATTCTGCGCTCCGATCGCCATAATCAAACTGATGGTAGTCAAAAAACCTTTTGCGAGCGGCGCCAGCAACAACCCTGAGAACACGATGCCTCCTGTGTTTCATTCTCTAATTTGGAAGTGCCCGCAGGGCTGCGGGCCTTAATAGTGGCGCGAGATTAAGAGTCAAACTAGAATAAGTAAACTTAATTATACTGATCCCTCATAAGAAATTCTTATGCTAGACCTAAAGCAACTCCAGGCCTTTGCCTTTGTCATAGAGGAGCGCAGTTTTGACAAGGCTGCCGCCCTACTCCATGTCAGCCAGTCTGCGATTTCCCAACGAATCAAAGCCTTAGAAAGCCAGGTTGGCCAAGCCCTATTGATACGCTCCAACCCTTTGCGGCCCACTGAAGCCGGCCTCAAAGTGTTGGGGTACTACCAGCAAATGCACTTGTTACAACAAGAGCTTCTCACTGATATCGATCCAGAGGGGGGCAAGACCCGCTATAGCAACCAGAATAAGGTTCGTATCGCACTGAATGCAGATAGTTTGGATACCTGGTTCCTGGCTGCCATCACACCATTGATTCGATCCCAGCAGTTGCTCGTGGATCTAAAGGTTGACGATCAGGACGCTACCCATGAACTGCTGAAGAATGGTGAAGTCATTGGCTGTATCAGTTCAACAACCAGTAACCTCCAGGGCTGCCAATCGGTACTGCTCGGTCATATGGCCTATTACCCGGTATGCACCAAGGCTTTTAAGAAGAAGTTTTTTTCAGACCCGATTAAGGTTGAAGAGCTCCACTACGCTCCCACATTGGAGTTCAACTATAAGGATCAATTGCAGAGTCGTTACCTTAAACAGTTTTGGGGCGTGGAGACCGGTCAGTACCCATCTCATGAAATCCCCTCTTCAAAGAGCTTCCTCAGTTTCTTAACTCTGGGGCTGGGTTGGGGAATGGCGCCAGATATTCAGATCGCCAGCCTGCTAAAAAGTGGAAAGTTGGTGAAACTCGCTGAAGACCAGTATTTGAAGATTCCTCTTTACTGGCATGTTTGGAACTTAAAATCGAAATTGATTAAAGAGATCACTATCAACCTCACAGAACATGCTCGAAAAGCTCTAAACCAATAGTCGAAAAGTTAGTGATGGTGCGACTGCCAGGATGGACAGTAACCCAACTGCAGTTCACCATTTTCCAGCTGTTTTAGGGTTGAAAGTGCTTGGCGATATATAGACCGATTTTCCTTATGCCTAATATCCAGGTTTTTGAAGTTCCGAAAAGCTTCCTGATAAATTTCTTTAGCATCGTCACTCAATAGGAAGCTAACAATATAGTCTCCATGTAGTAATTCATAATTAAAGTAAGCCCCATCCAGCTTCTCTTTCTGTAAAAGCTTCGATGGTTCTGAAGTTATACGGCGAGTGTAATAATTTCCCGGTTTATCTACGATACACTGAGAATGCTCATAGCCACAATTTTTGTCAAAGCTTTGCTTAAGTCGTTCGATACTTTGACCATAGTCTGGATCAGTTTGCCCGTATACAACACCTGAAACGCCCAAAAAAATCATCATTCCGCTACACATCATACAGGGCTCTAAAGATGTGTAGATCGTAACATTGGCCTTGGTCAAATATTGGCTTTTTTCTCCGAGACATTTTTCTGATAGACACTGCTGCATTAAACGCACTTCAGCGTGTTGAGTTTTGTCATCGCAACGCAAAACTGAATTTAGTTGGGCCCCGACTATCTTCCTGGCATCATTATCAAATAAAACCGCACCAATATTATGGCCTCTTTTATTTTTATCAGTAGGTCTGACCCAGTCCTGGAATACTATAGAATAAGCCAACAACATCAGTATTTTATCTTGCTCATCCTTAACACTCTCAGCTTCAGCTATTCCCACAAGAGAAAGTTGTGATAGAGCCCAAAATAGCAGGAAGCGAAGCAACCCGGTATTTTTACCAAAACTGTTCAGCTTTTTGATACTTAGGAGCCCGATTAAAGCCATTTCTCCATTTCACCAATAATAAACCTGACTCTGGCGGGTACAAGTTGAGTGCGCCTAAGCGCCAAATATAGTGTCTCACTAACAGGATTTTCAAGGCTATGTGCCTTAATCAATTTCGGCTTTCGAAATGCACTTACCGCATAGGCAGGTAAAACTGTGAAACCCAATCCCATACTAACGGGCTCCAGTATTAAACTGATCTGATTGGAAAACCCTTTTTGTTGAAAAGCTTCAAGACTTCTAAATTGCGGGAAGTTTGCTCCCAATAATAGACTCGCATGGTGTATACCGTCAGGATGGCCTATGTAGCCCAGCGCTAAAAGCTTCTCCCAGTCAGGAGTTTTTACTTCAGCCGGCGTCACTAGCAACAACCTTTCACTGGCGACCGGCCGACTGTCAAGCTCCTCTGCTTGTGGCGGGCTGGTCATTAATCCAATATCAGCGCCGTTTTCCGCAATGGCCTTCTCTACATCCAGGTTGGGAGCAAAACGGCAGCTCATCGATAAACCCTGATGGATTTTCTGCAGGGACAACAACTTGGGGTAGAGCTTCAGCCCCACACTCCCGGGGCACATTACTCGCACATCCCCACGGTGGGGAGGGTCTTCACCAACAATTTGCCCCAGGCTGGCAAGCTTCTGAATAATCCCCTGCCCTTCCCGGTAGAGCCGATCACCAGCATCAGTGAGCGTGAAGTGTTTACCCTGTCTAACTAACAGAGCGACACCTAAGTGCTCCTCTAACTTGCGTATATGCTGGCTGACCCCAGACTGAGTCATATGCAAGCGATCCGCCGTACGAGTGAAGTGCCCCTCTTCAGCTAAAGTACAGAAGCTTCTTAACCACACTGGACTTATCATTACGAACGCTACTTAAAAATATCACAAATGATAATTATACGTAATGCATTAGAGACTGTAACTTAACCGCATTCAACAAAGGAGACAGCTATGAGTAGCGCATACCCGAGAACCTTTTCTCATATCGGTATTTCAGTGCCGAATCTTGAAGAAGCTGTGAAGTTTTACACCGAGGTACTTGGTTGGTACCTGATTATGAAGCCCACAGATATCACAGAGGACAAAAGCGCTATCGGTGAAATGTGCACCGACGTATTTGGCCCAAACTGGGGTAGTTTCCGTATTGCTCACTTGTCGACAGGGGACAGGATTGGCGTAGAGCTATTCCAGTTTAAAAATCAGGAAAACCCAGAAGATAATTTTGAATACTGGAAAACCGGTATTTTTCACTTCTGCGTACAAGACCCCAACCTGGAAGAACTGGCGGATAAGATTGTGGCGGCTGGAGGTAAAAAACGTATGCCGGAGCCCCGTTATTACTACCCCGGTGAAAAACCTTATCGCATGATTTATATGGAAGATCCTTTTGGCAATATTCTGGAAATTTACAGCCACAGCTATGAGCTGATCTACAGTGCTGGTGCCTACTGATCTTAAGCACTCCAGAGTTCACTCAGCATCATTCGAACGATGCTGAGTGAAATGCCGGCACAGAGTTATTCAGGGGCTCCCTAATTTATTTTGGTATTACTCAATCGCTCTGGTCTGCTGTGATACTGACTACATTACGCAAAACCAACCAAGAAACCACAAAGGCCAAAATTCCACACACCGCAATTACCCCAGCAAGCGATTCTGGTGTTCCATTAAAAACCAAACTGGTTATCAGGATAGCTACAGCCCCGATTGACAACTGCATAGTACCAGCCAGGGCAGAAGCCGTTCCCGCTATAGGGCCATGTCTTTCCATGGAAAGAATAAATGCCGTAGGAAGAACCAAACCAAGAAACATATTACATACGATAAGCATGCATATCAGTAGTACGAGATGATCAAAACCGGCCTCTATCACTAAATACATAGTCACCGAGCTTATCACAAATCCAACTACACCCCACTTCACCAGCTTCACCATCCCTAAATGGGCACCGAAATTTGCTGAAAATTGACTCGACAAGAAGAAACTTAGCGCGTTCAGAGCAAAGGCGAGGCTAAATTCGGTTGGGGTCAATCCGTAGTAATTCGTATATAAGAATGAAGCTGCCGCAAAAAAAGCAAGTACACTGGCGAAGCCAAACCCTCCTATACAAGTAAGCCCTATATAGATCGGGTCACGCAGTAATATTGAATAAGATTCAAGCAGCGCACCTATTTTAAATGGTATGCGCTTATTCACTGGTAAGGTTTCGTGAAGGCTTGTAATAGCAAGTATCAGACTTAAAAAAGTAGCAATGGATATCCCCCAAAATATGCTGCGCCAACCAAACGAAATTAATAGCAGACTACCAATTAATGGCGCCAACATAGGAGAAATTGAAAGGACAAGAATTGCTGTGGTAAGAAGGCGAGTTGCTTGAGTACCCGTATAAGAATCTCGAATTATTGCTCGGGGAATCGACATTACTGAGGCGGCACCCACTCCTTGCAGGAAGCGAAAGGCAATTAACCACTCGATAGTGGTTGCCAGGGCACAACAAATAGATGCGAAAGTAAAAACCAGCAAACCAAAATAGAGCGGCGGTTTGCGGCCAAACATATCGGAAGCGGGGCCATAAAAAATCTGACACACCCCGAACGCAATAAAATAGGCCATCAGCGTATAGGACGCGACCTGGGTTGAGGTGTCGAGGGCCTTTGTCATCGCAGGTAATGCAGGCAGATACATATCAATGGCCATAGGACCAACAGAGCTCAAAAGCCCCAGGATCAACGCCATTTTTATAAAGCCTGAGTTCATCCACAGTCCCTATTGAACCAACTCCACCTTGGCACCTCTACAAGACACCTCTCACAATTACTAAAAAGGGAGAAGGAAAGAATACACCGCGCTTGGGACCCTATGAGGCATGGATGCCGATTAGGAGCTTACAGGGATGTATTCACAGCGTGTCTCGAGAGCGGTGTATTCTTTCCTTCCACCCCAGTAGTAAGTTCCCTCATCCTTTTTCGGACTGGCAGGTCAAACCTTAACCTTCAATCGTAGCAACTTAACTTAGGACCATAAGATCAGGGGAGTTAATGGCCCATGACGCTTCTATACCGTCTGCAGACGGTATAACTAAAGGTTTTCCAACCCTGACCTCCAAGCGTCCAAGGGACTCCTGTGGTGCCCGGCACTTGTTCAGCGCCTCTTGGTGGAAAAGCCCTGTCATTCTAGCAACTGTGGTAGCTCAGGAATTTTTGCCTGGCCTGCTGGCTGCTACCAGCCACAAGCCCAAGCGGCACCCGCTTTCCCCACCAACAAGACAACGTCGCCGCCTCCCTTTAAGCTCTAGGCGCCCAATTACCCCGCGCGGCCGCCGTCAGCGACCCTATATCGCCAATACCCCCTGTTGGATTATCACTCTGCAACCAAACAGTGATGACGTTGACCTATTACTCAGCGCCGGGAAAATGCAGCGACTGCATATCAACACGATTGAGGGGATTGATGGGCGCTCAGGCATTCCGGAACTGGAAGATAATGAGCATATCGCGAATAACGTCACCCGATGGCGCCACTTGTGCGAACTCAAAAGCTCCGAAATTGGATGCTATCTCGCCCACTTGAGAGCAATTCGCCGGGCATACCGCTCCGGCTTGGACCGGGTCTGTATTCTGGAAGATGATGTACAGCTAGAACCCTCATTTGGCCGCGTCCTAGCGGAGTTAGAGCAACTCCCTGAAAATATCGAGATGATTCGACTGATGGGACTTAAGGTCCGCAAGCGAAAAGTCGTGCAAACCTTGAATGACGGTGTTCATCAGTTAGTGCGACCAGAGCGGGGGTGGTGTGGAGCACAGGGATATCTGATTAACCGGCGCGGGATGGAGAAAATCTTAAAATATGCCAACCGTATTTTCGAACCCATCGACAAGGTATTCGATCACTTCTGGCAATTTGACCTAAAACTGTATGGCGTTGAGCCCCACCTTCTGTGGGAAAACGAACACATCTCCAATATTGTTAAATCCAATATCCACCGCACGAAAGTCGCCCGGTGGCTCTATTGGCTGCACCCTTTCGGAAAACTCTGGCGCAGTGTGGGCAGACACTTTTATTTAAGGCTCCACTCAAAAGAATTCTATCCAGCAGAAAAACCCACACAACGCACAGGGCGTACGGCGCGAATTAAATCTTAAGAACCCTGCGATCAATTCTCCCAATAACGCTGCATTTTTAAAAACATAAAAGAAGCGGTCCAGGTAATCATCACCAGTCCCGTAAGGGCTTCAAGGCCAGCAGTAAAACGCAGATGCCCCAGGGGCTCAATATCACCAAAACCCAGTGAGGTATAAGTGGTGAATGAGAAATAGGCGCAGTCCAACAGGCTGCCATTAAAGTTGCCCACCAAAGTACCAAAATAAGGCGAATTCACCATAAAGTAGTAGCAGTAAGCAAACAGCCATATTTCAGCCACGTGGGCGATCAGAGCGCCAAACACCCCCAAGACAATCGCCAGGTTATGCTTGATCGGAATCCAGCGGCCAATCCGGGCAAGGGCACTCAATACTTCGTGGTGAATCAGGACGACGGTGGCGACAACTATTGAATTCACCACAAAAGCAAATGCCAGATCAGCGTCGATCATGAAAGAACTCGCGCACTAAATTGCTTGCCTCTTCCGCCATGACTCCCGACTCCACCGTAATCTTGTGATTGAAAAAGTTGGCTTGTGCCAATTCCAGCTGGCTCTCCACAACACCGGCCCGGGGTTCGGTAGCGCCGTATACCAGCCGCCCTACCCGCGCATGTACCATTGCGCCAAAGCACATAGTACAGGGCTCAATCGTCACATATAAAGTGGTGTTTGGCAGGCGGTAGTTTTGTTGTTTATCTGCCGCTTGCCGCAGGGCTACGATTTCCGCATGGGCACTGGGGTCACAATTCCCAATCGGGCGATTACTGCCCTCCCCTATGATTTTTCCATCCTGGACCAAAACCGCACCCACCGGTACTTCACCGCGCTCAGCAGCGAGTTGTGCAAGCTCCAGGGCTCGCCGCATAAATCCAAAGTCTCTGGGAGTCGCCATAACGCTGCTCTATTACCTCTACCTTCTATCAAGTGCCTGTTATTTATGTTTAATAAAACGACGAATAACAAAGTCCGCCTCCAGCTCCAGGCTGTCGCGCTCTTCGAGTTTCTGCCGTTCTTCACGATTGCCCTTCCAGGCAAAAGGCGTCATAGCGAGAAAATCTGAAATGGCCTGCTTGCTCTTCAATACGAAAGGGAAACAGCAGCGCATATCGACTTCTGGGGTCAACTTCTCAATCACTTTTGGTGCGGGATGTTTACGCGGCTCTTTATAGAGGTACTTCTTTAGTGACCACAAGTGATCGGGGCCAGGGGATACGTCTACCAAATGGCCACCGGTTTTGATTACCCGCTCCATTTCATGATCGGGGGCTGGGGCAAAGATCTTCAGCAGGTTATCCACCGACTCCGAGACCACCGGTAAATTCACATTGCTGGCAACCACAAACTGAGCGCCACTGTCGCGCTTGGCCGCCATACGCACGCCGGATTTTGAAATGTCGATACCGGAAAGGCCGTGGCCATGCCAGCCAGCGGACTCAAGCTCTCGCAGGTAATACCCCTCACCGCAACCGATATCCAGTAAACGGCGGCCGGGCTTGTAGGGCAAGAGCGCCGAGATACTATCAACCAGAGGCCGATAGTAGCCGGCGTGAAGAAAGCGCCGCCGCGCGTGAAGCATCTCCGAAGAGTCACCGGGATCTTTGCGGCGCTTGCGATAAACGGGCAACAAATTGACGTAGCCCTCACGCGCGCGATCAAAACTATGTCGATTGGTACAGTGCCAAGTATCTTTTCCTAAAGTTAAGGGGGCAGCACAAAGCGGGCATTGCCAATTCATTCAACTTCCTGAGTGTGTCTATTCTCTTTTACAAACGAGCGCGAAGACCGCTGCATAATCAAATCTGCCGCCTTCTCCGCAATAGCGATCACAGGCGCATTGGTATTGCCACTGATCAGGGTGGGCATTATGGAGGCGTCCACAACCCTCAGTCCATCCACACCGTGTACTTTTAGCTCGCTGTCCACTACAGCCAATTCATCACTCCCCATTCGACAGGTACCTATCGGATGGTAGATGGATTCTGCATGCTGGCGAATATAGTGGATGATTGACTCTCTATCACTCAACTTCTGCTCTGGGCGCAAGGACTTTTTCTTGTAGCGACTCAGTTCCTCCTGGGCGAGGATATCCTGTGCCATTTCAAATGCCTCCACCATTACCTGCAGATCCTCGGGCTCACTCAGGTAGTTGGGTTCAATTCTGGGCAGTTTGCGTGGATCGGTGGAGTCCAGAGTGATCTCACCGCGACTCTTAGGCCTCAGGGCACAGGCGTGAAGGGAGTAACCGTAGCAGGTGCGCTTATTAAATCCATGTTGGAAAGTCGGAACTGCCGTCATGTGGAATTGAATATCCGGATTGCCACCCGCCAGACTGGAACTGGCAAAGCCCCCCGCCTCGGCCACATTGCTGGTTAGGGGCCCTTTATTTAAAAAGATCAGTTCTGGCAGGCGCATTGCAGTGAGAAGCTTCGGCCATAGTGCCTCGGAAAAGCTAACCGCTTCTGAAGCTTCCACAACTTGAATGATATCCAGGTGGTCCTGCAGGTTTTTTCCGACACCGGGAAGATGCGCTTGCGAAGTCACTCCAGATTTACGCAATTGGTCCTGATCCCCAATACCAGACAGCAATAATAGCTGTGGCGACTGGATAGCACCGGCACTTAAAATCACTTCCTTATTCGCCAGGATTTTAGTGCCATCAAGCAATTCGACGCCGGTCGCTTTCTCTCCCCTGAGAATAATCCTCGCCACCTGGCTGTTGGTACGAACATGTAGGTTAGAGCGGCTGGAAACTGGGTGCAGATAAGCTGTAGCCGCAGAGCAGCGGCGTCCGCGCCGTTGGGTTACTTGGTAAAAACCCACTCCATTTTGCTGACTGCCATTAAAATCATTATTCGGCCGGTGTCCCAGGGACTCAGCTGCGCGTAAAAAAGCATGGCCCGATCGGGTTTTCCACTTTAAATCCGAGACCGACAGAGGGCCGTAGCCACTGTGGTGCGCATCAGTACCCCGTTCATTGCCTTCCGACATTAAGAAGTAAGGCAACAAGCCCTTCCAACCCCAACCGGGATTACCCTCCGCTTCCCAGGCATCGTAGTCATCGCTGTTTCCACGAATATAAACCATGGCATTTATAGAGCTACTACCCCCGAGGGTCCTGCCCCTCGGCCAAAATAATTTCCTGTCATTCAGGTGCTTTTGTGGCGTGGTATGGTGGTGTAGGTTGTAGCGAGTACCCGGCAGTAACTCGCCAATACCGACAGGGATGGAGATCAAGGGGCTCCGGTCTTTAGGACCCGCCTCCAGAAGACAAACTCGATTCTGCTCTTCGGCACTGAGCCGATTTGCTAAAACACAACCGGCGGAGCCGGCACCTACGATCACATAATCAAAAATCATTTGAGTGGACATGGGACCTCAGCACCTTTGTAGCTGGATGGTCCACTGACGGTACACTCAAGCTGTGAATAATGACAGGCTGGAGGTCACCCAAGCATGCCCAATTCCGAATTCAGTGATGATCAGGTACTCACCTGCTGGCATAAGAATGCTCATGAGTGGACTAAAGTAGTAGACAATGCCGCCATTCCCAGCCGCCGACTAGTTACTGATGCTGCCATTGTCAGCACAATCATGGCGTACCAACCTGCGAGCATTTTAGATATCGGTTGCGGTGAAGGCTGGCTCAGTAGAAAACTGGCGGAGCAAGGTATTCGAGTCTGTGGTGTCGATGGCGTTAAGGATTTAGTGGATATTGCCAGCGCTCGAGCAGGCGCCAATGAATCCTACCGGCGATTGCAGTACGAAGAAATTTGCGCCGAAAAACTGGAACAGCAGTTTGAACTTATCGTGTGCAACTTCTCCCTCATCGGAAAGGAATCTGTCGAGCAACTATTCAGCCATGCACGCGAGTTAATACTGCCCGGTGGGTATTTTGTCATCCAAACTCTTCACCCCCATCAGGCCTGCGGTAATGAGCCCTATCGAGATGGATGGCGCCCGGGATCTTGGGAAGGTATTGACGGAGATTTTGAAGAGGCCGCTCCCTGGTATTTCCGCACCCTGGAAAGTTGGGTCCAGCTATTTCGTGACAACAGCTTTGCCATAGAAGCGATTCACGAACCCAGAGCCGATAGCCAACCAACCCCATCCTCACTGATTATTTGTGGGAGAATTTTGCGGTAGCGCATTTTGGAACTCTTTCCTGGCACCTAAGCCCCGATCCGGTGGAAAGAGGAGCTATTCAAGACAATTTTTTCATCAGCATTGGCACAGAAATACCAAAACAATAATAAAAAAACATTGGCGGGCTCCTGCTCACGCTCGCGACCACTTAGACAAAAATGAAAAAGTATCCATTTCATGCGGCCTCCAAGGAAAGAGATGACTTTTTCGGACTGTCCAGTAAGTGGAGTTGCATCAGCCGCCTAATTAATTCGAAAAAATGCTTTGTTAAGGGTGACCCATAATAAATTCAACGACCGCTTGCGGCCATCGAAATGAGAAGTTGACACCCAGGGGTAAACAGAATGCTACTCTGCAGTTTCCGATTCAGCGCCAATCAACTAGTGCCAAAAACCGTTGGCCTATTTCTTCTGCCCGCGTGCTGCGTCTGTTCTGCCGATGAGTTATTTATCCCGGATTCCCATGAAACCCTGAATATGGAATCCGGCAGTCTGTTTTTCTCCGACAGTGCATTTGCAATGGATAACGAAGCCCTGGTCCAGGCCGCCGAGTACTTACGCACCAATAGTATGAGCAACGTACAGCGACGCCTAAATTACCAATGGCTGCAGATGCACACCAATCCAGATGAGTTTAAGCCCCTGAAAGGCGGCAAAGCCCTGTCCAAAATCCTGCGAATGGGGCTTGAGACTTACAAGGCACAAAACTCCCGCGCCGCACGTACAGGCTTGCTCAGGTACACCAACAATAAGGGTAAGATTGGCAGCTCGGTGGACTATGGCATCTCTCTGTCCGATGACAAATTCAAGTTCTCTTTTGAGCTGGAGTTTTAGGGAGCCCCTGAACTCAGGCGCGCTACCTCTCCTTCCCCGTTTACAGGTTTGTTAGAATCTCCGCCACTTAAAACCGGCGGAGATAACCGTGAGTAGCTCGAACACCCCCAAATCCTTTCCTGAACTCCCTGTTGCCGGGGTGGGTCCACGCCTGGCCGCACTGCTCTACGACCTGCTGATATTGATGGGCCTACTGGTGGTTTACGGCTTTATCGCGCTGATGGTTGCCTCTACCGTGGTGGGCCTCAACTGCCAGCCCGAGGCAAATGACTACAACCCCTGTGTCAGCGGACCATTCTTCCAGCTGGGCGCTCTAGCGGTTATCGTAGGGTATTACTTCTGGTCCTGGAGGGCTGCGGGTCAAACTGTGGGGATGCGCGCTTGGCGTCTGCTGCTGGCGAGCCCAAACGGAGCCCAGCTCACTTGGCGCCAGTGTATCCTTCGCGCCATCGTAGCGCCGCTGTCTATTGCTTGTTTGGGACTCGGTTACTTCTCTGCCTGGGCCAGATCCGACAAGGCCACGTGGCATGACCTTATCTCCGAATCCGAGGTGCGCGTACTTCCCAAGAAGTCTAAAAAGTAGAAGGCTAGGGGCCCTAACGGGCCCGCTGCAGTAGGTACCACCCCGCGCCAAAGCACAGCAATATCGGTAGTAACACCGCGAGGAAAGGCGGGAAACCAAATACCAGGGAAGATGGCCCCAACATATCCTGGACAAACTGGAACACCAGGCCAACCACCAATCCGGTAAACACACGTAGTCCGGTGGTTACTTCCCGCAGAGGGCCAAAAATAAAGGAGATCGCCACCATCACCAGACTGGCGATAGTGAGTGGCTGCAATACTTTTTTCCAGAACTGCAACCAGTAGCGACTGGAGTCTTCACCCTTGCGATCGAGGAACTTGCCGTAAGCCCAAAGGCTGCGCGGTGACAGATCCGCCGGCATAGGCACCACCAAAGCGAATAACTCTGGCGAAATCTCCGCCTTCCACTCAGTCGTAGGCAGCGCCTCACTCTCGGTATGTTCACCGGTGAAGATCGTCGTGCGGCTATTCTCCAGCTCCCAGCGCTTACCATCAAAATGGCCGCGCTCAGCAAACTCCACCTGCTCCAGCTCTCGATCAGCACCGAAGTGGTAGCGGGTAACACCGTAAAGTTCACCATCCGGCAGCGCCGCGTTGAAGTGCACAAACTCGCCGCTGTCTTTCAGCCACAGGCCACTTTCCAGACCGCTCGCCTCCAGCTCACCCAATGCCCGGGCTTTGTCACTCTCGGCAATTACATTGGTCTTGGGAATAACAAATTCCGCCAGGCCCAAACCCAGTAAAATCAGCAGCATAATGGGCTTCATCACCGCCCAGGTAATCCGACCGATTGAGACGCCGGCAGACCGCATAACGGTCAGCTCACTGGTACCTGCCAATGAGCCCAGCCCCACCAGACACCCAACCAGGGCGGAAAAGCCCAGCTGTTCATAGATACGCGCCGGCAATGTCCAACCCACATACTTCAGGGCATCGGCAAAGCCATAATCCTTCTTCAGCTCCCCCAACTGGTCCACTAATGCAAAGACCACAGTGAGGCCAAGAATAATCATCAGCGCGCCACCCACAGCAACAATAACGGTGCGGGCGATATATAAATCGAGCTTACTCACCTGGCGACTCCTTCACATCCTCGGGCAAACGCTTGGGCGGCGCCTTGCGCCAATTTCTTCCCGCTAACAGCAGCAAGCCGAGCAGTAAGAACGGCGGGTGAACCAGCCAGATCATTGCCGGATTGGAAATCTTGCCGTCCTCAATCGCCCCCCTGACACCCTGCAGGATTACCAGGTAGGTGATATACAGCAGAATGGCCGGGATCATCTTCGCAAAACGCCCCTGGCGAGGGTTGGTACGGGATAATGGCACTGCGAGTACTGCAACCACCAATACCAATATCGGAAGGCTGAAGCGCCAGTAGAGGTAGGCCCTCTGTTGCGGATCATCGCCTTTAAGAAGATCCAGGGTTGAAGCCGATTCCATCTGGTCCTGCAAGCGGCTGCGCTCGCGAGGCACCTCCAGAATCACCGAGTAACTGTCAAATTTCATCTGGCGGTATTCCCGCTCACCGGGAACACCCTCATAGCGATAACCGTCGCGCAGTACCAAATAGCGCAGGCCTGTCTCAGGATCTATCTCCTGTACACCTTCACGAGCGCGGATGACAATCTGCTGGTCTGCCTCAGTTTCCTCTTCCGCACCACCCAACTCAGCCAGGAACACCCCCAACATGGTGGACTTGTCCTCGCTCAGCGCATCGGCGTAATAAACCGCGCGGCCGCCCTGGGAGGACACAAATCTTTTTGGTACCAGGTGATCAAATTCGTTGCGCGCCTTTTCTGCATTTAACAGGCTGGTGGAACGCTCCATACCCGCCGGAGAGAAATACAGGCTCATGGACGCCACCACCAGCGCCAGCATCAGTGCTGGAATCATGGTGTAGCCCAGCAAACGCCAATCGCTAAAGCCACAGGCGTGCAGAACCGTCATTTCACTTTCTATATAAAGGCGGCCATAGGAGAGGAGAATCCCCACAAACAGGCCCAGCGGTAATACCAGTTCCAGGAATCCCGGCAAACGGAATCCCATCAGGGAGAACAGGATATTCGCCGAAATATCACCGGCGGCAGCTTCCGCAAGGTATTTCACGAATCGGCCGCTCATCACAATTAACAGCAAAATTGCGCTAACCGCTAGCGTGGCAAACAGCAGCTCGCGGCAGAGATAGCGAAAAATAATCACAGGGCGAACAAATTCCTTGGTGACAGCGGTGTGATGGTGTCTGAATCAAAAACGAGCAAGTTTCCCTCTAGGTACAGCAATCCACAGGCAGGCGGGTTAAACTTGTGCGACGCATTATCACTAAAAATTCTTGCTATGTCTCGGCCTAGAGACATGCAATCTATTGTCAGATTTTAAGGAAAGCGAAAAATGCAGTTCTCCGCCAAGGTTGCAGATATCAGTAAACAACGCAGTGCCTGCTCTATTATTTCAGCAGATGCCAAAAATAACCTCAGCGAAAGTGGAAAAAGCCTGGATAAATTGACCGGGGGAATGATTGCAAAAATCCTCAAGCGCGGGGACTTGGGGGCCAAATCCGGCAGCATCCAGCTGATCAATCTTATCGACGTTCCCAGCGAGCGCGTTCTGGTCGTACGCACCGGTAAAGGCACCATCAGCCAGGCGGAATTCCGCAAGCTGGCAGCCAGCAGTGCCAATGGGGTAAAGAACTTTAAAGAGGCCGCGAGCTACCTGTGCGAAGTAGAGGTTGAAGGTGCCGATAATCGCTGGAAAGCACAGCAAATCGCCATGGCCGCCGGCCTGGCAAGCTATCGCTACACCCTGTCCCGCACCGATGCAAAGCCCCTGCCCCTGGCGAAATTTACCATCCACGCTCCAGAGAAAAAGCAGCTGAAAGCTATTCAAGGCGGCATGGAAGTGGGTGCCGCTCAAGCACTGGGCAGCAATGTCGCCCGTGATTTGGGGGATCTCCCAGGCAATATTTGTACCCCCAACTACCTGGTTGCCCAGGCGAAGGCGCTGGCTAAAAAACATGCAAAGCTCACCACCAGCGTGCTGGACGAAAAGAAAATGAAAGCCCTGGGCATGGGTGCTTTCCTCAGCGTCTCCAAAGGCAGCGACGAGCCCCCCGCGCTGATTGCCATGAACTACAAAGGTGGCAAGGCCAGCGAAAAACCTGTGGTATTGGTCGGTAAAGGCATCACCTTCGATAGCGGCGGCATCAGCATCAAGCCGGGCCAGGCTATGGACGAAATGAAATACGACATGGGCGGTGCCGCCAGTGTCTTCGGCGTAATGAACGCCCTGGTTGAACTGCAGCCTTCTATCAACGTAGTAGGCCTGGTTGCCGCTGCTGAAAATATGCCCAGCGGCGGCGCCAGCAAGCCCGGTGATGTTGTGACTTCCATGTCCGGCAAAACCATCGAAATCCTCAACACCGATGCCGAAGGCCGCCTGGTTCTGTGCGATACGATCACCTACGCAGCCAAGTTCAAGCCCAGCGCAGTGATTGATATCGCCACCCTCACCGGTGCCTGTGTTATCGCCCTGGGCCATCACGCCACCGGTCTCTACGCCAATAACGAAGAACTGGCCAAGAGCCTTCTCCAGGCTGGCGAAACTACTGGCGACCGCGCATGGCAAATGCCGCTGTGGGACGAGTACCAGTCCTCCCTGGATTCCAATTTTGCCGATATCCAAAATATCGGTGGGCGCGAAGCCGGTTCAGTAACCGCTGCCTGTTTCCTGGCGCGTTTTGCCAAAGACTACAAATGGGCACATATGGATATTGCCGGTAGTGCCTGGAAGTCCGGCGCACAGAAAGGTGCAACCGGCCGTCCGGTTCCCCTACTGGTTGAATATCTACTGGGCAAATAAGTAGCCAAAGCGCACAATAGCCGCCGGCACCATCGGTGCCCGGCGCGCCGGGCGGTCCATTGATTAATGGGCCGCTTTTGTTTTTGGCAGCGTATCAATATGGCCGGGATTATTTGACCAGTATCTGTAATGACTCGCATTGATTTCTATATTCTCTCTTCCGACCAACCGGAACACGCCGATGTTTTTGCCTGCCGCCTGGCTGAGAAAGCCTTCCGCGCGGGTATGCGTGTATTAATCGCGGTGGACGACCCGCAACGGGCGGAGCAGATGGATCAACTGCTGTGGACATTTCGCGAGGACAGTTTCCTGCCCCACGCCCCACAAACTGAAAACCAACAGGCGCAAATAGAAATTAACAGTGGCGAAGACCCCGCAGATCACCACGGCTTACTGATCAATCTCTGCTCCAAAGTACCCAAGTGGTTTAGCCGCTTTGAACGCTTGGCAGAAGTTGTTATCCAACAACCGGAACCATTAAAACGGTCCCGATTGCGATTTGGTCACTTCCGCGATCGCGGATATCCGTTACAATCCCATAAGATCAATTAGAGCCTCTAACTACGTCCGAGAGTCATGTCCGGCAAAAAAACAAACACAAGCAACGCGGACAGCAGCGCAAGCAGCCCAGTGAATTTCTGGATGAACTTAATTCACTGCACAACTTGCTTGTCACCGACGAGAACAATGAAGAAATCCCCGTGCTCAGCCAGGTGGCCAAGCAGGGTAATCCTGTAACCCCTGAGCCCCCCACTCTTCCCACTATTGCCGACATACCAAAACCCAGTGGGACACCAGCTACCAGTGAGTTCGAAAATATCGATACCTCACTGGAAGATATCGACTTGCCGATTTTATTTTCACCGGTTGAAGAAGAGATGCTGGCCCAGCAATCCCTGTCGCTGGCAGAGTCTGACCTGGCTCTATTGCGCCCGCTTCAAGAGCTGGCTGTAGAGGATGAAGAACCACAGACTTCCGCAGAAACCGGGCAAATCGAAGAAGAGCCCGTTGAAGATAAACCGGTTGAAACACCGTTAGAGCAGATTTCCCAGGAAACCAAAGTTGAAGATTTCCCAGAGGCCGAACTGGAGAGAGAGCCCGAACCGCAGCCGGAGCCCCGGGCGGAAAACCCATTTCTGCCAAATCATATTCGCTCCCGCCTCACCGGTGGACGGCCCCTGCCAGTTGAAGAAAATACCCAAGTAACCGAAGCAACAGTGCCCCCGGAAACAGAAGCCCCAGCAACAGTGGCCCCGGCCCCTGAAGTAAAGGAAGAAGCTGAACTTCCAAGCACTGAGGCCCAAGCCGCCGAAGAAGATCCGGCCGCAGCTCCTGAGCCCTCCGCCAAAGAGCGCCAGCGCCAGGAATTGATCGAGCAACTCGTCGCCCAGCAACTGCCTAAACTGGAGCGCCGCCTGCGCGCCCAAATAGAACACGTGGTCGACGAGCTCGGCGTTTGGGATTAAGAGACGGCCTAAGGGAGCCTCTGAATAACTCCCTAAGCTCAAATACCGCCTTTTGCCCACCAGACCCCGGCGGTATAATTGCCGCCTTTTCCGCGCAGCCCGAGCAAGCACCAGACTATCCTGAGCCAAAACGCTGTGCACGCAGTCAGTTAAACACAAGGTTTCCCGCCCGCATGGACAAAACATACCAGCCCAACGCCATCGAACAGCAGTGGTACAAAACCTGGGAGGAGAACGGCTACTTCAAGCCTTCCGGGGATACTGAGGCCAAACCCTACAGCATTATGATCCCGCCGCCGAACGTCACCGGCAGCCTGCATATGGGCCACGGTTTCCAGGAGTCCATCATGGACGCCCTGATTCGCTACCACCGCATGCAGGGAGACAACACCCTGTGGCAAGTGGGCACCGACCATGCCGGTATCGCCACCCAGATGGTGGTAGAGCGCCTGCTGGGCGCCGAAGGCGTATCCCGCCACGACCTGGGCCGCGACAAGTTTATTGAGAAAGTCTGGGAGTGGAAGGAAGAGTCCGGCGGCACCATTACCCGCCAGCTGCGTCGCCTCGGTGCCAGCCCCGACTGGTCCCGCGAACGCTTCACCATGGACGACGGCTTCTACAAAGCAGTGCAGGAAGTCTTTATCAAACTGTATGAAGACGGCCTGATTTATCGCGGCAAGCGCCTGGTGAACTGGGACCCGAAATTCCACACTGCGATCTCAGACCTCGAAGTATTAAACGAAGAAAAGCAGGGTCACCTGTGGCACTTCCGCTACCCGCTCTCCGACGGCTCCGGCCACTTGGTAGTTGCCACTACCCGCCCGGAAACCATGCTCGGCGATACCGCCGTAGCCGTACACCCGGAAGATGAGCGCTACCAGCACCTGATTGGCAAGACCATCAAATTGCCCCTGGCGGATCGCGAAATCCCGATTATTGCCGACGAATACGTCGATCGTGAATTCGGCACCGGCTGTGTAAAAATCACCCCAGCCCACGACTTCAACGACTACGAAATGGGCCAGCGCCACAACCTCGAGATGATCAACATCCTCGATGCCGACGCCCACCTGAACGACGCAGTGCCGGAAAAATACCGGGGCATGGAGCGCTTTGCCGCGCGCACCCAGATTGTCGATGACCTGGACGCCCTCGGCCTGCTGGAAAAAGTAGAGCCCCACACCCTCAAGGTACCTCACGGCGATCGCTCCGGCGCCGTGATCGAGCCCTGGCTCACCGATCAATGGTACGTAAAAACCCAGCCCCTGGCCGATGAAGCCATCGCCGCCGTTGAAGATGGCCGCGTTGAGTTCGTACCGAAAAACTACGAAAACATGTATTTCTCCTGGATGCGCGATATCCAGGACTGGTGTATTTCCCGCCAGCTGTGGTGGGGCCACCGCATCCCCGCCTGGTACGACAACGAAGGCAAAGTCTATGTTGGCCGCAGCGAAGAGGAAGTGCGCGACAAGCACAACCTGAGCGCCGACATCAGCCTGCGCCAGGACGACGACGTACTCGACACCTGGTTCTCCTCCGGCCTGTGGACCTTCGGCACCTTGGGCTGGCCAGAAGATACCGAAGAACTGAAAGCCTTCCACCCCAGCTCCGTACTGGTCACCGGCTTTGATATTATTTTCTTCTGGGTCGCGCGCATGATGATGCTGACCCTCTACTTCAAGAAAGAAGTACCGTTTAACACCGTGTACGTACACGGCCTGGTGCGCGACAACCACGGCCAGAAGATGTCCAAATCCAAGGGCAACGTGATCGATCCTATCGACCTGATCGACGGTATCGACCTGGAACCCCTGGTAGAGAAGCGCACCTCTGGTCTGATGCAACCTCACCTACGCGAGAAGATCGAAAAGCAAACCCGCAAGGACTTCCCCGAAGGCTTCTCTGCTTTTGGTACCGATGCCCTGCGCTACACCTACTACTCGCTGGCTTCCACCGGCCGCGACATCAAGTTTGATGTGGGCCGTATTGAAGGCTTCCGCAACTTCTGTAACAAGATCTGGAATGCCTCCCGCTACGTACTGCAAAACTGCGAAGAGCACGATTGCGGACAAGATGGCAGCACCGATTTTGAACTGACCATCGCCGACCGCTGGATTATTTCCCAACTGCAGCGCACCGAAATCACCGTACGCGAAGCGATGGACACCTACCGCTTCGACCTCGCCTCCCAGGCCCTGTACGACTTTATCTGGAGCGAGTACTGCAGCTGGTACCTGGAACTGTCCAAACCGGTACTGTGGGACGACAACGCGTCCGACGCAGTGAAGAAAGGCACCCGCCGCACCCTGATCCGCGTACTGGAAACCATCTTGCGCCTGGCTCACCCGCTGATGCCGTTTATCACCGAAGAAATCTGGCAGCGTGTAAAAACCCTCGCCGGCTCCAACGGTGACACCATTATGCTGCAGCAGTACCCGGAAGCCGATAACAGCAAGATCGACGAAGAAGCGGAAGCGGCTGTTGCCTGGTTGAAGCAGGTTATTGAAGGCGTGCGTAATATTCGCGGTGAAATGAATATTTCCCCAGCGAAGAAAATCCCACTGATCCTGCGCGGCGGTTCCAGCCGAGACAAAGAACTGCTGGAGCAAGCCCGCAGCCTACTGACCAAACTGGCGAGCCTCGAAGAAATCACCTGGCTGGAAAGTGGAGAAGCGGCCCCCGCCTCCGCCACGGCACTGGTAGGCGATATGGAATTGCTGGTACCCATGGCTGGCCTGATCGACGTTAAAGCCGAGAGCGCCCGTCTACAAAAAGAGATTGATAAACTTTCCAAAGAACTCGCACGAGTTGAAGGCAAACTCAACAATCCCAAGTTTGTAGACAAAGCCCCCGAAGCCGTTGTTGCCAAGGAGAAGGACAAGCTTGCAGAAATGAAAGGTGCTCACGAGCGTCTGCAACAGCAACTTGAAGAAATCAGCAACCTTTAATGGTGCTGGTAATCCGCTCCGATAAAAAACGGATCTGACTTAAAAAAGGGGGCTCTGCCCCTTTTCTTTTTTTGATATAAATCAAGTAACCCCTTCTTGCCCTAGTGCCTTTCGATTTTCTATCAACTTCAGAACCCGAGTATGTGCTCAATGTACCTGCATCGCTTATGGGTTTGTCAGCTCCAAAAACAGCTTTACCCAAGTGGTATACGACCTAAAGCGCGCTAAAACGCTTCAAGCTACGCTCAATCATTCGACCCTCCTGAGTACCAGATAAGAAATCAATATGATTTTCAATCGGCTTGAATATTATTTCTTATAAAGATCCTGATAGATTCAAAGGTCTAGGGAGTTAGAGAAAGTCTATTCAGTGGGGATAGTGGGCAAAGTGATCATTTTTGTATTTGGGACAAGAGTTCAAGCTTGTGTGATTTATTAATTCCTCAAGGTTTTACGCATTTCTTCGCTAGATTGATTCCAGGATCATAATCATGATAATAGTGGTCAGATTGATTACTATATAAATATTATGTGAAGGAAAAAGTATGAGCTTCCTTGAAGACTCCTGGAAAGAACGAGAAGAAACAATATACAGGGGAATATTTGGTGATCTAGGACCCGGAATTTATACTTTATCAAACGAAACCTTTGATCGCATGAATGCTAAGGCTGTTGATCCTCGCTGGTTAACGCATGGAGTTTTCAAGAGTCAGCCATCCGAAACAAGGAATACCTGGGCTTATGTTACATCTGGTATGTCCAACCCTTGGGAGACTGAGGAGCCAGAAGGGTTTTCTGGATTGGGCGTAGAGTTTGTCATGGAAACAAACGAAGAGGCGGATTGGGCAATTGGAGTTTTACAAACCTTAATGGCTTATAATTTACTTCTCATTTCCGGTCAGATGGGCAATTTTCCGCCCCTTTATTATGGGCACCGTGTTCCCCTTGCACTTTCTACTTCCATAAAAACGATGATGTTTACTCACCCTGTGAATTTCCCAGAAAACTTTGCCATTAAATCTGGAGCAGTCGATCTTATTCAGGTTGTGGGTATCACACCATCAGAATTAGAGGCCGCAAAAGAAACATCATCTGATGAGATAAGACAAAAAATAATTAGTAACACAGGTGGATTGGTCACAAGTAAGGAACGAGAAAGTGTGGCATAAATCATATAACGAGTTCGGCCATAAACGCCCATCCAGCTGCACTCGTCGCCGCGCTCCTCGCTCATGCTGAGGGCATCAACTACACAAGGAGAAGTAATGAGCATTCGAGGAGTATTAACCAGGTTCGCTTTAACTTATATAACACTAATTTTCATCGTAGGATTTACACTTAACTACTTTGGCGTTGACAGTAATAGCGGCGTAAATTTCGGAATATTAATGGGCTCGATATTTTGGGTATGCTCTTCTTTTGCTAATAAGAATCGCCGCTATTTCAATAAAAGTGAAAAAACCAGGGTAGTAATTGTCCTCATCACTATTAACGTAGTTATTCAAGCTATTTTCGGGGCTATCGCACTTTCCGAATCTGGTCATGAAACAAGCGGTTCAGTTCTTTTGCTCTCAGTTGCAATTATCGGAGCTATTCATGCAGTCGCTATCTATTTCTTCGTAGGGTTTGCGAAAAAAACACTAATTAAGCAAGGCATCATAGAGAGTTAAGAAGACCAGCCAGAGGGACGCCAAAACCGCCGCTTCGCTTTGGTTTTGCCTTCCCTACTGAACACGCCAACGCACACCCTTGCCTAGGGCGCTCCGTAATCCCAACCAACTCCATCCCCCAACACCCCCTCCTTTTGCAAACGTCTATAGATTTCCTCACGGTGAACGGGTAGAGATTTGGGAGCACGTATGCCTATCTTTACCTGATTACCCTTAACTTCCAATACCGTAATTGAGACGTTCGATCCAATCCGTAAGTTTTCACCCGTCCGGCGCTTTAAGATCAACATATTTGCTTCCTATTAACACTCAAACCATGCGTAGACCTCCCTTAATGGAAGGATTTGAAAGTAACTTTTAAGGAAATGAGTTAAAGAAAGTCTATTTATTGGGGATAGTGGGCAAAGTGATCATTTACGCATCTGGAGCAAGAATTCGGACTTGCATGTGATTTATTAATTCCTCGAAATTTTTACGCACTTCTTCGTAAGATTGATCCCAGGATGGTAATCATGATAATAATAGTCAGAATGATTACTATATAAACTTTATAAACCTAAAATATGTCAAATCATCGAGATTATCATTTTAAAGACTATGTTAGCTTTCGGTTTCTGGAGTTAACAGAGGAGCAAGCTGGCAATCTCGTCCATGAGGTTAAGCTGTCAAAGTATCGGGCACATTTCAAGAATCCTTGCTTTGTGGGACGTATTCCTCTGAATGAAGATACCATGGCAGAAATAGTGGCTTTCTTTAGTAAATACCAAATTGCCGCAGAGTCGTGTGATATATTTCTTTCGATATCTACTGGCAGTGATACTGAAATATGGGAAGCCCCAAATATTGTGAACCAATTGCTAAAACACATAGATTGTCGGTTAACGTTTTCATTCACTTGTACTTAGCAACGATTTATAACAAGTTTGTCGACGATCGTCCTTCGGACTGGCCGACCTTAAGCGTGTCTTCGCCACAAGGCTGCCCATTACAAAGGCGTTATAAATCCATATGAGTAAAGAAAAATTAAAGCATTGTTGTAGACAAAATCAGTACGAAGATGCTGAAATTTTCTATCAAAAAATTAATCGGGTGGCATGGGGTTGGGTTCTTTCGCAGTGGCAATCTGCAACTGAATTTGATATTGAGGATGGTTATGAAGGGGAAGTTGGCTCACAGATGTGCTCTCATCACCTCCTTATAAGATACTGCCCATTTTGTGGTGAAGATCTTGAAAATAAGAGAGAGGTACATGGTAGCTTATAACAAGCTAATAAACTTCACGCGTGAAAGACACGCGTCGGGCAGCTTACGATACGCTCCATCTGCCAGTTATTAGATCGCCCAGCGGACTGGACTCGCCAACGCGCGCCCTTGCTTAGGGCGCTTCGTAATCTCAACCAACTCCATCCCCCAACACCCCCTCCTTTTGCAAACGTCTATAGATTTCCTCACGGTGAACGGGTAGAGATTTGGGAGCACGTATGCCTATCTTTACCTGATTACCCTTAACTTCTAACACCGTAATTGAGACATTCGCTCCAATCCGTAAGTTTTCACCCGTTCGGCGCTTTAAGATCAACATATTTGTTTCCTATTAATACTCAAACCATGCGTAGACCTCCCTTAATGGAAGGATTTGAAAGTAACTGTTAAGGAAGCATCAGGTGGAGCGCGAGAACGGTAGGCATAGAGGTAGAAAAGGCAGACGCAACACTTCCAGAGCCAGGGAACATGCCCCAAACTACTGAATGAACTCCACTTTATTGAAGACGAGCGGGTTTCTAGCGTATGATCCATATAGCCATTTTGATAGGTCGATTATCAATTTGGTTAGCTGGCCCCAGGTGTTAGCGCACCTTGGGTCAGCGCCTTTTACTTACTCTTACGTCACGCTACCGTTCTCCTTTGAGGGAATGGTTTTTAGGGAATTCTCGAATCACTTGGTCATCGGCTTTTAGAAGTCTGTTTAATGACGGCCCAAATACCAATAAATATCCACCGATTTTACGCAGCTTTGACACTAAAACAAACTGAATAAAATCCAATAAGATTATTTCTGTGCCTATATTTTTCGCTGCTCACGCTTTGATAATTTTCAGTTGCGTATTAAAATGGTCGTTAAGACTGGTACTCTTCCATGCCTTTCGTTTTACCCAGAAACAATAGATCCTCCCCAGCGGCTTCATTTTGCTGATTTTATATACATATTGTTGTTTTACTGCACTCTTAATGACAGATATCAAGAACAGTCGCAATATATCCACTAGAATAATTTCCCACCAGTTCAGGCTAACATACTGATTTATATGTTTTTTCTGACGAGAGGGGTTTTCTCCTCTTGGGATATATTGACTGGTGATATAATGCTGCCGCTTTTGAATACATTGTTAGCCTCCATGTATTCAATTCTAATATCATTGTTAAGAGGAAGACATGACAGGATTAAAAGAAAAGCTGGAAATCCTCCAAAAGAAAGCTAAAGAAAGAACAGTTAGAACTCAAACTATTGAGTATGACTTGGAAACGTTAGTAAAAAAAATAGATAAGAATATAATCAAACTAAATCCTGAGTATCAGAGAAACCATCGCTGGACAGATGACTTTTCCTCTAGATTGATTGAAAGTTTAATTTTAAATATCCCTGTACCTTTCGTTTATATATCTCAGGATGTTGATGTCGATGACGATGTTGATGATGATATTGCTCGCTATTCCGTTATTGACGGCCAACAAAGACTAACTGCTGTGCATGGTTTCTTCAAAAACAAATATTGCTTGCAGGGGCTTGACGTTTTAACAGACCTAAACAACGCCTACTATAGAGATCTTCCACCATTTTTAGTTAGACGACTAGAAGAGAGAACCATCAGGTGTTTACGTATAGACTCTACTCTTGATGGGCAAGTCAAATATGATATTTTTGAACGATTAAATTCTGGCTCAGTGAAATTAGAGCCACAGGAATTAAGAAATGCAACATGTCGTGGGCCTTTTAAGCAACTCATAAAGGAACTAGCAAAAAACCAAAATTTCGTTGCCGCATGCCAACTTGATCCGGAAGGTAAAAGAGTCAAGAAAATGGAAGATGAAGAATTGGTTTTAAGGTTCTTCGCGATCTCACATGAAAATGGTTACAAAGAATATAGGGGCGGGTTTAAATCATTTCTGACCGAGAAGATGCAAGAATTTAACTCTTTCGATCAGAGCACAATTGATGAAATGAGGCATGATTTTGAAGATGCTTTCTCTCATATAAATGCAGCCAATGATGAAGCCCCTTTTGCAAAATATAAGAGTGAAGAAAATCAATTAAAGCGAATGTCAAAATTCAATGCTGCAGTGTTCGATTCATTAGTTTTAGCAGTTGTTAACTCTAAAAAAGATATACCTTTAAACTTAGAAAGCTTTAGAGAACTATTTAATGATCAGGAATATTTTTCATCAGTTGAAGGTAGCGTGAATGATGTCTCCAAATTAGCCACCCGTATTAGCAAAGGTCTCGAGGCAGTAAAGTAATGTCTACTTATCTTTTAGATTTCGTAGAGCAATTAGATGAAAAATGGAAGGAAGTAGACACTTTATTGAATGAGGCAAAAAAACATGAAGAATCCAATTCCGAACTTTATAACGCTCTTTGTAGATCGATAACTGTATTGATTGTTGCCCACCTAGAAGGATTCACCAAGGATTTAGTGAAAGCAATTGTAAGAGACGTCAATCAAGAACTTGCATTTGGCAACCTCTCCATTGCCATGCAGCGTACATACTGCAGAAAATACTTGGGTGAGCAACATGAAGTGAATGGAAATTATGAATCAAAGCTAAAGAAATTAATTGAAAAATTTTGTGAAGTAGGAGGGAAGATTAGCCATGAGCCATTTTTGAAATCCTCAAATAAAAACCCCAAACCGGATGTAATAAAGACAATTTTTGAAAACTTTGGGGTAAATGATGTTTTCACCAAACTACACAAGTCAACGCTAGATGAAGTATTTTCTGAGTCAGACAAGGAGTTAGAAAATAAAATAAGTGTATCCAAGCAATATCTAAAAGCTAGCACAAATAATTTTCCTTATCCATGCACTAAAGAAGCGCTTGGGATTCAGACCAGCAAAAATAAATCTAAAGAAAGAACTTTATGGCAAGTGTTTCTAGATGAAATAAATCAGAAGAGGCACGAAGTTGCACATGGAAATGACTTTGAAAATGGTGAGAGTGTTAACGTATTGGAGTCGAGAAAAAATAAGATCGTATACCTGCAGCTAGGTTTGGTACAACTTATTGCCAGTACTATTTCAGACAAGGTGGAAGTCTCCTAGTATGGCTAAATCAGGTAGCCGGTAGTTTCTAGCTACCGGTCCACGCCCTATCCATCATACGGGGCCGTAATGGGCGATCCCCTATCCGCAATGAATCCCTACCCAACGATGCTGCTGTGTTCCACCATTTTTTCCACCCCCAGGTGGTAGCTGGTGGGTTACGCCTATTTATGAGTCAGCGGCGGAAGATCTAGGACAGCCAAAGACTGGGAGGTGGTGCCGGCAATAGAACTACCTCCCTCTCTGAAAGAAGATCTAGGACAGCCAAAGACTGGGAGGTGGTGCCGGCAATAAAACTACCTCCCTCTCTGGCGGCTCTTTCTCTTTGGTTTACAGGTAAAGGAGATTAAATACTTGGAATTGGTCTTCAGGCTATTGGGATCGCTGTTTTTCGATCAAAGGGCGGTAATCGTGCTGTTGAGTACTTGAGGACGGGGTAGATTAGCAGGGTGTAGCTGAGAGGAGGCGCCGACAGTCGCTTATACCGTGTACCCAGCGTTTATTGAGTTGCGTACAAGCTTGTTGTACCGCCTCTGCAGACCCCACCAAGCCTTTAAGGCGGCTTTCAAAATTCCGGCTGAGATAGAGCCAGTACTTGGGTGAAATACCGAGCCGCTCCAGAATAGGCGGCGTGTTTTCGGCAATACAACCTCGTTTTCTGGGGTCTAAATGCCGGCCGCTCCAGTCCACTAGCTCCAAATAGTGATCCAGCTGGAAAGGTAGCCCTTTCGGCATATTCAAACGCTCACCGCCGACAAACGGAAGGAGATTTTTGGGCTGCTTACCTGAGACTGCCGCACGAATACGCTGTTGAATCGAAGTGTAATCAGACTCTTCAGGTGTCTTGGCAATATTGGCACGGATGGGGTTAAGGTCTACATAGGCCATACAGGCGGCGAGTGCTCTTTCATCCAGTAAAGCCTGAGACTTAAACCGGCCTTCCCAAAAACGGCCGGTACAGTTGTCTTCAGCATTGGCCTGGCGGGCGATAGATTCGTTTAAACAGCGCATAAACCAGCTGATATCCATTAGACGCTCCCGCCATAGGGAAACGACCTCTTTTAGCCTGTCTTCCTCAGCGTGATCGAGAGTATCGCCCTGAAGATAGCGCTGAGATAAGCTGGAAGCCTTGAATAGCTTTTGCCAGCGAGTAATTACCTCTGTAAGAGACCACTTGTTAGCCGATTTTGTGTCGATATAGAGCACTATATGGTAGTGATTACTCATTACTGCATAGGCGGCAATATCTAGCGCAAACACCTCGGCTAACTTATGCATACGGCTTTCAATCCATTCGCGCCGATGCTCGTAATCTTTTCCGGATTCAGTATCTCTGCCACAGAGAAATGCACGCCGTACACAGCGGGAGACACAGTGATAGTACGGTGTTGCATCAAGAGATATCTGGGTGCTTCGCGGTAGAGTCATCGGCTGCACGCGCATTTATCTGTATAAACATACAGCATTTTGTGGGATTTCAATCTTTTGTCAATAGGGATGGCGGTTTATACTTTCTATTTGGTGGGTGTCCAGGATTAACACCGTCCCACAAACCTCACGATGTTGCAGTTGCCATTCTCTGGTAGTTGGCATTTAATGCAGTCATTAAGTGGTGATCTTCCTACAGGGGATTTTACCCCATTAGCTCACGCCCATGCTGGGCGCACCATGCGCAGGCTGGCGGGCCAGTTATCCGATCGTTCCTCACTACAAACTGCTCATAGCTATGGGCGTTATGCTAGGTAGGGTCTTGAAGAAATCTTACAGTTACAGCCCTGCAAATGGGAAAGAACAACCCGATGGAGAATACTCTATTGTGGTTTCCGATGGTACACGTAAATTAGTGTTGCCGGGAGATGAACTGCGCCATGAATATTCATATGGTGATCTTACTCTGCTGATTTCTAATTATGATTATTACGATGGTGTAAGTTATTGGTATAGCCTGCTTGGTAAAAATGGCAGCATCATAGATCGTGTTTCAACACCAGATAGATTCGGATTTATTGAAGAGCTCACAGTCGAAGGTGAAGACCTCTTGGAGTTCGGCATCTTTGATAGTAATGAGCGCTGGCGGCTACGTATTTGCGAACTTGGCTTCAGGTCTTTCTCTTGGGAGGCCATTTTTCAGAGGGAGCCTAAATTTTGGTTTCGTCGGCATTACCTAAAACTAGAAAAGGTATAACAAGGCATTTCACACGTTCCGGCAGTCAAAGCTGTGCTTTGCCTACCGGGTAAAAATGGCACTCGGCGTTCAAGGAAGAGCAATGAAGGTAGCTATCATATTAGTACTAGCAATAATTGGTAATCCTGCTTGGGGTAATAGCCTCAATACAGTCGAAAAAATACAGAAGAGTATTTCTGCAAATCTTTCGCAAGGCGACAGTCAGCAAGTAATTGAAGAATACTTAGCTTCAACCAACATTGCGCACTCTTATGACAAGCATTATTTTAGGTATCAAGCCATCGTACGAGAAAATGAGGCTGACTGTAAATTTGAATCTATATTTCTTTGGCTACTCTATGACTGCACCATTCAAATATATATCAACTTAAACGAGCAAGGAGGCTACAAAGATCATGAGGTTTACCAAAGTTATTCTGGCTTGTAGTGCCACAAATAGGACACCCATGAATCATGCCCAGCTACATGATTGACTCTAGCCGCTAGATCACTCGGCTTAGGTGCCCTTAGCCACCTCGCCACCTCGCCACCTCGCCACCTCGCCACCAAGCTAAGCCTTGTAGGATGTTTCTGTTCGTCAGTTCGTAGTTTGCTAGCGACTTCTGATCCTCCCCACAAGATCTCACGGTGTTGCAGTTGCCATTCGCTAGTAGTTAGCATTTAATGGAACCCATTAAATGGTGATCCTCCTACATGGGACTTTCACCCCATTAGCTCACGCCCATGCTGGGCGTACCACAATGTTGGGATCGGACACGATACTGCACGCTTTGAATTATGCTTTCATTACATTGCAACGTCATTCAAGTCACTCACCATCGTGTCGCTGAACATAGCGTTAATAAGCATATGAAGATCAGAATTATCACTTCGATACTTATCTTATTTTTTACAGGATGCACCACTATCGAAGTGCTACCTGTGAAAAATCTCCCTTCATTCAAAAATGAAGTGACATTAGGAAGCCCAGTTAATGCCCCCCGAGAAAATATCCCAAAAGTATGCTTGAAGCAGGTCAAGAAGGATGGGTTATTCTTAAAGTGGATATAGATGAAACTGGTGCACCCAATAACATCAGGGTTGTTGATTACAGTCCCAACAAAGATTTCATTAAAGCGGCAAAATATAATGTAAGTGGGAGTATTTTCGCCCCACACATAGTAAATGGGCAGGCAGTCTACCTAAAAGACTATATTCTGGTTACTAGCTTTAAATTGTCAGAGAAATATCTTAAACCGGATAGCCGGTAGCTTCTAGCTACCGGCCCCCACCACCATCGTACGGGTCCGCAATGGACGATTCCCTATCGATAATGAATCTCTCACCAACGATAGTGTCGAGCAGATCTTCATTAGACTACTATGCCGTCGGCTGACTTCTGCTTAATCACCTCGGCCATTACTGACCGAGCCACTGCTGTGTTCCACCATTTTTTCTATCCCCGTGATGGTGGATAGCGGGTTGGGCCAACTTATGAGTCAGCGGATACACTGACAGCTTCACAGCAGCAAGCTAAACAGATCCCCCAGATAGGAACGTGAACTTTTACTACACAACTGCATCATTGACTCTGCCCGTTAGATCACATGGCTTCGGTATCCTTGGACACCTAGTCTCAAGTCTAAGCCTTATAGGATGTTTCTGTTCGTCAGCTCGTTTGCTAGCGGCTTCCTCCCCAAAAGACCTCGCTGTGTTGTAGTTGCCATTCGCTAATAGTTAGCATTTAATGGAACCCATTAAACGATGATCTTCCTACAGGGGACTTTCACCTCATTAGTTCACGCCCACGCTGGGCGTACTAAACCGCAGCAATCGCTCCCTTTGGTCGCTAGGACAGCCAAAACGCTGCGCTTATTTGTTTACTCTTGTGCGGGGCGTTATGCGTTAAAAAAAGGATCCCCAATATGAATAATTTTATTGGTAAATGGGCGATTATTGAAATGGAACAATGGGATCAAGAATATATTGATCTTGTTGAACCTGGTTATTTCAATTTCGAGAAAGGTGGTCAAGGACAGTTTGTGTTTGGCACAGTAAATGGTTTTATTGACTGCCGTTATGACAACGAAAAACACCCAACTAAAGTGGATTTTTCATGGGAGGGATCATCTGAGCATGACCCGGTTAGCGGAAGGGGATGGTTCAAAATCAAATCAGAAAATTCAATTTATGGTATGCTATTTATTCATAATAGTGACGAATCGTGGGTAAAGGCTACCAAGAAATAACTTGGCATAAATTGAGTAGCCGGTAGTTTCTAGCTACCGGCCCCATACCACCCATCCTGCTGGCCCACCTATTCGCAATAAATTTCTACCCGAGAACGCTGCTGGATTCCACCATTTTTTGATCTATCCCTAAGCTGGTGACTAGCAGGTTAGGCCTACTTATGAGTCAGCGACCACGCTGACAGCTTCACAGTAGTAATCTAAACAGATCTCCCCTATAAGATCATGAACTTTCACTACACAGCTACCTCATTGACTCTACTCGTTAGATCACCTGGCTCGGTGTCCTTGGCCACCTCGCTTCCAGGCTAAGCCTTATAGGATGTTCCCGTTCGTCAGCTCGTAGCTTTGCTAGCGTCTTCCTCCCCACAAGACTTTGCGGTATTGCAGTTGCCATTCGCTAGTAGTTAGCATTTAATAGAACCCATTAAACAGTGATCTTCCTACAGGGGACTTTCACCCCATTAATTCATGCCCATGCTGGGCGTACCAAAGCCAAGCGCGAACGGCAGCAAAGCTGGCTGGACCTACATCCCGCAGCATCGCTGCTTCATTTTGGCCCGTGTTGGTGACGTTAGGCATTTTGAGTATTAAGAGATGTTTGTAGAAAAGTATATAGCTGAAGATTTCTTAGAAAAATATAAATCCATAATGGCGTTTTTGAATAATGGAGAAAATGCGAACGGAGCAAGTGAGTATGCTGAGCTCAGAGAGAAAATATACTCTGATTTCCGCCTTAACAAGAATTCATTTTCTAAACTAGTTGGGAATGAATTTATAGCCTCTATAGAGAAGGCCGTATTTGATAAGTTTGTATATTTGAAAAGGTATCAGAAGGGGTACGTAATGCTAAGTACCTCAAACAATATGTATTACCAAGTCCATGCGCTTACTTCACCATTGGAAGAAATTGTTGAAGACTATATTTTAATTGAAACTGCATTAATACCATATGCCGGAGTATGGGTTTGTGATGGCTTAATTCTCAGGTATGCATCACTTGGGAAGGATATACAGAAATCGGTAAGAGATGGCTATTGGGAAGCTAAACGCGCTGGTAAATTACAAATACATGTCTGAATCGGGCAGCCGGTAGTTTCTAGCAACCGGCCCCCACACCACCCTTCGTGCGAGTCCGCAATGGGCAGCTCCCTATCCGTAATGAACCTCTACCCAACGATAGTGTCGAGCAGGTCTTGAGTTGAGTGTCATCGCAGTGCGCTATCTCAACTTTATCCGAATGGAAACATATCGGCAGGCTAGCCCTGCCTTATAACCCGTGGATTCAAGTCTAGGCCTTCACCATGTCCAAGGTATTCATCTTGGCATTAGGCTACTATGCCGTCGGCTGACTTCTGTTTAATCACCTGGATCATTGCTGACCGGGGCGCTGCTGTGTCCCACCATTTTGTCTCCCCCACGATAGTGGTGGGCCTACTTATGAGTCAGCGGCCACGCTGACAGCTTCATAGCAGCAAGCTAAACAGATCTCCCTAGATAAGAACGTGAACTTTCACTACACAGCTGCACCATTGACTCTACCCGCTAGATCACCCGGCTTCGGTGCCCTTGGCCACCTCGCCTCCAGGCTAAGCCTTATAGAATATTCCTGTTCGTCAGCTCGTAGTTTTGCTAGCTGCTTCCTCCCCACAAAACCTCACGGTATTGCAGTTGCCATTCGCTAGTAGTTAGCATTTAATGGCGCCCATTAAACGGTGATTTTCCTACAGGGGACTTTCACCCCACTAGCGCCCATACCGGGCGTACCAAGGCAAGGCAAGGCACCATCACCAACTACAGGGGCTGGACCTGCATGCTTCAGCCTGTGCTGGCAGTTATTAGGCATTTATTATGAATCAAACAGAGCAGTGGATTTATTGGTTAACACGCGGTAACCAAAAGCAAAAGAAGGAAGCTACGCTTGCTCTCGGCGGTCTAAACACTGATTCTGAAGTAGACGTAGTTGCTCTAACCTCAGCACTAGAAACAGAGAATGAAAAAATACTGTTTTGGGTAATAGGAGCTTTAGGAGCATTATGCTCTAGATCCAATCAAGCGACCGAGAGAATAATTGAGCTTTGTAATCACCCTTACCTGGCGGTTCGTCAATCGGCCGTAATGGCTCTTTCAAAAATATCTCCGTCAGATCCTAGGATAAACAAAATTCTAATTAGCAAGTTAGAGGATGAGAATGAATTTGTAAGGTGTAATGTCCTAAGTTCATTTATCGCTATGGATTTTGTTGGGGATGAAGAAATAGATGCAATTAAAAAGATGCTTACTGATAAAAGCAAGTTTGTGGTTGAGAAGGCGGAAGTAACACTTAGAAACATCAAAATACGTGGAAAATATGTCTGACTCAGGTAGCCGCCAGTTTCTAGCTACCGCCCCCCATCGTGCAGGTCCGCAATGGATCTCTACCCAACGCTAGAGTCGAGCAGCGCTTTATTTGAGTTGAGTGTCATGGCAGCAAGTTAAACAGATCTCCCCAGATAAGAACGTGAACTTTCACTACACAACTGCATCATTGACTCTACCCGCTTGATCACAGGGCTTCCTGTCCTTGGCCACCTCACCTACAGACTAATTCTTATAAGATGTTTCAGTTCTTCAGCTCGTAGTTTGGCTAGAAGTTTCCTCCCCAAAAGATTTCGCTGTATTGCAGTTGTCATTCACTAGTAGTTAGCATTTAATGGAACCCATTAAACGGTGATCTTCCTACAGAGGACTTTCACCCCATTAGTTCACGCCCATACTGGGCGTACCAGGTCAATTAACTGCGCGCCTTCGGCGCCCGACAGCTTATACTCCGCTTCGCTATGTTTCAGCTGCGGGTGATTGAGGCGTTAAAACTCAAAAAGGAATCGTGCGTGAAATTTATTGTTTTGGCTTTATCACTTACTATGTCACTAGCAGTTACTGCCAGGGCTGTCCCATATAAATCAGTCTAAATGGTGGCTGTAATTATCTTGCCCAAGGTTTCATTATCCCAGCCAGCCTTTTTTCGAAGCCTTTTAATGCTCATGTCTTTTTTAAATCTGGGCTTTGCCGCTTGCAACTGATTGAGTGCCGAATGCCTCAAGATCGCCATGTTTTCTGGTGCATTTCCTGATCTGAAGCGACTATCATCCTCACGAAAAACCACATCTAAAATCCAGTGTAACGAGTTTTCAACACCCCAGTGAGAGCGAATAATATGATTGAGTTCTGCTGAGCACGGCTCTAAACTACTGATATAGTAGCGCGTTTCGCAACTAGTTCGCCCATCTACAGTTCGCTTCGCCTGGACTGCGATAACACTTCTTAGACCGTGCCATTGCTCTTCACCTCCGAGCCAATCAATACTGTTAGTAGAGAGACATTTTCTGGATTCTATTCGGCCTCGGCTCACCTCTTCCACACAATCAGTATCGACATGCTTGTGGTACTGCATATCGAACAAATTATTAAAATGCGTGGTAATTTGCTGGTGCAGTTTGTCCTGATTGCCCTTCACAGCAATCACATAATCGCCGCCTCGTTCGATAATTTTCTGGGTGATCGTTTTCTGGCAGCCCATGGCGTCAAGCGTAATAATCGCACCATTAAGATCAAGAACCTCCAGTAACTTCGGTATGGCCGTAATCTCATTCGACTTTTCTTCTACTTTTTGCTGAGCAAGGACAAGTCGCGCCTCGGACGCAAAAGCACTCACCATATGTATAGGAGATCGTTTACTGGCCTGATCGAAGCTGCGCCTTAGCGTCTTGCCATCGATCGCAATCACGTTACCGAGTTCTTGCTGAATACCTTGGACCCACTGCAGAAAGCAGCGCTTAAATTGTTCGGGGTCTAAGCTTGAAATAACACGGCTAAAAGTGTTTTTTGAGGGTATTCCGCTATTTAGCGGGGTGAATCGTTTTAGGTAATCTATTTTAGATTCTGCGAAATCGACAAAATCTCTACAGCTTTCAGCACCACAAATAACACCGCAAAACATGATAAGTAAAATATCGGGCAGGGCGTGCAGCTTGTGCCGATCAACTCGAGGATCTTCCATGTCGTCAAAGTGATGTAAAAGGCTAACGCTATCCATTTTGTCTGAAAAACACTCTATTTATCAAAAAAGATATCTATTCTAGGTCTATTTTGTTCGTTTTTACACCGATTTATATGGGACAGCCCTGCAGTTACTGCAAATCCAGTACCTAACTTTCCGTTCGTTATTGTCACGGAGAAACTTGAGCAAAAGGTAAAGCCCGATGTAGCAAAAGTACGCTTTAGTATATTGGCTTATGAACAAACCTCTAATAGAGCTATGGAGCAATTAACAAAATCCTCAGCGCTGATGTTGGAGGCTCTTAAAAAGCATGGAATACTCATTTCAAGTTTAGAGTCAACCCAAATTGACAAAAACACAAAGCGAGCTAGAAAAGACGGAACTTATAATTTGGAAATTTTGGGTTATGAGGTACAGCAAGGATTCAATTTGAGATTAACGAACCTCGATAAATATCCCAGCCTTATGAATGAACTGATCCAGCTAGATGGTATTCAAAATATAGATGCATTCTTTGAGACGTCTAAAGAAGAAGAGTACAAGGAGAAAATGATAACTGAGCTTAGTGCAAAAGCTCGGAAAAAAGCTAATGCTCTTGCCCAAGCCCAATCTAGAAATTTGAAAAGTGTATACGGTATAACTACGGAGGAAAACTTTGGTCAGGCGTACGCTATATTTTCCTTAGAGTACAACCCCCAAGAATATGCATTGGATATGGCCGCAGATTCTTACGGTATGGACTTAGTTATGGCGGTACCGGAATATATTAAAGTGGGCCAAAGAATTACCGCAATATATGAACTTAACTAGCTTAAGTGATAAAAAGTGTAAATCGGGTTGCCGGTAGTTTCTAACTACCGGCCCCCACATCACCCATCGTGCGGGTCCGCAATGGGCGTTTCCCTATTCGCAATGAATCTCTACCCAACGATAGAGCCGAGCAGTTCTTCATTTGAGTTGAGTGTCGTCGCAGCGTGCAACCTCAACTTTGTCCGACTGGAAACCTATCGGCAGGCTAGCCCTGTCTTTTAACTCGTGGATTTAGGTTCAGGTCTTTACCCTGTCCAAGGTATTTGCCTTGGAATTTGGTTACTATGCCATCGGTTGACTTCTGTTTAATCACCTAGATCATTGCTGATCGAGGTGCTGCTGTGTTCCATCACTTTTTTCTTTCCCGCGATGGTGTCTAACGAGTTGGGCCTATTTATAAGTCAGCTACCACGCTGACAGCTTCACAGCAGCAAGCTAAACAAATCCCCCCAGATAAGAACGTGAACTTTCACTACACAGCTGCATCCTTGACTCTACTCGTTAGATCACATGGCTTCGGTGCCCTTCGCCATCTCACCTCCAGGCTAAGCCTTATAGGATGTATCTGTCCGTCAGCTCGTAGCATTACTAGTGGACTCCTTCCCACAAAACCTCACGGTATTGCAGTTGCCATTCGCTAGTAGTTAGCTTTTAATGGAGCCCATTAAAAGGTGATCTCCCTACAGGGGACTCTCACCCCAATAGTCCACGCCCATGCTGGGTACATTTGGTTCGCCGCTATCGCGGTCGGACAGCTTACGCTACGCTTCACCCGCTGCAAATACGAACGTTAAATGATATGAGTGAGTCGACTTACAATGAATTCTTAGAGTTCCTATTCAACAGGAATGAATCTCTTGGTGAGTGGAGATGGGATATTGATTTGGATGAACCTGACATCTCCGGAGAGTCATTGGTTTCTTATATTATTCGCATGTTTGATAATTATGACAGTGATTTAGCACAGTACAGCGACTGGCAATTAGCGTTAGGATTAGAGTACATTTTTAACAATACCTTCTCCGATCTATCTTTCTATTTAAGAGATGGTCCATCTTCTTTAGAAAAGCGACTACAAGCTATACACTCGTTAAAGCACTTGTATTCAAAGTGTTTAAATTTTCGGTGCCGAGATTCTCTCGGACACCTTTCTGAGGTAGGAAATCCACTCAATAATTTTTGCTATATTCTTTGGGATACAACCCCCCTTAGCTATTGTGAGGAACTTCCTGATTCAGATGCTCTATATTCAGCTGTTGCTGAGGTCATGGAATATGCTTTATCGCTAGATAACCTTGCATGTATCGAAAGTGGTCTTCATGGATTGGGTCATCTAGAGCTTTACTACAAAGATGCCCCCAAAATAGTGAAAAAATTTATAAAGGATGCAAGAGTTAAAAATAGTAGACTGCTCGAATATGCAATAAATGCGGAAAGTGGTTGTATTCAGTAAAACATTTAAATCCGGGGGCCGGTAGTATCTAACTACCGGCCCCCACATCACACTCCATACGAGTCCGTAATGGGCGGTTCCCTATCCGTAATAAATCTCTATCCAACGATAGTGTCGAGCAGTTCTTCATTTGAGCTGAGTGTCATGGCAGTATGCTACTTCTGAGTCAGCGGCCACCCTGACAGCTTCACAGTAGCATGCTAAACAGATCTCCCCAGATAAGAACGAGAACTTTCACTACACAACTGCACCATTGACTCTATCCGGATGATCACCCGACTTCGATGCCCTTGACCACCTCGCCTCTAGGCCAAATCATATAAGACATATCTGTTCGTCTTTGCTAGCGGCCTCCTCCTCACAAGACCTCGCGGTATTGCAGTTGCCATTCACTACTACTTAGCATTTAATGGCGCCCATTAAATGGTGATCTTCCTACGCGGGACTTTCACTCCATTAGTCCACGCCCATGCTGGGTGTGCCAAATTTAAGAAAGCGGACAAATTACTAGGCCTTCGATTCCGTAATTTGCCGTTGCTAAAGGTGTTATGTGGGGCTAAGTCGAGAGCTTATTGATAGATGTGGCGTAATTGACATTAGCTTAAAGAATCACCCTGGCACTCACTGTAGCGCTACGACAAATTTACCAGACACAATAAGTTGTTTTTATGCAGCCTTTTAATACTCAATTTACCTTATCTAGAGATTACCTTGCCGAATGCTATGATCAGTCTCTACACTATGGGAAAAATGTCAAGCCCAATTATCTTTTTCCTACATTATTATTATCTTCTGGTGTGGGATTACTGTTATTTACTGAGCAACCTAAGATCACAAGTTGTACGTTAATTGCATTAGGTGTGCTGGAACTGATTCACATTCGATATCGACGAGCTTGGTGGTTAGCACGACAGATGCTTGGGAAAAGTGCCGGTAGTGAAGTGAAATTAACCATAGATAAGGATGGAATCCAGACACAGAATCCTTATACGATAACAGCTCTGTCGTGGGCAGATATCGAGCGTATTATTGAAACCGATTTAGGGCTTATGTTGGTGGCTAAATCTGGGGGGCAGCAGTACTTATCTAAATCGTTATTACCTGCTGAATTAATTAATGAGATAGTTACCAAGATTAAGGGTAAACATTGATTTCAATAAAAATTGAAATTGTGCCTACAATGCAGATAATACAATACATAAAAAGTTTCCCAAACGCGACGACCCTACGGGGCCGCCGCTTGGCAAGGCGTTAAGTTTCCAAAGAAGTTATGAGTCAGAGTATTGAAATCATAGATCTAGGTTTTTCTGTTGCAGACGCCGAAGATATCACCTTCAAGTTTGATGGTACTGACCTCCTATTGGAATTTAATGATTGGCAAAAAAACCACATCACTATCAAGTGCGAGAATACGCTAGGGTTTAAATTTCAAAATGCAGAATACGAGATTTCTGAGTCTGAGCGCTTTGATTCTTGTCACACCGTACATGATTCTGAGTGGGTAAAAGAACATCTTAAGCTGGGTGAAGCCTGGGAAGGTGAAAATTGGATTCACTATAAATTAAACTTTAATGCAGCTGGTGTGGTCGAGGTTCTATGTTCAAAACTAGCCAAAACTTAAATCGGATAGCCGGTAGCTTCTAGCTACCGGCCCCACACCACCAATCGTGCGAGCCTGTAAAGGGCGACTCCCTATCCGTACGAGCCAACGATGGTCTCGATCAGCTCTTCATTTCAGTTGAGTATCATTGAAGTGCGCTACCTCAACTTTATTCGACTGGAAACATGTCGGTAGGTTAGCTCTGCCATTTAACTCATGGATTTAGATTTAAGCCTTCACCCTGCCCAAGGTATTAATCCTGGCATTAGGTTACTATGCCGTCGGCTGACTTCTTTTTAATCACCTCGACCATTAGTGACCGAGGCGTCGCCATGTCCCACCACTTTTTTCTATCCCCACGACGGTGGTTAGCGGCTTAGGCCTACTTATGACTCAGCAGCTATACTGACAGCTTCACAGCAGCCAGCTAAACAGATCTCCCCAGATAAGAACTTAAGCTTTCACTACACAACTGCATCATTGACTCTACCCGTTAGATCACCCAGCTTCGGCATCCTTATCCACCTCGCCTACGGACTAAGCCTTATAAGATGTTTCTGTTCGTCAGCTCGTAGTTTTACTAGCGGCTTCCTCCCCACAAGGCCTCGCGGTATTGTAGTTGCCATTCAATAGCAGTTAGCATCTAATGGGCACCGTTAGTTCCCACCCATACGGGGAGCACCAAGCAGCAGCACGTAAGCCCAGCAAAAAAATGGGCAGGACGGCCTACACGCCGCTTCGCTCTGTTTCGGCCTCCCATGTGCTGGGCGTATGTGTAAATATGGTTAAGAAACCTTTTTTGTGATGGTGATAACGAAAATAGGTAATAGCAATCACCCAAGAAGAGTCATATTTAGTATGAGTACAGGTACAGTAAAGTGGTTCAATGGTGACAAAGGTTTTGGTTTTATTACTCCAGATGATGGAAGCAAAGATCTATTTGTTCACCATTCTGAAATTCAAATGAGTGGTTTCAAATCTCTGGATGAAGGGCAAAAAGTAGAATATGTTGTGGGGCAAGGGCAAAAAGGACCGTGCGCCAACAATGTAAAGTTGCTGTAAGATAGTTAACAGCATAAATCGGGTAGCCGGTAGTTTCTAGCTACCGGTCCCCACGCCACCCATCGTGCAGGTCCTCAATGGGTGGCTCCCTATTCATAATGAATCTCTACCCAACGATAGTGTCTAGCAGCTCTTCATTTGAGCTAAGTATCATGGCAATGCGCTACTTCTGAGTCACCGGCCACGCTGACAACTTCATAGCGGCAAGTTGAACAGATCTTCCCAGATAGGAACGCGGACTTTCGTTACACAACTGCATCATTGATTCTACCCGTTAGATCACCCAGTTTCGGCTCCTTGTCTACCTCACCTCCAGACTAAGCCTTACAGGAGGTTGTTAGACAGCTCGTAGTTTTTCCTCCCCACAAGACCTCGCAGTATTGCAGTTGCCAATCGCTGGTAGTTAGCATTTAATGGCGCCCATTAAACGGTGACCTTCCTACAGAGGACTTTCACCCCATTAGTTCACGCCTACGCTGGGTGCACTAAGTCAGTTAACTTCGCACTTTAAGCGGCCAACAGCTTACAATCCGCTTCGCTACGTTTCAGCTGTGGGTTATTGACGCACTATGGTTAAGTTGGTAATCGAGTAAGAGATGACAATAGAAAAATATCAAGAAGAAAAAGAGATATTACGAAACTTGAATAAACGAGAAAGCCTGTGGGGCATGTTGATAGCCACACTGATTGGAATTTTTCCAACATTAGCAGTCTTTTATGCTGCGCCGGAGTTATTTGTTTCTGTTTTAGGATGGGTTATTCCAGGAGTAGTCCTCGGAGGTTTTGTTAAGCTGGCAATTAGCGCCCATAGTATTAAGCTTAGGCTTATTCCTGCTGGATTAATATTTCTACTTGGACCGTTGTTGCTACTGGTAACAGGAAATCCATTTACTTTTTTCATCGGTCTAATGAACATGTTTATAGTTATAACAATTACAAGGCCAAGATTATCAAAACATCAGGAGCGGGCACTCTGGCTTCAACGACAGGGTAAGCTCCAGCCATAACATGCAGCTGCAATCTAACCCCCGAAAGTGCAACAGGGCGCAAATTCTAAGGAGAAAAAAATGAGATGCATTTTAATAGCATTGTCACTGGTATTTTTTCTAGCTGGTTGCGCAGCTTCTATCCCAAAGGAAGATCTAGAGAAATCAGCATTTATTAGGGCAGGCTCAACCAATATTTGGTCAATAACAAGCGGCGGCTCAACGGTTTCTTTGACTGCCATTGATGGCCTACCTGCAAATACAAAAAATGGCCCTGTAGCAGTCAGCCCAGGCAAACATACAATTACTATGTCGTGCGCTGGCAATGAAAATGATTTTGAGCTAACCGTCAAAGCAGGTGAAATATACGAGTATACCTATGGTGTTGGTGGGCCAAAGGGGTGTTTTGGTGGGCTCATCAAGGTTAATTGATCTAAATCCGGTAGCTTCTAGTTACCGGCCCCCACACCACCCATCGTTCGGGTCCGCAATGGGCGGCTCCCTATCTGTACGGGCGAACGATAGTCTCAAACAGCTCTTCAATTGAGTTGAGTATCATGGCAGTGCGGTACCTCAACTTTATCCAACTGAAAACGTATCGGTAGGCTAGCCCTGTCTTTTAGAGCGAGGATTTAGGATTGAGGCTTTGACCGTATCCAAGGTATTAATCTAGGCACTTAGCTACTATGCCGTCGGCTGACCTCTGTTTAATCACTTTGGCCATTACTGACCGAGGCTCTGCTGTGTTCGCCACTTATTCTCTATTCCCGTGATGTCAGCTAACGGGTTGGGCAGACAGCTTCGCAGCAGCAAGTGAAACAGATCCCCCCAGATAGGAGCGTGATCTTTCACTCCACAACTGCATCATTAATTCTACCTGTTAGATCACCCGGCTTCGGTATCCTTGGCCACCTCGCCTCCAAGCTAAGCCTTTTAGGATGTTTCTATTTGTCAGCTGGTAGTTTTGCTAGTGACCTCTTCCCCATAAGACCTCGCGGTGTTGCAGTTGCCATTCGCTAGTAGTTAGCATTTAATGGAACCCACTAAATGGTGATCCTCCTACATGGGACTTTCACCCCACTTAATCCACGCTCATGCTGGGCGTACCAGGTGGCTGCACGGGATAAATTTTAGCTGTCACTTTTTAAGCGAAATTACACACAAATCGCTATCAAAATTTGCTCGGTGGTCGGGCGTTATAATTATAAGGGAGATTCTCATTGATAAAATTTCTAAAATATTTTGCCAGCTTTGTTGTCCTTGGTGGGATCGCATTTATAGTCGCCTACAACCATAATCTATATGTTTGGGAGCAACCAAGTAGAAGCATGTGGATTAGCAATGGTAGCTTATTTGATGGTACTGGTACGTTGCCCATTGAGAACCCTGGAATCCTTGTAGAAGATGGAAAAATTTCCTGTCTGGGGAATACTTGTGAAGTACCAATAGATGCTATTCAAGTTGATGCAACAGGTAAATCAATTGTACCTGGACTCATAGAGCTTCACGGTCATTTTTTCAGTGGTAAAGCTGATTCTAGCGAGAGCAGCTTACCTGCAATGATTTGGAATTCGATCCGATTGCAACCAGATGTTAGACGGAAGCTGATCGAATCAGGTATTACAAGTTATCGTTCCGTCGGCGATCCCAGCTCGGGAATTTATAAGCTAAAAAAATCACTTGATGACCAGGAGGTTGCTGGGCCACATATGTTTATTGCGGGGCCTATATTTACTGCTCCTGGTGGACATCCGGTTCAAAGAATACCAAATCGGATGATCGAGCAAATGGTCGTGCAATCCGATGATCCAAAATATGTAAAGGAGAAAATCGCTGCTCTGGTTGAGCAAGGCATTGACGGTATTAAAGCCGTCTATCAGGGCCATACAAATGAACAAGGCGAAATCACGTTACCACGCATCTCAAAGGAAACCTTGCAGGCTATTACAACAGAAGCTCGCAAGCATGGGCTTTGGGTTGCGGTACACACAGGCTCTCCACAAGAAACTAATGAAGCTATTAAAGCTGGAATAACTACCATTGAGCATGGTGTGCGACATGGCAATCTCATTAGCCTAGAAACAATGCAATTAATTGTCGAGCACAATATAGTTTATGTGCCAACTTTAGGCCGAGAACCCAAGGGACACTTGAATATACCGGCCCTACACGAGGCTGGAGTTCAATTTGGAGTTGGCACTGATACACAAGGCAAAATGATTGTTGGTGACAGCTACCACAATGAATTGTCACGCATGGTTGATGCTGGACTACCTGATGCGAAAGCGCTTATAGCCGCCACTAGAAATGGTGCCGAAGCTTTAGGGTTAATTGATCAACTGGGGACTATTGAAGTTGGTAAATCTGCTGATCTACTACTTGTCGATGGTCAGCCTTGGAGTGATATTCGTGACCTTAAAAATATCAAGATGGTCGTTCTATCAGGACGAATTGCGTTGGATAAACGTGAACTGACATCGATTTAAATACCCTGATCCCCCGTTAACGATTTATAAATCGGGTAACCGGTAGTTTTTATCTACCGGTCTCCACACCACCCATCGTGCGGGCCCCAATGGGCAGCTCGCTATCGGTAATGAGTATCTACCCAGCGATCACGCAACGATATCATTTACTCTACCCGTTAGATCATATGGCTTCGGTATCCCTGTCCACCTCGCCTCCAAGCTAAGCCTTCTAGGATATTTCGGTCCGTCAGCTCGTAGTCTTACCAGCGGTTCTTCCCCACGATACCTTACGGTATTGCAGTTGCCATTCGCTAGTAGTTAGCATTTAATGGATCCCATTCAGCAGTGATATTCCTACAGGGGATTGGTCCACGCCCATACTGGGAATACCAAGGCCAAGTAGCATCCCCCTTCGGGAGCTGGACCTCGCTACGCTCGGCCGCTGTTGGCGACGTTAGATTTTCTGCTTATCGGAGATAGGGAATGTCAACGAGAGAAATCTCCAAATATTATGACTCAACAGAACACAGTGATACTCGAGAAGATTTAATTTTTGCTCTTAGCGAAGTAAAAGGAAGAAAGGTTGCTATTGATTGTGGCTGTGGAGCAGGATCAGATATCGCTTATTTGCGCGGTAAAGATTTCACAGTTCATGCCTTTGATATCGAAAATGAATCTATATCTAGATGTCGTAAACGATTCAAAGATGATGAGCAGGTTATTCTATCAAAGGATAGTTTTAATACTTTTAACTATCCTGAGTCCTCGCTGGTAGTTGCTGATGCCAGTCTTTTCTTTTGTCCTGAAAAAGATTTTGAGTCAGTTTGGTTGAAAATAACTGACTCTTTGACAGAGGGTGGAATCTTTTGTGGTTCATTCCTAGGGCCGAAAGACACAATGGCTGGGCCTGAGTATGATAAGGAAGCATTTTGGAGTGATACTCTAGTTATGAATGAATCGAAGATAAGAAAATACCTCAGTAACTTTGAGCTATTAAAGTGGACTGAACATGACCTTTCAGGAGAAACTACAGATGGTACACCGCATCATTGGCATATATTCTCCATCGTAGCGAAAAAAACCTAAATCGGGTAGCCGGTAGTTTCTAGCCCCCCCATGCCACCCATCGTGCGGCTCCGCAATTGGCGGTTCCCTATCCGTAATGAATCTCCGTTTTACTAGCGGCTTCCTCTCCATAAGATCTCACAGTGCTGCAGTTGCCATTCGCTAGTAGTTAGCATTTAATGGAATCCATTGAACGGTAATCTTCCTACAGTGGGCTATAACTCCATTAGTCCATGCCCATGCTAGGTGTTGCTGGACTCAGCATTGTGTGCTTCCTCGTCGCGCCAAGTGTTAAACACACGCAAGATTAGGAGTCCTCTCCGTTTTATCGCGGCTGCTGAACCCGATAATTGATAGAGGAAAGAATAATGGATGATTTAAGAAACAGGGCTGCGAGAAGATCCAAGACCAAAGCTAAGCCCCATAAGAATAGTGCTAGAATTGAAAAGCCGAGGATTTCGGAGAAAAACTGGAAGTTGATGTATACATGCTCTGAAAAGCTTCGTAGAGCTAAGCAATTAGGGATCGAGTACCCCAAGCGAACTATGCTTCAAATCCTAAATACTGAGCTTCCTGAGAAAGATTAAGATATGCGAAATCTCTTATTCATATGTAGCCGGAATCAGTGGCGTAGTCCTACAGCTGAAGCCATTTGGAGAAAACACCCTGATTTCAACGCTAAATCTGCGGGTACCAGCCCGCGAGCTAAAAAAACAGTCAGCTCAGCGGATGTTCGCTGGGCTGACGTGATATTCATCATGGAACAAAAGCATAAAAATAGGCTAATAGCAGAATTCTCTAGAATCCTGGATCATAAGCCAGTTCATGTCTTAGATATCCCAGATGAATACAAGTACATGGACTCAGAGTTAGTTCAAGAATTAGAATCGGTTGTTGGGGCATACTTGGAGAGTTAGTGCCGAGGTTCAGTCCTTAACAAATTTAGGTAAGCTGAAAAATTACTAGACCTGCGGTTCCGCAGTTTCCCTCTGCTAAAAACGGTAGGTGCGTAATATCGACAACCTCGTTGAGACATAATAATGAAGAAACTCAAAAACGAAAAAGAGTTAGTGAAAAAGGCTATAGCACTCGGTACTGCATATGGCACCAAGCGAGGAGTTGTCGAGTTCGAAGCTACCGATTCAGCTCACGAGAAACTCGAATATATTTACCGTCTTTTAGTTCACGATAAAGTAATTCAACCGCTTCCAGAAGACAAGATATCACAGAAGGCAATCATGCATAGGTTGGCAATTTGGGCTTCAAAGTACTGAGCGCTCTAATAGGATTTTCAACTAAATCAAGTAGTCGCTAGTGTCTAGCGAACCGCCCGATTCATACCGCCATCAGACAAGATACTTTGCCCATTGATGTATCGGGCTTCATGTGAAGCAAGAAAGACACAGGTCTGCCCGATTTCTTCGAACGTGGCAGTGCGCTGTGCGGGTATGGATCTGCGGGCAAACTCCGACAGGTTTACGTTTTCACAGAAGCCCGGCATTAAATTATTCATGCGAATATTGTATCTTGCATAACGATCACCATAGAGCTTGGCAAAACTATGTAAAGCGCCACGCAGCATGCTCATCGGATAAGGCGCTCTCGGCTCAACCGTATTCATTGAAGAAATATTGACGAATGCCCCTCCCCCTGCTCGATATAAATCGGCGTGACGATACGGGCAAGCTTGACGACATTGAGCACGTACATATCGAGGCTCTCATGCCAGAGATCATCACTTAGCTCGAGCAGGGGGCCGTTGAAATCAGGATCGAACCCTACTGTTTTAATTTCTTCCGGCACCCCGCCACCATGGCCCATATTGCTAACGACGGCGTCGATACGGCCATAGGTTTGCATCGTGTCGTCGACCATTGCTTGCAGATCTGCGGTTTCGAGAACCGAACCCTGCCGCCCTATACCACCTAATTCCTTGGCCAGTTCAACACTGCGGTTGGAGGGGGACATCAACGAGACTTTGTAACCCGCCTTAGCCATTTCGCGGGCGCAGCCGGCACCAATTCCCTGACCAGTTCCAGTCATAATAGCAACTCTTGTTTCGGACATTACGCTATCCTCTAGTGCAAATAATTCATGGGTGGAGATCAATATACGATCTTTAAAATTGGTAGCAAAAGGATATAATTACATGTACTTATGAGTTTAATTCATACCAAAACACGATCTTTACCATCTTTGGCCGGCTTGCGTGGGTTTGAGGCTGCGGCAAGGCATATGAGTTTTACCGATGCTGCGAAGGAGTTGAGCGTTACGCAAACGGCGATCAGTCACCAAGTGAGAAATTTGGAGTCGAGACTGGGTGTAAAATTGTTCCATCGTGCGGGAAAGTCGATTTCATTGACCGATGCTGGGAAAAAGCTGTTATCCGAAGCCAGTGCATGTTTTGATCGACTCGAAAATACGCTCCACCTCATCAAAGCCGAGAGTCAATCTCCGGTGGTAACCGTGAGCGTAACCCCCAGTTTTGCCAGCAAATGGTTAATACAGCGGTTAGGTAACTTCTGGAGAGCCTACCCTGATATACAGTTGAATGTTCACCATACCCTGGCTCTCGCCAATTTCACTAACGATGGCGTCGATATTTCCATTCGAGCTGGTGATGGAAACTGGCAAGGCTCAGTGACCAGGCTTTCGTTGCCGCTCGATTTAAGCCCGATTTGCCACCCTTCGCTGCTTAACGGCAAAAATCCTTTGAAAGAGCCTTCCGACCTCAAGCATCAAACCTTACTGCATGAAGATAATTTTGACGATTGAGCATCGTGGCTCAAAGCAGCCGGGGTCGACGATGTCGATCCGCGATCAGGTAGCGTCATGAATGATAGTAACTCTCTCGCAATTGCAGTCGAAAACTGCCAAGGCGTTGCGCTGGGCCGAATATCGCTAATCGAGGATGACTTAAAATCTGGAAGAATCGTAAAACCATTCGATGTAAGTATTGATTCCAACTTCTCTTATTATCTTGTCTGCCCATACGAAAAACTTGATACTCTGTTGTGGTCAACTCCAACCGGACACTTCTTTAAGCACATTTCTCAAATTCGATAGGGGCTAGGTCTCCCAGTGTTGTATGTATTCTGCGTGAGTTGTAATAAGCAATATAGGCTCTTACATCTGCTACCGCATCCTCCCTTGTCGGATAAAGGTTTCCCGTTACCCACTCCCGCTTCAGGCTGCTGAAGAAACGTTCAGTCGGTGCGTTGTCCCAACAATTTCCCTTACGGCTCATTGAACACACCATCCCATGCTGACTCAATAACGTTTGGTAGGTATGGCTGGCATACTGACTGCCACGATCAGAGTGATGCAGGAGACCTTTTGGGGGCGAACGCAAATTGACAGCCATCATCAACGCACGAGTTACCAGGGCCGTTTCCATCTTGCGATCTAGATGCCAACCAATAATCCGGCGCGAATAGAGATCAATCACTACCGCCAAGTACAACCAGCCCTGCGAAGTCCAAATATATGTAATATCAGTCGTCCAAACTTGATTTTTAGCGCTCGGTGAGAACTCCCTATTCAGAAGGTTCTCTGCGACCGGCAGGTGATGTTTACTGTCTGTCGTCAGTGTAAATCGCTTCTTACGCTTTACTGCCAAGCCTAGCTTTTTCATGAGCTTGCGGACTCGATAGCGCCCGACTTCAAAGCCTTCTTTACGTAACAGCTTCATTAACCGACGACTTCCCAGGCTCTGTCTAGATTCTGCAAATAGGGCCTTCAAACGATGGCATAGTTGCCATGTTTGAGCATCTATTGAGCTATTACCACGGCAACACCAATCGTAATAACCAGTTTTACTTACTTGCATTACCCGGCAGAGCACCCTAACAGGAAAGCTGCCTTGCTGTTTTTCAATAAAGCTGTACTTTATTTCATTTCTTTCGCAAAGAAGGCGCTGGCCTTTTTAGGATTTCTTTCTCCATCCGCAACTGCTTATTTTCACGTCGTAATCGCTCTAATTCTGCGCGCTCACCTACATCCAACCTCACACCGTCTTCTTCCTGCTTCAGTTCCTTTATCCAGCGTCGCAGGTTATTGGCTGTTGTTCCTACAACCTCTGCTGCTTTAGAAATTGAATACCCTTGCTCAGAGACTAGCGCTACGGCGTCTTTCTTAAATTCCGGCTTGAAATGCCGACGTGTACCTTTTGTTGTCATACTTCACCTCGCTTGGTAGTTTTACCATCTTAGCGAAGTGTCCGGAAGGATTAGACCACTACACTCCTGGAGTACAGGCATTTCGTAACTTTATACTCAGCGAGGTAAATCAAGCTGTTCAATGCAAGTCAGGAGAGAGATAAGGCATCGCTTAACAATAATCAATTAGCTGGACACGGCGAAGCTTTACAGATAACCCCAAGCGTTAATAGCCTTATGGAATTAATCCATCTACAAGTAAAATATTTTCAGGAAATATTGATCCAGCGGTCTCGTAGCTAATTGATGTAAGGAGTTCTGGAAATAATAATGTTTAAAATCCGCAAAAGCAAAAAGTCATAGTCACGTAACTTGATTAGGCACCAGACTCAGCACTACATGTTTTGCTAGGTGCTAACAATGCTAAATACACACATTATATACACAAGTGTAAAATGCCGAACGGAGAACACATGAATAAAGTAAGGGATACATGTGATATTGAAGATAAAAAATTTAGCAAATCAGAAATCAAAAAACTGAAAATAGAGTTCTAACAATACCCCACCCTAAAGATATCCACAAAGCGATCTTTCGCAATCTAAATATATTGATAATTACTTACCAAAAAAAATACTAAAATTAAAAATAGAGCACCACAAGCTATAACACTTATTATTACTTAGCTTTGATTTAATAACTACATCATCAGTATTTAGAGAGTCACATATGAGCTCATGATAACCACGGGGCAGCAATGTTTAGATGAGATATTATTGCGATTATACCGTCTACAACACTAACCTATGTCCAACCTTATTGGCAACCCAGGACAACACTGTTAAAACAGGAAAACAAATGAATCATCAGCCTTGGAAGAGTAACAAGAGAAGGGGAAGTATGAAGTGGCTTAAAATAAGCCACTTCTATCACAAACAGCTAATATCTGCTAAAGCGGTAGCGGCATAGGTTTTTCATTCACCTTAAGCTCGCTGTCTTTCAGGCTGACATTTGAGATGTAGCCGTCATTGGTAGACACTAACAAACCTTGCTGTTCAAGAGACGCTAATATCGTCGGCACTTGTTGAGCAGCGATTTGCTCCAGTTGCTCTTCACTCATACCTTGAGTTTGAGGGTTATTTTTCAATTGGGCTTTCATCACTTGTACGGCAATAAATTCAATCACAGCTTTATCGCCACTTAGCTCTCCGTCAACTAAGGTGTGTGACAGCCAAAAAGCCGGATCTAGCGGTTGCTCCGGTAACGCACTGATGCCAACTAAGCTAGTATGAAGGTTACTGTTAAAGCTGCCTTGTGGGAAAGTGCCACGTAAGCTGGTAATGTTCAGTTGAGGCTCGCCAGCCACTAAAGATAGCAAGTTTTCGCTCATAAACTCCATTGTCTTAGCGGTTGCTTCTTCCGTAGGTAGTTTATTGAGTGAGACGGCAAAGTCCTGATAAGACTTCAAAAATTCCTGACTGATATTGGTGACCTCAAGCTCAAGGGCCAGGTCTTCACCATGGAATTCAGCTATATCAACCTTTTTAGTTCCATAGGCAACTTGCATATTCCCCAGCTGATTTTCTGGGTTAAGTTCAGTACTGGCTTTTATATATAGATCAGCAATGTCAACATTTTCTTCCTGCTCTTTATCATTTATTAACTTGATGACGCCAAGGTTAATTGTTGTATCAGAATCATAAAAAGCACTCTCAAAAATTGCTTCAAGGGAGGAAGGCATGGTCATATCCATAGTCAACCTTTCAACCTTAAAATCCCTTAGCTCGGAAGTAACGGTAAGGCTATCGGCACTCCCCTGATAAGCTAGTTGCTCATCCTGATATTGCCCTTTCCCTTGAAAACCGCTAAAGGTTAACTGAGCTTTTTGATTCTCAACATCAGTAGTAAATGGCGTAATGCTATCGTTATAGTAATAACCACCTAAGGCATTCATATTGCCATGGATCTGGTAAAAAGGAGCTTCCTCAGCCCAAACCAAATGTTCACGCAATTGATCACCGGCAACTTCTAGCGTCCAGCCAAGCCAACCAAAACCAGCATGCTCGCCGAAACGGAAGGGGCCGTGGGAAGCACTAAAGTCTACTTCTACAGAAAAAGGATCAATTTCAGGGGCACCTGATACATCCGAGAAAGCACTGACATCCAAGCTCACCAAAAAGGTTGTCTGGGTTGAAAACCAGGATGAATCCATGCTTTTTACTTCAACCGTGTATGCCGAATTTTCATTCGCGGCAGTGACTATTTCATCAATGGATGACTCAAGTTGAATGCCAACAATTTTCGGCGCAACAACACCTGTAAGCACTGCTGCTGGAAGCAATACTGTTAATACTTTTTTCATTGAGATAAATCCAATTTACAAATGGGATGGAAGACAGGTCTATTATCGACAGAGTTATTTCCAGCATTATCTCATATTTACAGACGACTGTAAGTCAAAATATATACTTTTCTAGTAAAGACTTCAGGCGCAATAGATATCAATTACAAAACAAGCGTACCTATAATGGCAATAAGTAAGGCAAGCTCTATGAATTCTATTGCGTACGTTATCTTGACTGATGCGCGGTAATGGTGGAAGAAATTTACTACGTGGTACTTGGGAGATCGCGAATCAAATCTTGGATGAAGTTTTGCTCCATTGAATAATCGCCTTCTCTTTGAATATATCGGGAGAAGGTTCCGAAAATACTTGCGAAGAGCACCTTGTTGCATTCTCAACAGCGTTCATAGTTAAAGTGATCGCTATCATTAATCAACTAATGGTAGATACGAGTACCACCTCCGACATCATCGGACTACATCCAGAAATGAAGTATAGATAACAACGGGAAAGTAGAGAGAAAAAGTTGGTCTAGAAGACCAGCCGTAGTATGAGTATGAAAAGGGATGAAACCTCAACCTCTGACAGAAGACGAATATCTAGCAAAACAAGTTGAGAAACTGCATAAGGAAGTTGATTCTCCAAAAAAGTGCGACACGTTTCTAAAAGCTGAAAGATTTACATTCATTGCCCACAAACAACGGCACTCTGGTACCATATACCTGTATAGATATTCAATTACGTCCTCTCACGTCTTTTACAAACAGCTTAGCCGTGAGGAGAGCATGCGAGACAGAGAAAACCGTCGAATTACGGGGTACCTAACCCCAATGTAATGGTAGTTATGCAACCCAAAATTTGGGTAGAGCAGAAAGTTAATGATGCACGAATAAACCACAAATGCGTTGAGTTCCATAAGAGTGAGACTGAAACCTTGTGTAAAGCAGTAAGTATCTTTCGTTAACTCTCTTTACTGGGATCTCTTATATTAGGGTTGAAAGTTTATAAAGAGAATCAAGTATACCGACTGAGCTAGACTCCTAATGGACAAGTGATGTGTCCTTCCTTAAGATCAATATGAAAAAATGACCACATAAGATGAATATAAGCTAGCGTCTACTTTACCGGTGGAGGCTTTATGTAACAGGACGTGCAAAAGGCGTAAGTAATCCTATGAATCGACGCAAGCTATTATCACTAGTTACCACTTTGAGCATCTTAATTGGCTTAGTCTTTGTCGCAACACGCCTCTATGAACCCAAATAAAGCTGCTAAGAGCAGCTCAAAAATCAGAATAGATTTGTCCGAGATCCCAGAGGCTGGAGCACTAGAAGTCGATTATCAATGGTATAAAGCTCTTGTGGTCAAAAATCCTGAAATGACAGTTTTCGTAGTGCCCTACTCCGATGGGACATATTGGTTACCAGACCCCACCTGGGAGCGCCCTTTTCTGCCATGTAACAAATTTCTCATTCGAAAAGATGGCTTTTATTGCAAAGATCCCATCCTCCATGAAGGTTGGCATGAACAAGCTCAATGGGATTCACAGGGGAGCAATAAAGGTACATGGATGCCCGATCTACAAAAGCTAAATTTTAGGGTTCAGGGCAAGTACCTAGTACTAAGCCCAGAGTACAACTAATTACCAAAAAATCAATACAGCTGATCGATTAAAGTGTTAGGAATAAAAAATAGCTATAATGAAAAACGTATTTTTACCTATGGTTTTAATTCTATGCTCCTGTTCGTCAAGTATAGATGAAGACAGCATAAATATAGAAGCAGCGACTGAGTCTTTGGAGCGGCTATTATTAAAATGTGCAGAGAAAGGGGAGTATTTTTCTAGCGAGGTAGAACATATCGAGCCCATTGGAAAAAGACATTCCTATTGCGACCAAAGTGGTGCTTATATCAAATATGGTAGTGTATTCGTTTCAGAGTACGGTTTGTATATGCCTGCAAAGGGAGTCACTGTTGTAGAATCTGATGGCTCTGACCCCAGCTATAAAAAAATCCATGAATCTGTCTATAGCTACAAAATTCGAGGATAAAGTGCCTAACTGACCAAGCAGGCGGCATGAGGGTAAATCAGGTGGAGTATATTTTAAGAGCAATGGAAACTACTACTTAATGAAAACTAAAAAAGTAGATAGCCTGCTAGAATCTTACAAAACAGTGCGTTTTCCAGGATACTATGCGTATCGTTCTGATTATTTTAGTAATAGCTACTGCTATCAGTTGCGCAATTCAGGTACCTTATGAAGGTGACGACAACCTTACCAGAAGCCTGTTAATTCAAACTTGGAGTAGGCCCGGAGAACATTGGACCTATCAAGAGGGAGAGAAAGGCGAGTTTAATACATATATTGGCCACCCACACTTTCCGCTCACTTATGATTTTGTTTGGTCTATAGAAGACTCTGTGCTGTATGTAGAATACGATCAATATTATGAGAAAGAACAAAAAGAATATACGTACAATATCCTTGAGCTACAACAAGCACGCATGGTCCTTGAGCCTTTATACGGAGGGCGTAAGATTGTCCTCAATGTATCTAATTTTTAAAAAGAATTGCCAGCAGACCCTGAAAATTTTATTGGAGGCAAATCGAGGCTAACAGATAGAGACTCCTGAGTGTAAATGCAATGCTTAAATTCTTCAGGACACTCACTCGACCGACAGCTAATACGGCCTGAACCGGTTACCTCATCTTCCAAGGTATCCTGAAGAGTGTCAGGTAAGGCTATTTTCCCAGTGATCCAACATTAGCAACCTCCATAAAACTATATTCCTGTTGATTGCTACTCTTGTCAGATCAATCAACGGAGTAAGCCGACATATTTCTATCCAATACACCGTAACTGGTCATATCTTATTGGCCTCTGACATTGCTCTTTGCGGTGAGGAGATATTATTTCTGACTTCCTCATCAGAAAAATTAAGGCGAGTCAGTCTCGCATTCAAGGTTATAACAACCGCTAAAACGGCTAATAGGACAGTAGCTGGTAAAGCGGTGCTGAGCGCTTGCCCGGCCAGTAGGTGCGATCCCGAAGCCCCGATCAGAGCGATGGAGAAGCCTGCATATCCCCACTGTTTAAGTGTTTTGAACTTTGGTTGGAGAATTGCAATCGCGCCAATCAAATAGGCGATTCCTAAGATTTTCAACAAATAAAGCGGGTAGCCTAAATCAACCGTTGCCTGAACAATGGCTTCCTTCCCTGTTAGTTTGGCCATGCCTGATATCATCATCAGCACCGCGAACATAGATGAGGCCACGTAAAAGATGACTACCTGTTTTCTCATGAAGGGAACCCTATTTCGTTAAATGACGAGCACAGACTAGGTGTTCCCTTATTGCAGTTATATAGACAAAAAGGCAAACTTATATTGCATGAATGCAACATCAGGGTAATGTCATGGATTGGAACGATTTGAAGGTCGTTATCGCGCTTGCAGAGAAAGGAACCTTAAAGGCGGCTTCTAGTCAGTTGAATGTTAATTCAACCACTGTTTGGAGGCGGATCCAGCAGCTTGAAAGCGAGCTTTCAACGCAGCTATTTATTGTTAGTCGTCGCGGCTACCAACTGACTGAGGCGGGGCGAACTGTTTTGGATAGTGCCAAGCGAATGGAGTCATTGGCCGATGGCATCCTCATTCAAAGTTCTCTGCAACATGACAAAGTTCAAGGTTTAATTCGTGTTACCGCACCCTCAACAATGGCAACGACCACTTTGCCCGAGTGGGTTAGTGAATTCCGGAGGTCATTCCCCGACGTTGAGTTTGAGATCCTTGAAAGTGAGCAGGCTCTGGATATCGAGCATCGCGATGCGGACATTGCCATTAGGGCAAGTCATACAGCACCGGAAAACCTTATTGCACGTAAAATGAGAGATGTAAACTTAAGCATCTATGCTTCTGAAGACTTTTTGAAAGTTAGTGGGTATAACGCTCCTTTCAAGTTGTCCGAAATTGAACGCTTAACAGCTATTGACTACGTGCACTTAGACAACCCAGCAGTGCACTGGTATCAGAAACGAATTAAACACAACGCTAAATCCATACATTGTAATTCTATCACTACAGCATTGAACGCTGCGCTTAATGATCAAGGGATAGCGTTGTTACCAACTGATGACTCATACGATCTAGTTGAACTCTATCAACTGGACGCTAAATACAACTCATCCTTGTGGATTCTGGCTAATAAGGATCTGAGAAACACAGCACGTATCAAGGCTTTTTGGGACTTCTTAATTACTAAAATGGAAAGTTATAAAGTTCAATGATTTGCATATTCCTATGCATGGAACTATCAGGGGGAGATAAAATCCTATGTATGACGATATGTTACAACACCAAAGGTTCCTCTATCTCTTCTTCATTTTCTTGTCATCTTATTTTTCTGCCTAAAGCCCAAACCTGACTATGCAATTTACACTTAATAGGTTTCTGATAAGTCCCCGTTTATGCGGCCCTTGATAGGCTGGCTATCAAACAATATGTTACAAATCAAGGACTTAGGTTACCATTGAATATGGGCTTTCATTTTCCGCTAACAAAAAGGAATTCAGTATCAGAATCAGGCAAGAACAACCATACAAAGCCAAGCACGATCACAAGAACAAGTATTTGTTGGACCACCACCATTTTGCAGCCATGCTCCATGTTGATTGGCGCTTGCTGTACAAGTAAAAATATGGAATTTTCAAGCAATGTCAGGAATTATAGAATTAGAGCGTCTTTTGAGCGAAATGAATCCCGAACTTATTGAAGATGAATTTGTATTTTGCACTGTTTCAGGCTCATTAGCTCAATATATTGAATGGAACCCACTTGCGAGCTTAAACGAAAAAGAAGGATTAACACTTGTCTTAACAAAAGATATCGCAAGCCGTGAGGGGTTGCAGTTTAAAAATACTTATAAACAAATAACTTTAACCGTACATTCTAGTTTAGAGGCTGTTGGATTAACAGCCGCTGTTTCAAACAAACTGGCTTCTAAGGGTATTAGCGCAAATGTAATTGCAGCATACTTCCATGACCATATTTTTGTACAATCTGAAAAAGCAAGGGAAGCGTTGATTGCATTGAAAGAAGTCGGCAAGAACAGTTTATAAGTGCTCCAACAAGGGCATATACTGGCTGACTACTACGCTACGTTTCAGATTTTGACCACCTCGTATATGCCTATTAAGCAAGTGTTAAGATTTTAGGGTTGAGAAAGTATGGCAAAGGAAATTGAGCGGAAGTTCTTAGTTGATAAAAAGGCTATTGCTTCTTTTACAGGTGGAAAGAGAATCAAACAAGCCTATATAAGTACGGAGTCCAAAGCTGTAGTCAGAGTTCGCGTAATCGGAGATCATGCATATCTAACATTGAAAGGTGAAAGTAAAGGAATTACACGGACTGAGTTTGAGTATCCAATATCCTTTGAAGACGCAAATGAAATGATTGCGGAGCTATGTGATGGTCCCCTCATAGATAAAACGAGGTTCATAGTAGAACACGAAAAACACACTTGGGAAATAGATATCTTTCATGGAGATAATGACGGCTTGATTGTTGCTGAGGTCGAGATGCAAAGTGAATCTGAGAGTGTGGAATTGCCGGAGTGGATTGATAAAGAGGTTACTGGAGATCCAAAGTATTACAATTCCAATTTATTAGATTTTCCATTTAAAGATTGGTACAAATCATAACTAGAATGTGCACAATATTTACATATGCTTCGTTGAGCTAATCACAAAATAAATTCTGTATGCCCTCGGCTCAGCGAGGCATCATGAGTAAATCACTATGAACCCAGCCATAGAAGAATTAAAAAGATATTTAATCGAGCTAGAATCGGTGAATGACTTTGAATCGATAGAACTTAAAGCTGAACATATTGGCATTTTAATTCAGGTAAAGTCGGCGATAGGACAGCTTGAACTATGCGAAAAGTATGGCATCAGTGCAGGTTCACTAGTAAGTAGTTTACCCAAAACTGAAAATCCAAATTTTTGCTACTTAGTGGTAAATGAAAACGAGTCGTCCAACCCTGATAACTGGGAGGAAGCTATCTTCGAAGGACAGAAAATTCGATTTAGTGGTGGTGACCTTGTAATTCGCAAGTAATCTACACATAGCAAATCATTGTCGCCAATCAACAAACTGCTTATATATTACAATTCTTATAGAAGTTAAGCTCTATATACCTACGCCGAAAGCATGCCTAAAAAGAGACTAAAAGTTACTCAGAAGCAAGCGATGACTACCACCACAATAAGAGCAATTTGCTTATTAATTTTGGCTTTAGGAATCACATTCCTCTTTGGCATTATAAAAATCCACAACCCCGATGTAAGCTTTGAAAGCTCAGATGGCCATTGGGGTGACTCTGAAGTTCAGTTTAAGGGGCGAGATTATTCCGTGATAGAAGAAGGGTTCCGTAGGTACAAGCTTCAATGTAACGCAAGCGATGTGTACCTTGTTAGAAATACCGAGAAGAATTGGATAAATGTACTTGCTTGGCCAAACTACCTCACTCATAACAAGTGGAAGGTCCCATACAGAACCGCAAGTGGAGTGCACTATGATGGAATTATTAGGTGCCAAACAAATCAATAACATCACATTCTAATTCCAGTACAGCGTATCCCTAAAATACCGATCTGCTTTTAATCAGAGGAATAGTTTAATAGCAATAGGACCCTCCTTCATCTTCTGAAAACTGGCGCACATTTTCATTTATTCAGCTGTCGCAAGACATTACATAACCCTACCGAATAAAAAGTATACACATAAGAATTAAACGTTCCTTCGCACCACTGGCGCTATCTCCCGCAACGATTTATAAATCAGACAAGCGAATAGGATTACCGACAACTAAAAAATTTCTCAGAAAAGCAATAATCGTTTTTCAAATTATCTCTTCTTGCGTGAGAGCACCCTCAAAATCAGAATTCTTGATTTGCCCTTTTACTGCAAGACCAGTGATTGATACGGGCTTCGCCCGCAGAAACATGGGAGAGCGAAGTTGAATTACCCGGATCAGTTCACTCCTCAGATTTGGCCATTGATTGTTTATTGTCTGGCCGTATTTGCCCTAATTACCTTAATGCTCAGCCTTTCCTATTTTCTCGGTCAGAAACGCAGAGACCCGGCTACCGATGAGCCCTATGAGTCGGGTATTGTTTCCCAGGGCAATGCGCGTCTGCGCCTCTCTGTCGCCTATTACCTTGTTGCCATCCTGTTTATCGTCTTCGACCTGGAGGCGATTTACCTGTTTAGCTGGTCCATCGCATTTTATGAAACTGGCCTGCTCGGGTTTATCGAGGCCACCGTATTTATCGTGATACTGCTGGTGGGGCTTATTTATCTGTGGCGCCTGGGTGCACTTGACTGGGGCGGATACCAGAAGAGTTTGGAGAAACGCCAAAAACCCCAATAACAACAATGAGAATTCATAATGCGCTGGAAGCTGAGCAAAGCCGACGACCTGATTGCTACCGAACACGGCAATCCTTCTGAAGAAATAAGCACTCAAGATTTAGAAAAAAATATTCTCCTTACCAAACTCGAAGAACTGGTTTCCTGGGGCCGTTCAAATTCCCTATGGCCATTTAACTTCGGGTTGTCCTGTTGTTATGTAGAAATGGCCACCGCCTTCACCAGCCGCCACGACATCTCCCGCTTTGGCGCTGAGGTCATCCGTGCAACCCCGCGACAAGCGGATTTGATTGTAATTTCAGGGACGGTTTTCCTGAAAATGGCACCAGTGGTACAGCGACTCTACGAGCAAATGATCGAGCCCCGTTGGGTCATCTCCATGGGTTCCTGCGCAAATTCCGGCGGTATGTACGATATCTACAGTGTGGTTCAGGGGGTCGATAAGTTTCTCCCGGTCGATGTTTATGTGCCCGGCTGTCCACCACGCCCAGAGGCCCTACTGCAGGGATTGACCTTGCTGCAAAAGTCGGTGGCTGCGGAGAGACGAGCCTTCAGCTGGGTTGTGGATGATCAAGGAACTCACAAGGTTCCAAAGCCCAGTCAGCGTGATCTCCATAGGGAGGAACGTATGAAAGCTGACATGCTACGTGCGCCCGACAGTGTTTAGGCTTCATGGAATAAGAAAAAAACAACGGAATAGCCAATGACTGGCGTAATTGCGAAAACTGTCCACACAGCAACTCCCTACAGGAAAGCAGCAGAGGCATTTATTCGGGATCTCGACACCGGATACAAGCTTCACTCGTTCTGGTGGCAGCCACACTGTGATGATATGCCCACACTGTGGATCGAGAAACATGCCTTGATCCCTCTTTTGCTCTTTCTCAAGCGGGATATCGCCCAGCCATTTGAAATGCTGTATGACCTGAGTGCTATCGACGAACGGCTGCGGGTCAACCGTGGGGAGGGAACCGAAAAACAGCCTTCCAGCGATTTCACCTTGGTATATCAACTACTTTCATTTACCCGCAATTTATTTATCCGTATCAAGGTGGCTCTTCCCGAGAGTGATCTGAGCGCACCGACTATTACTGCCGTTTGGGAGAATGCCAACTGGTATGAACGGGAAGTGTGGGATCTATTCGGTATCGACTTTCCCGGTCACCCCCATTTACAGAGAATCATGATGCCGCTGACCTGGAAGGGGCATCCACTGCGCAAGGATCACCACGCCCGAGCTACCGAAGTCGACCCATTTAGTCTGTCAGAAGAGAAGGAGCGCAAAGAACAAGACGCCCTGCTGTTCCGGCCGGAAGATTGGGGCATGGCCAGGAGTAATGAAGACTCAGAGTTTATGTTCCTCAACCTGGGCCCGAATCACCCCAGTGTGCACGGGGTGTTCCGCGTAGCCCTTCAGCTGGATGGTGAACAGATTATCGATGCAGTGCCAGATATCGGTTACCACCATCGCGGTGCAGAGAAGATGGCCGAGCGCCAGGCCTGGCATACCTATGTGCCCTACACCGATCGTATCGATTACCTCGGCGGTGTCATGAACAACCTGCCCTATGTGATGGCACTGGAGCAGCTCGCCGGCATTAAGGTCCCTGAACGCGCACAGATGATACGGGTGATGATGTGCGAGTTCTTCCGCATATCCAGTCATCTGGTATTTTTTGGCACCTTTGCCCAGGACGTGGGGCAGATGTCTCCCGTGTTCTATATGTTTATCGATAGGGAAAAACTGTTTGGCATTGTCGAGGCCATTACCGGCGGCAGGATGCACCCAGCATGGTTCCGTATCGGCGGTGTAGCGCAGGACTTACCCCAGGGTTGGGACAAGATGGTGCGGGAATTTCTCGACTATATGCCCGCACGATTAGCCGATTACGACGGCATGGTGATTAAAAACAAACTCCTGCAACGCCGCACCCGTGGCATTGGTGTCTACGATACGGCGGAGGCGTTTGAGTGGGGGTTACCGGGCCAGGGCTTCGCGCCACGGGCCTGGATTGGGATCTGCGCAAAAAGCGCCCTTACAGCGGCTATGATCAGTTCGAGTTCGAGATTCCCAGCTACGATGGTGGGGACTGTTTCGACCGCTGCCGGGTCCGGGTGGACGAGATATGGCAGAGCCTGCGGATTATCCGCCAGTGCCTGGAAAATATGCCGGCAGGTCCTTATAAGTCGGACCATCCTTTGACTACCCCTCCGCGAAAGGGGCGCACCATGGAGGATATCGAGACTTTAATTCAGCACTTTGTGAATAACAGCTGGGGACCGGTAATGCCAGCCGGCGAAGTGTGTTATCCCATTGAGGCCACTAAAGGTATCAACAGCTACCAAATCGTTAGTGATGGGGAGCACCTCATACAGGACCCGAATTCGCACCCCTTCATTCCCACACCTGCAAATGATTCCGTTGATGTCCAACGGACTGTTGATTGCTGACCTTATTGCCATTATCGCCAGCATCGACTTCGTCATGGCGGATGTGGACAGATAACAATAAAAAACTACGGCAGGCACAGGGCCGTACAGCAGCGGAGTAGAAAAGTGCACGGAAATACACCCAGCGTTTCAGTCATCGCACACACAGATGGCAGCAGCGCCTCAACGAAACCTCCGCAAGTTCTATCTCGGGGGCGACTATGTCCAGCTTATTAGAACCGGAATTGATTGAAGTAATGGAGCAAGGCAATAGCAATTCAGCAGACAACCTGGCGACCTTAACAGTACAAGAAAAAGAGGAGATTGATCAGGAAGCCACCCACTACCACGAGAAAACTTCAGTGGGGCTCGAGGCGTTGCGGATTGTACAGAAACATCGCGGCTGGATTTCCGATGAGAGCCTCCAGGCAATTTCCAATTATCTGGATATTCCCGTTGCAGAACTTGAGAGTGTCGCCACCTACTTCCAGTTGATTTTCCGCCAACCAGTAGGCAAGGAAGTGATCTACCTGTGCAAAAGCTCTAGCTGCTGGATTATGGGTTGCGATAATTTGCAGAAAAAAATATCTGAGCGCTTAAATATCCAGCCTGGGGAGACCTCCGAAGATGGGATTTTCACCCTGCTGGAAACGCCCTGCCTGGGAGATTGTGACAAAGCCCCAGTCCTTATGCTTGGCGAGGAAATGCACCGCCACTTGGATGAGAAAGGTATTGATGAATTAATCGATAAGAAGAAAAAATACCATGCTGACAAATCCACTGACTAAAAATATTTCCAGTGAAAATATTGCCGCCACTATAGAGCAATATGTGGAAAACGACGGCTACCAGGGCTGGCGCAAAGCCATCACCATGGTACCGGACGATATTATCAACGAAGTAAAAGATGCAGGCCTGCGCGGACGTGGTGGAGCGGGGTTTAACACTGGGCTGAAGTGGAGTTTTGTACCTAGGGGTGAAGATTCGCCCAAGCAAAAGTACGTTGTCTGTAACGCCGATGAAATGGAACCCGGCGCCTTCAAAGACCGATTGCTAATGGAGCGAGATCCTCACCTCCTCCTTGAGGGAATGGCTATAGCCGCCTATGCCATTGGCGCCTCTCACGCCTATATTTTTATTCGTGGTGAATACCACCTGGCTGCAAACCGGCTCGAACAGGCAATCGATGAAGCCAAGCAGCAGGGCATGATTGGCGAAAATATTTTCGACAGTGGCTTTAATCTGGAGATCTGCCTGCACCGCAGCGCCGGTAACTATATCTGTGGTGAAGAAACCGCACTGCTAAACGCTCTTGAAGGCAAGCGGGCCATTCCCCGCGCCAAGCCCCCTTTCCACAGGTCAGCGGGCTTTGGGGCAAACCCACTGTCGTTAACAATGTAGAGACCTTGTGCAACCTCCCCCATTTAATTAGCCACGGCGTGGAGTGGTACAAAAACCTTAGCCGGGGTAACGATGCGGGAAGCAAAATATTTGGTGTTAGCGGCAAGGTTAATAATCCAGGGGCTTGGGAACTCCCAATGGGGACGCCCATTCGCGAAATTATTGAACAACATGCCGGTGGCATGAAAGATGGCCTGCAACTGAAGGGCATTCTTCCCGGTGGAGGATCGACCGACTTCCTCGGCCCGGACCACCTCGATCTTCCCATGGATTACGACGTTATCGGCAAGGCCGGCAGCCGTATGGGGACCGGCACGATCACCGTGCTCGACGATAAAACCTGCCCTGTAGGCCTGGTACTGAACCTGACCCAGTTCTTCGCGCGGGAATCTTGTGGCTGGTGTACCCCCTGTCGGGACGGCTTGCCCTGGGCCGTCAAAATTCTGGAGAGAATAGAGTCTGGCCAGGGGACTAAAGAAGACTTGGAACTCCTCAGGGAACAGTGCGAGCGTATCGGCCCCGGCAATACTTTTTGCGCCCTGGCTCCCGGTGCCGCCGAGCCGATACAAAGCGCGTTAAAACTTTTTGAACAGGATTTTATCGACCATATTGAAGGCGGTTGTTGCCCCTACCAATAAATTAGCGCGACTAACTTAGTACAACAACCCTGCCCCTGAAAGCATTAATAAAAAGAAAATGGATTTCAAATGCCAACCATCACAATAGACGGTAATAAATACCAGGTTGATGGAGATCAAAACCTGCTCACTGCCTGCCTGTCCCTGGGTTTGAATGTCCCCTATTTTTGCTGGCACCCCGCCATGGGTTCTGTTGGCGCCTGCCGCCAATGTGCGGTTATCGAGCATAAGGACAGCGAAGATCAACGGGGCCGGTTGATTATGAGCTGTATGACGCCGATAAAAGACGGCGGTATTTACAGTGTCAGTTTGGAAGCCGCGAAAGATTTTCGCGGTTCTGTGATAGAAGACTTGATGACCAACCACCCTCACGATTGCCCGGTTTGTGAGGAGGGCGGCGAGTGCCACTTACAGGATATGACTGAAATGTCCGGTCATACCATGCGCCGCTATCAGGGTACCAAGCGCACCCACCGAAACCAGTATCTCGGCCCCTTTATCAATCACGAAATGAATCGCTGTATTACCTGCTATCGATGTGTCAGGTTCTATCACGACTATGCCGGCGGCGAGGATTTGCAAGCACTGGGTCGCAATCACCAGGTCTTTTTTGGCCGCAATACCGAGGGCATGCTGGAAAATGGTTTTAGTGGGAACCTTGTCGAAGTGTGCCCCACCGGAGTATTTACCGATAAGACCTTCAGCCAGCACTTTGTCCGAAAATGGGATTTGCAAACAGCTGCCTCAGTCTGTGAACACTGTGCCGTGGGTTGCAACACCGCGCCTGGAGCGAGGGAATCCGGCAACAACCAAGACCCGATGTTGCGCCGTGTGGTCAACTTATATCACCACGATATCAACGGCTATTTTCTCTGCGATCGGGGGCGCTTTGGATACGAATATGTCAACAGTAAGAGCCGGATAACCCAAGTACTTTCTGCGCGCAAAGATGATGTGATTAGCTCTACAGCAGAAACTGATGAACGTTTGCACAAAGAGGTTTCTCCCAAGGACGCGGTGTTCTCACTTTCAGAAAAACTCGCATCTGCGCAAAGAGGTGAGCATCACTTAATAGGCATAGGTTCACCCAGGGCATCATTGGAAAATAACTTCGCCCTATTAAAGTTTGTAGGGCGGGATAACTTCTTCTCTGGCCTCAACCAGCGGGATATGCAGCTACTACACCTTGTCGATAGAATTCAGAGCGATGCCAATATCCACAGCCCGACCATCCCTGAGATAGAAAATTCAGATGTTGTATTGATACTCGGAGAAGATATCTACAACACAGCCCCCAGGGTTGCCCTGGCAGTTCGCCAAGCAGCACGGAGCCGCCAAAAAGAACAAGCTGAATCATTAAGAATACCCTTGTGGCAGGATGCTTCTGTTCGACAATTAGAGGGTGAACCCAGCCCGATTATTTTTATCGGCACCGAACTCAATCAGATCTCAGATATTACCTGTAAAGCGATCTATACCCTGCCGGAACAGGCTGCCCAAATCGGCCAGGCAATTGCCAATAATATTCTGGAGGTTAAAAGCAACAAAACTTCACTGAATGCAGAGAATCTGGAGGAAGCTGAAAGAATCTCTGCAATATTAACTGCGGCCAAGAACCCAGTGATCATCTCTGGAACCAGCAGCAAAAATATCCACCTTACCCACAGCGCAGCCAAAATCGCCAGTGCACTGGCGGAAAAAAATGGCAAACCTACTTCTCTATACTTGTGTTGTGAAGAGGCTAATAGCTTGGGAGTTATTCAGCTGTTTGAGCCCGAAACCGGTTCCCTTGAGCATCTGATCACTGAACTCAAGAATGACAAAACCAATATCGATAAAACCCTAGTGATTCTGGAGAATGACCTCTCCTTAAGAATCGCGAGCGAAGAGTTAAACAGTCTGTTTGCCAGCGTCGACCATATCATTCTGCTGGATACCCTGCTCAATGAAACCGCCAAACATGCCGACTTAATCTTTCCTGTATCCGCAACGGCTGAATCCCAAGGGACATTTGTTAACAATACTGGTTTGGCACAGCGATTTTATGCGGTCTATGAAGGCACTGGGTATATCCAGGAGAGCTGGCGCTGGCTGGTAGATGCCGCTGGTTTTTCCACAGAACACTCCGAGAGTATCGACACTATTATCAATTGGAATCACTGCCCAGATATCACCGATTCCCTAGCAGAAAGTGTTTCTTCACTCAAGGTCATCAAAGATTTAGGGCCGGATGAAAACTTCCGAATTGACGGGCTCAAGGTTGCTCGACAGACCGCTCGCTACAGTGGGCGCACGGCTATTCACGCAGAGGAACATGTCTCAGAGGAGCCTCCACACCAAGACCCCGATGCTCCTATGAGCTTTAGCATGGAAGGTGTGCACAACCCAAACCGGTCACCGCTGCAAGCCAATATCTGGTCTCCCGGATGGAACTCCAACCAATCAATTTTCAAGTTTCAGCAGGAAGTGGGTGGCGAACGCCGTGGTGGTGCCTCGGGCAAATACATCCAGAGACAAGAGCAAGTACTTTCGGATTGGTCCTTGCCCACAGCCTCCGATGGCGATAGAGATAGCGATAACCACAGTCTAGCGACACTGCCGATTTACCGAATGTTTGGTTCGGAAGAGCTCAGTAACCGCGCAATGGCCATCGCTACAGTGATCGATAAGCCATTCTTTACTTTAAATCGCGGTGATGCCGAAAGTGCCAACCTCAACCAGGGAGACACAGTGGCGTTAGACACCAATAGCGGTATTTTCCGGGGCAGTGTGGTTATCTCTGATAGCCAACCTTCGGGCAGCCTGGGTGTGCCTTATGGTCTTCCAGGGCTTGAAATTCTTGCCCCTGTATTACCGGGAGGCGCCAATCTGTTGCCAGTGGAAGAAAGCTCCACAATCGGGCAAGAGGACTAATTATGAGCACCAATATCTGGATCATATTGCTCAATATTTTCGGTGTATTGATTGTTACCGTGCTGCTAGCAGCCATTTTAACTTGGGGCGAGCGCCGCCTATTGGGCTTTTGGCAAGATCGCCCAGGCCCTAACCGGGTGGGAAAATTTGGCACCCTGCAAGTTATGGCAGATATGATCAAGCTGTTCTTTAAGGAAGATTTCACCCCGAAATTTGCAGATATTCCCGTATTTGTACTGGCACCCACCGTAGTTATGGCAACCATGTTGATTGCCTTTGCCGTAGTGCCCATATCGCCCAATATTGGGGTCACCGACCTGAATATCGGATTACTGTTTGTGCTGGCTATGAGTTCTATTGCGGTCTATAGCGTAATTCTTGGGGGATATGCATCAAATAATAAATATGCTCTGCTCGGTGGGCTAAGGGCTGCCGCTCAAACCGTGTCCTATGAAGTATTTATGGGTTTGAGCCTGATGGGCGTTGTTATGCTCTCAGGCAGTTTCAATCTGCGCGAGATTGTTAATGCCCAGGCAGATGGTTGGTTTATCATCCCTCAATTTCTGGGTTTTATTGTTTTCTTTATTGCCGGTATTGCCGAGAGCCGCAGAACTCCATTTGATCTTCCGGAAGCTGAGCACGAACTGACTGCGGGATTCCATACCGAATACTCCGGTATGAAGTTCGGCATGTTCTTTGTGGGTGAATATCTGGCAGTAATCCTAATTTCAGCACTAATCACCACCCTGTTTCTCGGTGGGTGGCACGGCCCCCTACTACCCCCATTTATTTGGTTTTGCCTGAAGACTGCCATTCTGGTTGGTGTTTTTATTCTTTTAAGGGCGGCGATTCCACGCCCCCGCTACGACCAATTAATGAAATTCGGCTGGAAGGTCATGCTACCTCTGGCCCTGATCAATCTACTGGCTACCGCAGCGGTACTTTTGTGGACAGCCTAGAAAATTAAAATAAGCGTGCGAGGCCAAAGAAATGATTTCAAGCCAAATTCGCAGCATGTGGTTGGTATTTAAACACCTGTTCCGGAAGAACGTTACCGTACAATACCCCGACCAAAAGCCCTACCTGGCACCCAGATATCGCGGCAGGATCGTGCTCACCCGAGATCCCAACGGTGACGAGCGCTGCGTTGCCTGTAATCTCTGCGCCGTTGCCTGCCCTCCTGATTGTATTTCACTGCAAAAAACAGAAGATCCAGACGGCCGCTGGCGCCCCGAATATTTTCGTATCAATTTTTCCCGCTGCATTATGTGTGGGCTTTGTGAAGATGCCTGCCCAACCTATGCCATTCAGCTAACACCTGACTTTGAGATGTGTGAGTACGACCGGCAAAACATGGTGTACGAAAAGGAAGATCTTCTAATCAGTGGCCCCGGTAAGTATCACGACTACAGCTTTTATCAAATTGCAGGAAAGGCCATCTCAGGAAAGGACAAGGGCGAAGCTCAAAATGAGGCCGAGCCCATTAATGTAAAAAGCCTAAATCTCTGATTTCAATAAGGCTAATAACTAAAAAGAGGTTTTCCCAGTGAATTACATTTTCTACTTAACCGCTGCGGTTGCCATTGTCTCAACCGCCATGGTTATCTTTCACAAGAACGCGGTCCACGCGCTACTTTATCTTGTCACTTCACTTTTATCGGTTGCCGTTATTTTCTACCAGTTTGGCGCTCCCCTGGCAGCAGCTTTGGAAGTTATTATTTATGCCGGCGCCATCATGGTATTGATTATTTTTGTCATCATGATGCTCAACCAGGGAGACGCTTCAGTTGCACAGGAGCTAGCCTGGTTACAACCCCACACCTGGATTGGCCCAGCCCTTCTATCAGCCATTTTGTTAATCCAGTTACTTCTGCTGGTTAGTAGCGGGCAAATTCCTTCAGAGCAAACCTATCACTATATCGGGCCCAAACAGGTCGGTATCGCACTTTTTAGTCATTACGTTCTCGCTGTCGAACTGGCTTCAATGCTGCTCTTGGCAGGGCTTGTTGGAGCTTTTCACCTCGCCCGACACAGAAGAACAGTTAAACCGGAGTGAAGCTATGCCTATCGAATCTGCACCTGGTTTGGAGGCTGGCGTGCTGTTGGCCTCCATTCTGTTTTGCTTGGGGTTAGCCGGATTACTCATCCGAAGAAATATTATTTTTATGCTGATGTGTATTGAAATCTGCACCAACGCCGCAGCATTAATGTTTGTTGTCGCCGGCGCACACTGGGGCAATGCTGATGGGCAGGTGATGTTTGTTTTTGTTGTCACCCTGGCCGCTGCCGAAGTAGCCATTGCACTGGCGCTGGTCTTGCAATTCTATTATCGCAAACACACGGTCGATATTGACCAGCTCAATGGATTGAGGGGTTAATATGAACGGATCACTAGCCTGGATACCATTGCTTCCCTTTCTTGGTTTCCTGACCCTCATCAGCATTCCACTCTTTACACAAAAGGAGCCCTCACAAAAGTTAGTGAGCCTGATTGGGGTGGGCAGTGTGGGAATCGCAGCGATTCTGGTTTTTAACCTCGCACTCTCCACCTTTCTGGGCAACCCGGAATCGGTCGTCACGCTGTCAGTTTGGCAGTGGATGCGAGTATCTGACCTCCAACTCGGCTTCACCTTTCATGTGGACTGGCTAACCCTGGTAATGCTGATGATCATTACCGGAGTGGGCTTCCTTATTCACTTATACTCAGCCGGATATATGCGTGAAGATCCGGATTTCCGCCGCTACTTTTCCTACCTGAATCTATTTGTCTCTGCCATGTTAATTCTTGTAATGGCGGACAACCTGGTACTTCTCTATCTGGGATGGGAAGGCGTTGGTCTTTGTTCCTACTTGCTCATCGGCTTTTGGTATAAGGACCCCGCAAACGGCGCGGCCGCGCAGAAAGCATTTATCGTCACCCGTGTCGGCGATACTGCCATGGCGATCGGCTTGTTCCTATTGTTCTTTGAGTTCTCAACACTAAATATACCGGAGCTCATCACAGCAGCAGGGAATCCCGGGGTCAATACTCAAATTGTCACTATCGCTATGCTGCTGTTACTGGGTGGCGCTGTGGGTAAGTCAGCTCAGATTCCACTCCAGACCTGGCTTCCCGATGCGATGGCAGGCCCCACTCCCGTCAGCGCCCTTATCCACGCTGCCACCATGGTGACGGCCGGGGTCTACTTGATCGCCCGCATGCACCCGCTTTATCAGCTGTCTGGAACCGCCATGACAGCTGTAGCCATTGTCGGCGCTCTGACTCTATTAATCTCCGGATTCAGTGCTATCGCACAAAGTGATATCAAACGGGTCCTGGCCTATTCAACCATCTCCCAGATTGGATATATGTTCCTGGCCCTGGGTGTGGGTGCCTGGTCAGGAGCCATCTTCCATTTGATGACCCACGCCTTCTTCAAGGCTCTGCTCTTCCTCTCCGCAGGGTCAGTAATCCTCAGCGTACATCACGAGCAGAATATCTTCGCCATGGGCGGCCTCTATCGCAAAATCCCCTTTACCTTTATCTGCTTTACCATCGGTTGCGCCTGCCTGGCAGCGCTCCCATTTACGTCCGGTTTCTACAGCAAAGATCATATTTTGCTCAGTGCCTATGAATACCATCAAGGAGTAAACCTGCTCTGGCTTGCCGGTCTATTGGGAGCGCTGGTCACAGGGGTTTATAGCTTCCGGGTTCTGTTTCTTGCATTTCTGGGCAGTGAGGGCAGCGCCTCCTCACACTGTAAAGACGCTAATAACACGGTGATGATGCTTCCCTTGGGCATCCTCGCTGTACTTGCCCTATTTGGTGGAATTCTCGCTCCGCCTCTCCAGGGAGTCTTTGGCACCCCAACCGATGAACACCATTCCTGGGTCATTGAAGCCATTGCCATTGCCATGCCGCTGATCGGCCTGTTTATCGCTTGGAAAATGTTCCTGTTCGAGAAGAAAGTTGGGGAGCAGCGCTCTCCACTAATGCAGTTTTGGTTTAAGGGATGGGGTTTTGACTGGGTCTATGACCGGGTCTTTGTAAGACCTTTTAAATTTATCACCGCCCTTAACCACAAAGATATTATCGACAGCATCTACAAGGGTACCGCTTCGCTGAGTGCACATTTAAATAACGCCCTCAGCTCTTCACAAAACGGCCAAATACGTTGGTACCTGGCCACCTTTGTAGCCGGATCAATTTTATTCCTAGCCCTGTTGGTGGCTCTATGACATTACTGGCAATAATTATAATTTTATTTGTTGGGGGAATATTAGCCTGGCTGGCAGAGAGACATCTCTATGAGGGTGGACGCTTAATCAGCCTGGTTTCCCTGATTATCGCATCCCTACTCTTGATCAGCTATTTCCCCCAGGCAGAGTCCACAGCTGTTACAGGTGACAGTCAGTGGTGGGATAGCCTTTTGGTATCCTGGATACCCAGGTTTGGGATCAGCTTCCATCTGGCGATTGATGGACTCAGCTTTCTTATGCTGCTACTGACAATGGGGATGGGGATCTTTGGGTTAGTAATGACCTGGAATGATGTCACCTTCCGGCGCGGCTTCTTTTATTTTAACTACCTGTGGACACTGGCCGGTATTGTCGGTGTGTTTACCGCTATCGACCTGTTTTTATTCTTTTTCTTCTGGGAAGTCATGCTGATTCCCATGCTGCTGTTGATTGCAGTTTGGGGCTATGAGGGCAGAGTCTACGCTGCGATAAAGTTCTTTATTTTCACCCAGGCAAGCAGCTTGTTAATGCTGATTGCCATCGTTGCCTTGGCATTTATCCACTATCGGAATAGCGGGCAACTGACCTTTAACTATATGGATTTGTTGGGTGCTCAACTGTCTGCAACAGCAGCTTATTGGTTAATGCTCGGATTTTTTATTGCCTTTATCGTCAAGTTGCCAGCGCTGCCCTTCCATACCTGGTTACCTGACGCCCATACCCAGGCCCCTACTGCCGGCAGTATTCTGCTGGCGGCGATTCTGTTGAAAACAGGAGCCTATGGTTTATTGCGTTTTACACTGCCCTTATTCCCGGAGAGTTCACAAGCTTTTGCACCGGTTGCAATGACCATTGGAGCCATCAGTGTGGTCTACGGCGCATCGCTGGCATTCGCTCAGAAGGATATGAAAAGACTTGTGGCCTATTCCAGTGTGAGCCATATGGGATTTGTTCTATTGGGGCTCTACGCGCTGAATACTATCGCCCTGCAGGGCGCAGTGATGCAAATGATCGCCCACGGCTTGAGTACCGCTGCACTCTTCGCATTAGTAGGCGCACTACAGCATCGTCTCCATACCCGGGATATGAGCCAGCTCGGCGGTGTCTGGCCTCTTCTGCCAAAGCTATCCGCCGTTGCACTCTTCTTTGCCATTGCCTCGCTGGGACTGCCTGGGCTGGGTAATTTTGTTGCCGAATTCCTGGTGCTTGTTGGTAGCTTTAAAGCTAATCACTGGTTAACGGTTATTGCAGCAATTGGGCTTATTGGAGCAGCACTCTATGCACTATTGATGATGCAGCGTGTCTTCTTTGGCAAGTTTAATGACAAATTGAAACCAGCTACAGAGGGGAAAACTGTCAGTGATCTAAGCCTCAGGGAGATCTCTGCGCTTCTTTCACTGGCGGTGCTTCTCGTGATCTTCGGGCTCCGCCCCCAGCCTATCTTTGATATCGCCGAGCCTACGATTGCTAAATCAATGCAAAAATTTCAGGCCCCTGAAAATGAAGAAGTCGTCATAGAAAAGACAGGGCCGGAAACTTCAGCAAGCTTATCCTCTCCTACTGCTAAAAGCGCTAATACAGGTACATCTCTATGAGTGCCCAAGAACTATTTTCTATCCTACCGCTTTTACTGATTAGTGCCGGTATTGTAATTTTGCTGCTCCAAGTATCCTTCTGGAGAAATCATGCGGGCGCTCTGGTTACAACTCTTATCACTTTGGTAGCCGCTATCATTGCCTGTTTCTGGGTTGGAGCCACCCTATCGGGCAATAACGGGTCCATTCAAGTGACTGCCCTACTCTCGATTGACTACAACTCATTGTTCTTCTGTCTGCTGATATTAGTTACCGCCATAGCCGTCAGCGTTATGGGATACAACTACTTAAAACTTCGGTGTGACCTGAATAGAAACCCGGATAGCTATCCAGAAGAGTTTTATATACTACTTTTACTTGCCATTTTGGGAGCAAGCACCCTGGTATTTGCCAGCCACTTTGCCACCTTTTTCCTCGGTATAGAATTAATTAGCCTCGCACTTTATCCACTGTTGGGATTTGCGGTTACTGGCAATTTATCCTCAAGCAAAGATCAAGTAAATTCCCTGGAATCTGCCTTTAAATACTTAATCCTTTCAGCACTTTCTACCGCTCTCGGGCTATTCGGTATCGCATTAATTTATGCGGCGTCTGGGGCACTGGACTTTGGCAGTATCGCTACACGGATACAGGATCTTTCACAGACTTCTGCTCTTTTTGCAACCGGCGCCACTCTGCTGGTCATTTCTGTTGCTTTCAAGTTATCACTGGTTCCATTTCATATCTGGACACCCGATGTATTCCAGGGCGCACCTACGCCTACGACGGCGTTGATCGCCACAGTGGGAAAAACAGCCGTAATTGCCTTTCTGTTGCGATTCTTTAATACCTTAAATCTCTACCAGAGCCCTATTCTTATTGATTTACTGACAATCGCCGCCATAGCCAGCATGCTGATAGGAAATTTATTGGCCCTGATGCAAAACAATATCAAAAGGCTGCTGGCCTACTCCTCAATCGGCCATATAGGCTATTTAATTGTGGCGTTTATCATCGGCAATAGCGCGTTTGGTACAGAGGCGGTTATTTATTATATGGTCGCCTATGTCATTACTACACTAGGAGCCTTTGCAATCGTTGGCCTGATAGCTGATTCAGTGGAGGCCGCCCAACTAACCCATGGAACAAATGTCAGTGACGTGACCGACAGTGCAGATGATCCCTATCACAGAGACTTTTACCGGGGATTACTCTGGCGTAGTCCATGGCTGGCGAGCTGTCTTGCTCTAATGCTGTTATCTCTGGCTGGAATTCCCTTAACTATTGGGTTTATTGGGAAGTTTTACGTCTTTACCGCAGGTGTTGAAGGAAAAATGTGGGCTCTTCTCGCTGGTGTGGTTATTGGTAGTGCATTGGGCCTCTTCTATTACCTTCGTCTTCTACTTACGATGGTACAAAGAGATGCCATTGACACTAGCAGTAACAGCGAAACGTTACAAATTACCACTTCAGGGCAGTTTTTAATCGCAACTCTCGCTGCCGTACTGGTTTTTTTCGGAATATTTCCACAGGTCCTTATTAACTGGATAAATGCTATATAAAGTAGAGAGCGAGTGCTGATGTAAAAATATTTTAAAGCCCAGGCAATAGCCTGGTCATCAGAGGGTACTTACTATGAAGACTTTCAAACAAGCATTTGAAGTCATCAAGGATGCTGAGAGATTTCACCTGGAAATGGCAGCTGTTTACGAGACCTTACTGGAAAAATCAGAGGACTACCGAACCCAATTGCTATTAAAACACATGCTTGAGCATGAGCAGAGAATGGCGAAAAACCTGCAGAACTACAATGATGTAGCGCAAAATAAGGTGATGAAGACATGGTTGCAATACACCCATGAAGAAAGTGCCAATGACTTTATTCGCCGCCTCAATCTGAGTGATCCACCGACAATTCGTGAAATTAATAATATGGGACGAGAGGTAGATCGCTATTTCTCAGAACTCTATCAGGCGGTGTATGGTGCAATTGAGTCGATGGAGGTGAAAGAGGTGTTTGAAGACCTAAAGCAAATACAAGATAAGGAAAGAATTACCTTATCTATGGCCACAAATTCACTGTGGGATATGTAAAAATCCCGCTACTTACAGCGGGATCTAATCGTCACATAATTCTGCAGTCGGCTAACCCGGTATTAAGAAACCCAAGGTTAGCCAGCTACAAAATTCCAGCTACAGCTGGGATTACTTAGAACTCATACTGCGCTCTTACGTAGTACAGAGCTCCATTGAATCCCATAGGTGCCGTTTCCGGATATTCCGCTCCAGCAACACCGGACCAGGGGTTTTTATCCGGGTAGTTGTTGAATACGTTTTCCGCACCGGCAATCAAGGTCATGGAATCATTGAAGTCATAAGCAGCCTCAATATCCACAGTCCATTCATCACCGGCATCAATGGGCAAGCTGTAATCGTCCAAATGTGCTTCCCAGTAGCTACCGTAGTAGTTGAGTCGCACTAGGCCCCGCCAGCTGTCACCACTATGGGTAACAGATGCATTACCGCGCACCTCTGGTAAGCCATCCTCCAGCTGCCTGATACGCATTTCATCCATGGTATCCGTACTGAAATCGGTAACTTCTGTTTCCGTCCAGTTGAAAGCCAGGTTGAAATCTGTTGCATCACCGAGTGGGTAAGTCGCCACCAAGTCAACACCCTGGGTTTGGGTATCGAAGTCATTGGTGTAGAAACGGAAATATTCAAGGGAATCAGCACCACTGATGCCATCCTGAACCAACTGATCCCGCTCTTCATCGGTCAGTTCCTGGTTAGCAGATTGAGTGATTCGATCTGTCACCTCGATGAGGAAGTAATCCAGGGTAATATCCCAATCACCTGCGGCAATAATTGTACCGAAAGTAAAGCTCTGAGACTCCTCTGGCTGCAGCTGCTTACCGCCTTTCAATACAGCAATGGGGTTGGTTGCCGGTATAGTTCCCCGGTTAGCCAATGCGCCATTGGTATAAGCCGTAGTGACATTGGTAATGTTGGACTGACCTGGTGTCGGAGCACGGAAACCGGTGCTCAGCGTAGAGCGCAGGGCAATCACATCGTTGATTGTATAGTGGGCTGACAATTTGAAATTGGAAGTATCTCCGAAATCAGAGAAGTCTTCCCAACGCAGTGCCGCACCTAATCGAAGAGCTTCGACGACTTCGAGTTCGAAGTCGGTGTAAAGTGCAATATTATCCCGGTCAAATGTGCCTACAACCTCAGGACCAAAACCAGAGAATCCATTCGAACCAATCAGGAAACCCTGCTCCGCCAGATCACCAACTTGCCAGGAGGCAGTATCACCCTGTTTGACCTCAAACTCTTCTTCACGCCATTCAAAGCCCGTGGCCATGAACAGAGGCATTCCGGCAAGTTCAATGCTCTTAGTCAAATCGATATTGAAGTTGTTTTCTTCCTGTATATAACCACCAGGGCTAAATCTGGTCGGGCTGTCAGGTCCGAGCGTGGCATTGACGGTGTTGTAGATTAAAAAGTCTACTTCGTTGTGACCGGTACTGGCACTTACGTCGTAGCCAATGCCATTTGCAAATTCACCACGAACACCAAATACTGCTGAGTAGTCCTCTAGCTCACCGCCAAAGCGCGGAGTAAATCCGCCTGGGAACATTTCGGTGTATGAGAAGCACTCATCACTAGACTGTGCTTCCTCATGGGTCATGCCAATACAATCATAGATACCATTGCTAGCATCCAGATCACCAATTAAGGGCTCATCATCAAGCGCATAAACGCCGGGACGAGTTTCCGGGTTCCGGAAGTAAAAGCCCCCATCTGTTTCGCGGCTGGCATAGTTACCAAAGGCATACAGCTCAGCAGTATCATTTAGCTCTATGGCACTGTTAACAAAGAACTTGGTATCGTCATTAACTTCTGGCTGGCCCCAGATCTGCGCAGGATTGGCAACATAGGTATTGCCATCGGCGATCAACTGGGCTGCATCATCCCGCTGCACACTGCGGCTGGTAGAATCCTGCTCACGATACTCAAGGCTGACATTCACAAAACCAGAGTCTGTCAGAGGCAGGCCAAAATTCGCCGCTATCGTACTCTGATCACCATCACCTTCAGCGGTAGTAGCATACTTGGCTTCAACCGTGCCGCCCTCAGCTGCATCCTTTAACTGAAAGTTGATAACGCCGGCAATCGCATCGGAGCCATATTGGGCTGCGGCACCGTCACGCAGGACCTCAACCTGTTTCAGAGCAATCGCCGGAATTGCAGAGATATCTGGCCCCTGGGCACCATCTGAAACACCACTTCCGAGGAAGGAAATGACGGCAGCGCGATGGCGACGCTTACCATTTACCAGAACCAGTGTGCTATCGGGTGGCAGTCCACGCAGGTTTGCAGGGCGAACGATTGAGGCAGCATCAGAAATTGGCTTTGCATTAACGTTGTAGGATGGAACAACGTTTCTAAGCAGGTTACTGAGATCTCCATCACCCTGGTTTACAAATTCTTCTCCGGTCACGATATCGATGGGAGCGGAGGAATCTGTAGCGGAACGCCCTTCAACACGGGTACCGATTGTTATCACTTCCTCAAGGAGTGCATCTTCAGCAAAAGTGGGACTGCTTAATGCAGCAATCGAAGCTGCCAGCAGAGAGGGAGCGCCACAGGCCGTAAGCCAGCGCTTCTTTTTTTCATTCATAGGAGAAATACCCTGTTTTAGTTATCTCTTATTTTCTTCCGAGCCAAATCAACCAGCTTTCACTTAAACCAATTTGTGCGTTACAGCAAAAATAAATTGGCTAATTAAGGTAGTGCTCCAGGAGATCAATAAAAATTTTTTACGCACTTGAAAGCTCGCTTATGCAGAGGGAGGTTACCACCAATACATTCACTGCAAGAAGTGTGACAACCAGAGAAAATGCCAGAAAAACTACAATTTGCAAGAGCAAAAAAGGCAATTTAAAAATTAAGAACGACTAAAAATGTAAATACTGACAAAACTGCCAAAAATAAAATAAATATAATTAGATGATTAAATTAAATTTAATTACAAGAGGGAGCAAAATAGAGCGCACATACACAAGCAGGGTATATCCCAAATAATAACTTCTACAGAGGACAAATGAAACTTATTTGATGATTTGAGGTAAAAAAATAACCTTAGCCTACCGTAATAAACATGATAAATATCATTTCCACAAACAAATACTGTGAAGATATTTTATATTGTTAGCTCTAACTCACAGACAAACATCCACAGAAAACCCACTTAACAAAAGAGGTTAATACTAAAAAACTAACGAATATGGGACAAGCAAACCTAACAAGAGTAGATTTGTGTTATAAAAAAACCACCCACTGATACGCTTCGAAGCTAGTAGAGTGGCTTTAATGGATGTCACAGTGGAGCATCAGTCTAACTTTTGGTTGACAAAGATATCTCTAAGTAAACCTAGCAACACTATTCAACAATCAAGTGCGAACTTTATTGCGGCTTGAGCGTGAATCTCTGTGGAGTTCATCAGGTGAGTAGAGGTATCCTCTTGCGAAAGCAACATGCAAATCTCTGTACACCCTAGGATCACACCTTCGGCACCTCGATTGGATAGCAAATCCACAATACGAATAAATTCCATTTTTGAACTGTTAAGGACTCTCCCCTTACAGAGCTCTTCGTAAATAACCCTGTGGACTATCTCTCTATCGCTAGGCTCCGGAATCAAAACCTCAATCCCATACTTTTCCTGCATATAGCCACGATAGAAATCTTGCTCCATAGTAAAAGCTGTCGCCAACAAGCCGACGGTCTTTATCCCTCTGTTCTTAAGTGCTTCAGCTGTAGCATCACCAATATGTAAAAAAGGTACATCAAGAGTCTCGATAATATCTCCAGCTACTTTATGCATAGTATTAGTGCACAATAAAATTCCCTCAGCACCGGCTTTTTCCAGGCATATTGCCGCCTCAACCAATAGCTTACCTGCCTGAGCCCAATCACCCTCCATTTGTAACCGTGCAATTTTTTCAAAATCGACGCTATAAAGTAGAATTTCGGCCGAGTGCAGCCCTCCTAACCTTTGAGCAATTCCTTCATTAATCAGGCGATAATAAATTGCCGTACTCTCCCAACTCATTCCACCCAAAAGGCCAATCTTCTTCATCTTCAAACTCACTTGATATCCCTTAATACATGTTGCGAATACTAACATGAGCGATTCGAAAGACTGACTGCAAATAAAAAGAGACCAAGAATACCGACAACTTATTTAGAAGTACCAATTTGTACTTTCTGTTTAAATTCGGCGCTCAATGCAAATTGCATACGGAAGCAATTTACTATTTTTCTTTTTTTTAGTGAGAAATCAATAATCAGATACTTCTGTAGGGTCAAAGCGCATGCAGGAGGCAATCAAGTTCCTCTTACTGAAATTAAAACCAGACACGACACTCATCATGTTTTCTCTTCCCAATAGCCGGTGGGTAATCTCACCAAGAGGCAAACCTTGCCGGTCCAAATCCCGTGCTTCAGTTGCAAGATTTAATAAATAATCATACTTGGCTTGCAAGCGAACTTTCCCTTTTTCCACAATCCCTCTATGAGGGCAAAATATAATATCAAAATCATAAGTGAGCACTTTTTTGATACTGTGCATTAAAATTGGAATACTTTCATCTTTACGCAACAGCTTTAACTTACTAGCTACATACAAATCAGCAGTGAATATCCACCCTCGATCCTGAACCAGATAACAGGTCATATCTTTAGCATGCCCAGGTGCGGGGATAACCACTACTTTTTCCCCGGAAAATCTCAAATCTTCCGGTAGTGGAGCAGCTTCTGCGCGCCCGGCCCTTCCCCAAATCAGCATCTGTATTGGAGGTATCCGAAAGCCTCTCTTTAGTATCTCTACTGTCGCCTTAGGGGCTCTTGGTTGAATACCGGTAAGCTTATAAATTGCACCGGCGTTACCACTATGATCTTCGTGGTGATGGGTGAGGACCAATTGCCGAAAAGGTTTATTTTTTACAAACCACTTGACGTATTTCCACTGGTTACTGGGGCCGGCATCGATAATAGTATCACCCAACCGATATACAATAAAGGTTGTATTGATACCAAAATCGAAACGGCCGACCCTTTGCGCATCCAGATCTTGATAGTCAAAAGAATCAATAACCGACACGCCACTCTCCAGCGCAAGAGACAGACCTTTAAGGAATTATAGAAGCATATCTATAAGGGCAGCCCTCCCCGGCAATTAGGAAATTTTAACGCCAACCATCCCAGGCTCAGGGAAAGAGAGTTTGATATAAGCTTAAATACGACGCAGTGACCTTAATAGTGACAGACTACTTTGTCATCTTTAAGCGCAGCTGCAAACCCAACTTGGATGTGGCGCCAGTGGTGACCCAGGCAACACGCCCGTCAGTATCGACAATCAGCAAGGTTGGCGTCACTTTCACGCCCCATTGGGCGCTTAAAACGCCATGTGGATCATTTAGAGAAGGAAAAGCAAGTTCGTGATTCCGCATATATTCGGTAACCACTTCTTCTGTACCAGACTGCATCGCAACACCAACAACCTGGTAATCCCGAGACAGGTCAGTCACAGCGGGGGAAACTATCCGGCAATAGGGGCACCAGGTTGCCCAAAAGTAAATTAATACTGGCCCTTTGGGGTACATTTGCTTTAGGTCAATAAGATTTCCCTGCAGCGATTGCCCCTCTAACTGAGGGGCCTGGTTCTCAGGGATATCTCTTTGGTGGAAATAACCCACGGCAGTAACCATTAGTACCGCCAAGGTGATAAATATCAACGCCTGAACCAGGTAGCTATAACGAGCTTTTTCCACCCCAAATAAACTCCTTTAGTACTTCACACTACACCCATAAGCCCGCGACGAGGACTTGGGCACAGCCAGTCCCTTCAGTGAAGCATCCAGTGCAGCAGAAACATAATTGTGTGAACTGCCTATAACCGCAGGATTGGCTGAGTCATTATCATCAATGGCTCCAGCATATACGACTTCCCCCTGAGGATTAATGATAAACATATGCGGAGTAGTTTTAGCCCCATAAGCACGCCCCATAACTCCAGAGGTATCCAGCAAGAAGGGTACGCTTGCGCCGAGATTATGACTCTGTGCAACTGCCATAGCCTGCTCTGGCTCCAAATAGCCCTGCTTTCCTTTAGCTGAAGAAATAACCGTGAGCCAATTTACTTTCTGTGCTGTATACCTTTTTTGAAGGGACTGCATATTACCACTGCCATAGTGTTTCCTGACATAGGGGCAATCTTTATTAAACCATTCAATAACCAACCATTGGCCTGTGTAATCGGAGAGATTGTGAGTTTTTCCCGCAGCATCCACTACTGAGAATTCTGGCGCTTTTTGTCCAGGAACGGCTGCTGCCAACACGACACTCGGCAACATCAGGAATAAAAGCAAAACTCCTCTAAGTATCGAATTATTCACATTGAAAAATAATTTCATAATTAACCATCCTCACTATTAACAGTTAAGTGCTTACTAAACAGTGCTGCAATTAAAGACTCTTGCAGCAGTGGTGGAAGTAACTCTGGTTTTTTCTCTCCTGCAGGATACCATGCATATACAGGTACAGAGTTCCTCCCTAAATTCTGCAAAGCTTGGGTAATTTCAGGGTTATAACGCGTCCAGTCGGCCCGAATAAGAAGCACGTTATTCTTTTTAAATAATGCTTGTACACTTGGGGTATCAAGCACCAGCTTTTTATTTACCTGGCAGGTAATACACCAGGCTGCGGTATAGTCAATAAATACAGGGCGCCCATTATCCAAGGCTTCCGTCAAAAGTGCCTTGTCATAACGATGCCAGTCATACGCCATTTCTGCAGGTTGCTCACCACCCTCCATACGGATTGCCGGTAGAGATATTAGCAAAATAGCAGCGACACAAATCAGACCCGCTGCTCCCCCCTTTTGGAAAAATTTTTTACTAGCCAGATTGCAAGAGTAACAACGAGCAACAGGCTTAAACCGGCCAACCAACCAGAGTCCCCAGCTAGGCGCCCTAAAATCCATAGTAGCCATATCACTGTTGCGTAAAGCGGAAATGCCAGAAACTGACGCAACTTCTCCATCCATGGACCTGGAGCTGGCAGATGCCTCAGTATTACAGGACTTGCACACATCAAAATAAATGGCGCAGCGAGCCCTAAACCGAGGCATAAGAAGATGAGTAGAGCCTGAAGTGGAGGAATCACCACCGCTGCTCCCAGAGCTGCTCCCATAAATGGACCGGTACAGGGGGCGGCAACAAAGACAGCTAAAACACCGGTGGTAAAGGAGCCACGGCTACTGGAGCTAGCAAGCCCCATTAATCGGTGCCCAAACTCAAAAAAGCCGCTAAAGGATAGGGCCATCAGCCAGAAGAGCATAATTAACCCAATTACCACAACCGGTGACTGAAGTTGAAAACCCCAGCCAACGGCCAACCCTCCCCAGCGTAGCGCCAATAAAGCAAGCCCCAAAGCAAGAAAAGTCACCATAATGCCGGCGCTATATAGGAAAGATTCTCGCAAACGTTCGGCTGGGCGATTACCACCGTTAATCAGTCCAAATAGCTTTATGGACAGCACCGGGAAAACACAGGGCATCAGATTCAATAGGATACCGGCAATAAATGCTGACAGAAGTAAAAGCCATATAGAGGTCGCGCTCGTCTCAATTCCCCCTTGAGATAAGAGGGGGCAGAGACTTTCCAGGCCCGGCTCGAGTCTGTAATCACAAAATCGCTGCTTTCACTAATCTCAGAGCCTGGCATACGCTTGAACTTGTAGAGGAGAATTTCATCTTCGCGCTGAACTTCTGGCTCAGACGCAGAGTACAAGTCACCATTTACGGGGAAAATACTAGGTATTTCATCGCTACGATTCCCACTGAGCTGCAAAGTAATATGCTCACTACCTCGTGCTGAAATGGATACTGGTTGCCACGGGCTCTCACTTTCTCCCCCTGGAAGCCTGTTGGCAAAGTAATTCCTTAACGCCAGATCTGTAGCTGGCCAAGCCGCCTGCTCTGCAACCGGCCGTACAAGGCTCATAGTGGCAAAGCCCGGTATGCAATCCACTTTACAAACCAACCACTCCAGGTCCGCATGCAGGATGACCTCTTGCGTGCGCTTATCTGGGAGGAGCTGGAACAGGTAGGCAACATTCCCGGAGTACCCCAGGTTAGTAAGATGCTCTACCCGGAGGCGCGTTGGGAATGGCCATTCGATCGGCCCTAATGAAGCGCCCTGAGCCTCCATATCAAATCGTGGAGCCGCCCCTGAATCTCCAGCATTACGCCAATACACATGCCATCCAGGATCTACCTCAAAGTAGAATCCAACCGTCTCTCTCATTCCTTGGCGAAATGTATCAGGTGCCAGCCAACGCACCTTGACGTGATCACCAGATGCCGTCTCCTGTGCTACAGGGAGACCCGCAACCAACAGTAACGTTAAACAGCAGATGTTGATCAGCGTGGTCTTTATTTTCAATGTGATTCTCCTTCTCGCCTAATCAACTGGTACTCCCCCTTTGGGTCAGATACAAGTTACAACATTGGCCTCACCCATCACAAAACAAAGTCTCACTATACTCCGATCATACCTAACCTAAAGAAGCGCCCAGAATGCCTGCCTTGCAGATAAGTGACGGCCGTATCCTTACTTATGATGACTATGGTGATCCAAATGGCTGGCCTGTGCTTTTCAATCATGGCTTCTCAGATTCGCGACTAATTCGCAATCCAGATAAGGACCTTACCGCATCTCTTGGCGTAAGAATCATCTCTGTAGATCAACCTGGTGTGGGGGGGTCATCTCCCCATAGAGGCCGGCGAATGGTTGATTGGGGGGCGGATATCGAAGAACTGGTTAATCGTCTAAATATCGAGACATTTTCGGTAGTCGGCCATTCAGGTGGTGCCCCTCATGCACTTTCTATCGCTAACAAACTTCCCCACAGAGTCTCTAAAATTGCCCTTGCAGCTCCTGTTGCGCCACTGGACTACCCAGGAATGACTGACCTGCTAAAAAACCCGGATATCAGACTTATCGCAAAGATTCATCGTTGGCAATTTCTTACTCGTTGTCTGTGCCGATTAAGTGCATACCAAGCCAATAGCAATATACAAGATTATATTCAGCTCTTTGCAAAGAAAGACGCCTCTGATGCCGCACTGTTTATTCGAGACCCGGCACTTAAGAAAATGTTTGAAGAATCATTTTCTGCCGGAGCAACGCAGCATGGGGAGGGTTTTTTTGAAATGATAATGGCGCTTTGGGATTGGGGGTTTGATCCTCGTGAAATCACCACTTCCACCAAAATATTTTATGGTGATGCCGACGATATAATTGATATTAAAATGCCAGAATATCTCTCGAGCTTAATGCCAAATAGCTCAACTCAAAGCTGGCACCAGCTGGGACACTATGCATTTGTTAACAAGTACTGCTGGGTTGAGTTGCTCAAGTCAGCTCGCAAGTAAGCCTTGCGAACTTTACGAGCAACGCTTTTATCTAGCCATCAACAGGCAAAGCCTCTACTGCACTTACCGGAACCAGGCTTGAAATAAAATCCTCAGTGGCCACATCCCAGGAATAGGTCCTGGCATGAGTAACACAGTCCGATCGGTCCAATAATAGTGCCTTTTCTATGGCCACTTGCAGATTGCTATCCAACGCTCCAACAGGGGCATCACCAATGATATCTTTCGGACCTGTCACAGGGTAGGCGGCAACGGGCAAACCACAGGCTAAAGACTCAAGATTAACCAGACCAAAAGTGTCAGTTACCGAAGGAAATACAAAAACATCTGCAGCGCTGTAACATTCAGTTAAGTCCTTACCCTCTTTAATTCCCAGATATACCGCCTGTGGAAACTTCCTCTTTAATTCATTGAGTTGAGGACCATCCCCCACGATAACTTTTGTTCCCGGTAACTCAAGAGATAAAAACTTATCCAGCGATTTTTCCACTGCAACACGCCCTACATTGAGCATGATAGGTCGAGTTAGGCCCTCAAAAAGTTTTGTCTCAACCGGATGGAATTTTTCTAACTCTACGCCTCTTCGCCAGCGGGTGACACGGGTAATCCCCAAGGTTCGAGCTTCCGCTGCCATACCATCTGTAGTCACCATTGTTTGTGCTGCGGAATTATGAAAGCGACGAAGGAGACCGTGTAACCACTTCAGTGGAACTTTATAGCGAATCGATACATATTCAGAGAGACGGGACAGCCAAGATGTCGTAAAACGCAAATTATTTCGCTTGCAGTAGCCACGAACAGCCCACCCCACAGGACCTTCACTCATAATGTGAATAGCGTCCGGTGAAAAATCCTCAATAATTCGGGCAGCTTTCCCACCGGGAAATACTGCAATTTTCACTTCTTTATAGCCCGGCCAGGGGAAATTAGTAAAATCAGTAGCAGAAACAATTTTTACTTGGTGCCCCCTTGCTATGAGTTCTTTCTCAGTTTTTTCCAGTACTCTGGAAACACCATTTAGTTGCTCCGGATAAGTATCCGTAGCAATCAAAATCTTCATATTTTGCACTCTTCAGCTATAGACATTAAACCTCACCTTCCACAGGCAGCCTTGATTTCATATAAAACCAGGACCATTGAAGTATAAAAAAAATCACCACTTCGACACACAAGGGATTTTAGCTTGGTCACATCGATGTGAATATTTTTTGGCAATACCCTCAACTTCAGTGAGAAGATTATCATTCAGAGTTATAGGCTTGAGCCCCATCTCGATAAGCTGGTCATTATTTACCAACAAATCATTTTCTGCTGACTCTTTTCTGGGGTTGTCCAAGTAGGCAATTCCCACCCCAGTCTTGTTGGAGATTAAATTTGCTAGATCCCTGATACGATGCGTCTCTGTCATTTGATTCAGAATTTTGACTCTATCGCCTATCTCTGGAGGATTTTCAATAGCTAACTGAATACATTGACAGGTATCCTGAATATGAATAAATGCCCGCTTCTGGCCACCAGTGCCATGAACGGTAAGTGGGTAATTAATCGCCGCTTGCATCAGGAATCGATTGAGGACTGTTCCATAGTCACCATCATAATCAAATCGATTAATCAGAGATTCATCCCTCTGTGTTTGTCGGGTCTGGGTACCCCAAACGATCCCTTGGTGTAAATCAGTGACACGTACCTGATCGTTCTTGTTATAGAAGGCAAATAACAATTGATCCTGTGCCTTTGTCATATGATAGATAGAACCTGGATTACTAGGGTAAAGAATCTCCTGTTCACTCAAATGCCCTTCAGTCTCTACCTGAATTTTTAAATATCCTTCGGGAATAGTGAGACCAGATGTTCCATACCCGTAGACACCCATAGTACCCAAGTGAATCAAATGTATATCCAATCCGCTTTCTACTATAGCCGCCAGGACATCATTGGTAGCATTCAAGTTATTATCAAGTGTATAACGTCTATGCCGGACAGATTTCATCGAATAGGGTGCAGCACGCTGTTCAGCAAAATGTACAATCGCGTCTGGTTTTTCCTCTTTTAAGAGAGTGAGCAATCGCTCAAACTCCTGTCCGAGGTTAATATAAATATGCCTGATGGACATACCGGAAACTTCACGCCATACACGAAGCCGCTCTGACAGATGCCTGATTGGTGTCAATGAATCAACTTCAAGCTCAATATCAATTTTTCGCCGTGATAAGTTATCAACAATAATAACTTCATAACCCGCCTCTGAAAGGTGGAGAGATGTAGGCCAACCACAAAACCCATCACCTCCCAAAATCAATACTTTTCTCACCCGACCCCCTAAAATTTTTTAGGAATTAATACAATTCGAATAAACTAATATTTTTAGCAGCTTCGAATTAACCTACCTCATTCAAAAGTACCAACTGCCGTGAAACGAGGCCATACAGACAAATTTATTCGATTTTTTGTGACATTGTCGTGACAATCCATATCACTATCCATGTTCCTTGTACGCCACAATGAGAAAAAATGAACCACTCGTTTAAAATATCTCTCAGCAGCTTTGTAGTTGATAGTAAGTTGGGGGCTTCCTCGCCTACAGGCGCAATAATAGAACTATCTCATTGTTTCTATATTGAAATATATGGCGACAAAGATCTTTATCGCGCCATTCAAATGAATAGTGCGCCAATTTTACTTTAAGCCTAAATACATTGAGCACTCGAACGGAAACACTATTGTTTTAGACCGATCACTCTATCCCTCTATTAGAAAGGAAAATACGCCAATAATGTTTTCAATAAAGCTAAACTTTTTTGACAATCATACGGTTCAAATTAGTCGCCCCCCCAAAGCACCTTTCTGTAAGTAAGACAGCGATCAAATACCCTTCATCTCTGTGTCTACGCTCACAAGTACATGCTGAATTTTGATCTGGTATAGCGAACTGGCCACTCACCGAAGATAAGAAGCGTTTCCATAAACCCTATCAACAAAGGTGAAATTAAATTCCACAAACAGATGAGTTATTAGCCTACAAACCATGTGTCACCTGAAGACAATACGAATCCACAATTGGGGAATTCACTCTTAATCGAAAATAATTATAAGTTTTTCAAAATATCCATTGCCTTCAGTAACGTTAATAACCAGCACTTTTTCCTAAATCTAATGTCACAACCACCAGGAATAGGGACTTTCCGTGAAGCAGGAAAGCCTGTCACCGAAAGGCAAATATGCAAATACCTACCCTTTCAAAGGAACTTATTTATCACAAACGGCAACTAAAAAAGCCGAAAAACAAAAACATAGCCGCGTACTAGCGCGGTAGGTTATGGGCAAAATCGACACAATCGGGATCGCATTTTAGATCTTTAGGTCAGTTAATCTGAGCTTTAAAATCTGCTATCGCAATACTGTATCTCCCGTGGTCTTGACGCCAGCCATAAGTGGCAGAACAGGCACAGTTCTACCTATAAGAAGCTTGCAAGGATGCTGTTAAACCTTTACTGGATGCACTTTGCGAGATAAAAATGTTATTACCAAAATCTCTATCAATTTTTCCTTGTAGCACAACTGATAATCAGTTTTTTGGGGAATCGTGCTTAAAAGAAAAGCGGTCGAGTGTCTCCGCATCGAGTGCATTTTCGTAGAAGAACTCACCTTACGTCCGCTCAATATCAGTACCCGGAGATATAGCTGATGATACTTAAAAAACACCTATTGCCTGTCACTATGGCAATATCGGCTTTAACATTTAATGCCACTCCAGCGCTTGCCGACTTTGGTTCCAAGCACGATAAAAACCGAGTTCCCAAGCACGCAAGAAAAAACCAAAGACAGCAAAGAACCACTCCCTTCGACTTCAGTGAAGTCTTCGATACCGTACAGATATTGCATGCTGGAGCAATTGAAATTCACCTGGGTGGGCATTTGGAGCAATCTGATCTCGAATCCATGGAAACCCTGGAAGCCTATGTTCATGCTTTTGAGGAAGGCGATGAATTATTCGAGATGAATTACAACGCTCTCGACGGGGTCGGGGTCAATGTGGGCAACGGCAAAAGATTTACCAGCTTCCCAAGGCCCGACCTGAAAGGACCTAATGCATGGGCGAATGTCCTGCCCCATCGTGCGACAGGCCCCAACGGTGATTCCTGCATCAGCTGTCACAACGTACCGGTAGCCGATGGCGGTGGTGGCGTGAACGATAATGTGATTCGTATGGACCCTGAACGTAAGCAAAAAGGCTTTATCGAGCGCCAGTCGCCCCACCTGTTCGGTATGGGGGCTGTACAGTTGGTAGCGGAAGAAATGACTACCGAGCTGCACACTTTGCGGGATGAGGCTATCAGTGAGAGCTGCTCATCCGGCACAGATACGACTGTCGCACTAACCGCAAAAGGCGTTAGCTTTGGTGAGATCTCCGTCTCCTGTGATGAGGTCAACTACGATAATGTTGAAGGCCTTGACGCTGACCTGGTAGTCAGACCCTTTGAGTGGAAAGGCTTAACCGGATTTGTACGCGCATTCGTTCGTGGCGCGGCACACCAGGAGCTGGGCATGCAGGCCACTGAATTGGTCGGTGATGCAGACAGCGACTTTGATTCGATCACTAACGAGCTCAGCGTTGGTGACATTACCGCGTTAACTATCTACAACGCAGCACAGCCCCGCCCGGTGACCAAAATCGAGCTTAACAGCGTGATCGATTCCCTAACCGAGGAAGAGCAGGAGACTTACGGCTTACCACTAAGCGACGGAGAAATCGCCAGTATCGAAAATGGCGAAGAGCTATTTAGCTCTATTGGCTGCGCCTCTTGCCACTCCCCTGAGATGGAAGTTGCATCACCAGTCTTCTATGAACCCTCTCAGCACGCCAACTACCGCGATGAGACTTATCCCGCAGGCGATATAGCCGGCCTACCTAGCAGATCCCTGCAATTTAACTTGCTCACAGAGATCATGGATAACCCCCAGGAGCTTCCATCCGGACAAACGCTGGGACAGTTTGAGGAGTCGGAGAATGGCGGAGCAATAGTCCGCTTGTATGGCGACCTTAAGCGTCACGATATGGGCACAGCCATGGCCGAGGAAATTGATGAGGGCAATGTGGGAGCCTCTGTATTCCTCACCGAAAACCTCTGGGGCGTTGGCTCAACACCACCTTATCTACACGATGGACGCGCTACCACTATGACCGAGGCGATTGTCTATCACGGTGGTGAAGCTGAATCCAGCAAGGAACAGTTTGATGCCCTGACAGACTCTGAAAAGGCGGATCTGGTCAACTTCCTGGATAATCTGGTGCTCTATCTCGCGGAAGAGTAAACACTAGGTCACCGCTATAGACCTGAAGCGGGGCGGCCTCAGGCTCGCCCCGCCTCTCTTTATCCCCTGCTAAGCACTGGGAATATTCCGCTGGTGCCATTCAGCCAGGGACTCCTCTGGATAGCCTTCAAACACTTCATCCCCTTCCCGTATATCTGGCTGCGCCCAACCCGGAGCAGAATCCAGCATCATATGGCTACGAACCGGCGGTACCGGCAACTCAGAGTCAATCGCAGAAGCGAAGGGGTGTACCAGTTCTGGCCAACGCGGGTCCCAAAGCCATAACGCACTGCCACATCTTGAACAAAAATGTCGCCGTGCCGGACTTTTCCCGCCATTTTCCTGACCCGTTATCCCAATTTCAGCCTGATAGATACTTAAATATTCCTCGCCCTCCACTTTCAGGGTTTGGAAATCCGCCCCCAGGTTAATAGCAAAACCACCTCCTCCAGCCGTTTTTCTGCATATTGAGCAGTAACAACGGTTGAAGGGATAAGGTTGCCGGGAGTCCAGACTGAACTTAACCGATTGGCAGTGGCAAGATCCTTTGAGTTTCACAGTACTTTCCCAGACTTTTACCTTTCGTTCCGCAGGTGGTCAGAATGACGGTTTTACGAACTGCACAGTTTCTTGTGCCATATTTATCGATGACTGAAATTGCTACACAGATCATAAGTGTATTCGGGCTAAACTGATTCACCCATCCCCAATGAGACTCAGGGCGTCACACCAATGAATGAACCTATCAGGCATGATAAGTGGCAGGCTCAAGAGTACGTAAACGCCTCTGACATGCAGTGGCGCCACGCTATGGAAGCCATACATCGCTGCGATTATCGCCAAGCTGCCACTATTCTTGATGTGGGTTGTGGCGATGGCAAGGTAACCCGCTATTTAGCTGAGCGTATGACAAATGGCAGGATTATCGGTATTGATCTAACCGAGGATATGATTTGTTATGCTAATAAAAATTACGCCAATATACCCAACCTATCCTTCGAGCAAATGAGCGCAGACGAAATCCAGTTCGACTGCAAATTCGACATTATTTTTTCTTTTAGTTGTTTACACTGGGTAGCGGACCAAGCTCAAGTCTGGAATAGTTTTTATAAATATTTAAAAGTTAACGGTAAAGTAGTTTGTGGTTTTCAGGTTGATCATGAAAATTTCTGGGAGACCGTATACGAGGAACAGGAAACAGCTACATGGAAACCCTATTTTGAAAGTTTTTACGATCCTTATAATCACTATACGCTAGAGGAAATGCGGAACTATGCCGAAGAAGCAGGCTTCTACTTACCAAGATTCGATGAAATCTATCATGTGGAAAATTTTCAAACCTGGGAAAAGCTCACTACCTTCTTTCTATCATGGGTTCCCCAGTTCCGTCATCTAGGCCACCCAGAAAGAGAGCAGTTTGCCGACCAGGTAATGAACAAATACTATAAGAAAATCCACCCGGAAATGCGAAAGGATGCTGGGGTAAGAATCAAACGATTTATTATTGAAGCAGAGAAATAGCCTCTATTCAGGCTTTCCTCACAGCACCAACACTCTCACCTGCTGCCACAGAGGATTCTGATATATTTTTATAAATAATACTGGCACCAACTATTAACCTAATCAGCTCAATTAAGTAGTGAGCGCCTCTTAAAGCTAAGTACGCAACAGATTCTTCTGGGGATACCGCATACACTTTCCTTCCGTATCTTCAGCTTTTAAGCTGGCTGCACCCGAAGGCACAGCCAATCAACTTCTACAAATTACTCCCAAGCATCAGCTAACGCTGAACTCCATTCAGCCTGCTGATCCGTATTGAGATTAATAACACCATTTACAGGCGTACCAACACCAGTCATGAACTCTGCAAGCCCGGTAACATTTTGAAATGGCAGCTGAGCACCAGTTTCCACAGCAAATACTTCTATCGCACTTTCGCTCGACTGCCAATTACGTACCTGTATCTTTTCAGTCCCAGCGAGCAGATAGATATCCAGGTGCTCACCATTAATTACCAACCAGAGATCCTCTGGAGCAATTGCACCCTCAAAAAGTACTACATCTAAGCTACTACTGCCGTTATCGATAATTACATCTGTACCGTCACCTCGGGCAAATAGATAGCTATCATCTCCTGGGCCGCCCTCCAGGGAGTCATTACCTTCACCGCCACGAATAGTATCTGCAGTGTTGGAACCTATAACGGTATCGTTGCCTTTCTCAGTACTGATTTCTTCGATGGAGTCCAGTGTTGTGGAGGAGAAATCCAGAGTGTTGTTACCTGTAGTCCCCTGAATTTTATCGACCCCCTCAAGCCCATCAATAAGTTCCACAGTAGCCGTACCGGAGTATGCTGATAAACGAATTAAGTCATCGCCAGTGGAGCCTCGGATCTCATCGGTGCCTTCACCACCGGAGTAACGGTCATATCCCGTGTCACCCGCAGTTAATAAGAAGAGGTCATTACCCGCTTCACCATAGAGGTTATCACTGCCGTAACCACCTTCTATCGTGTCTGCAGCTACTGAACCATAGATGGTGTCATTGCCATTGCCCGCCTCGATAGAAGCAATACCAATCAAAGAGGTATTGCGGAAATCCAGGGTATTGTTGGCAGTGCTACCCACAATACGATTCATCCCCTCTTTTCCATCAATTACCTCGACAGTTGCAGTACCAGAGAAGACGCTAAAGCGAAATTCATCATCTTCATCAGTCCCTTGTAAAGTATCACTACCCTCTCCCCCTTCATAACGGTCATAGCCAGTATCACCGGAGGTCACCTGGAAAATATCATCGCCACCATTACCATAAAGAGAGTCACTGCCAATACCACCAACAATAAGGTCTGACTCTTCAGAGCCCTTTATGGTGTCATTCCCCGCAGCTCCATCAATCAAAGTGATACCTTTTAACTGAGTCACAGTGAAGTCAAGGATATTATTGGCACTGGTACCTAAAACGCGGTTTTCACCTTCATCACCATCAATTTCCTCTAGGATATTAACTCCTGTAAAACTGCTGAAAATGAAATCATCGTCCTGGTCAGTGCCCAGCAATCGGTCTTGTCCTTCACCGCCGTTATAGGTATCCGACCCTGTATCCCCATTGGTAAATACAAAGGTATCGTCGCCATCACCACCAGACAGATAATCACTGCCCAGACCACCAACAATAGTATCCGCAGCGACAGTACCATAGATGGAGTCGTTACCCGCAGCGCCATCAATCTGTGCAATACCGATTAGTTCCGCCTCAGAGAAATCCAAAGTATTATTGGAGCTGGTTCCCACAATTGTGTCGATACCGCCCTGCCCATCAATAACTTCTACAGAAGCATCACCGGCGAAAACACTGAAAATAAATGTATCGTCGGATGCAGAGCCTTTTAATGTATCTCGGCCTTCGCCACCTCGATAAGAATCTGAGCCAGTATCACCTTCAGTCACCAGGAAGATATCATCTCCAGCTTCACCATAAAGTGTATCGCTACCGATACCCCCCTCAATAATATCCGCTTCACTGGAACCATAAATCACATCATTCCCTGCAGCCCCATCAATCAAACTTATATCGATCAACTCTGTTTCGCGGAAATCCAAGGTGTTGTTAGAGCTGGTACCCTGAATGGTATTAGAGCCTGCTCCGCCATTAATCCGCTCTACCGTAGCGGTCCCACTAAATACAGAGAAAGTGATGGTATCGTCAGAAGAAGTTGCCAGCAGAGTGTCAAAGTCATCTCCCCCATCAATACGGTTGGAACCGGTATCTTCGCCACTGAGGACAAAAATATCATCACCGGCATTACCGTATAGGTTATCCGAACCAGCTGATACGACAATTCGATCCGCCTCGGAGCTACCGTAAACCGTATCGTTACCAGCACCCGCATCAATTTCAGAAATATTATTGAGTTGTGCTTCAGAGAAATCCAAGGTGTTGTTGGAAGTTGAACCGACAATTCGGTTGTTGCCCCCTGCACCATCAATAACTTCTACCCTGGCATCACCACTAAAGACACTTAAGCGAACTTCATCATCGCCATCGGTCCCTAGTATCTGGTCACTTCCTTCACCACCTCGATATTGATCAAAGCCAGTATCACCGGCGGTCAGCACAAAGATATCGGCTCCACTATTGCCATACAGCACATCAGAACCAATTCCCCCTTCAATCACATCCGCAGCTGCCGAACCATAGACGACGTCGTTTCCTTGAGCAGCATTAATTAGATTGATGGAAAGCAGCTGAGTATCGGTAAAGTTCAGAGTATTGTTGGAGGAACTACCTATAATCTGGTTATTCCCACCATCTCCATCAATCACCTCTACCGTCGCAGTACCAGAAAATACACTAAAGCGGAATTCATCATCACCAGAATTCCCCAGCAGCCAGTCATCGCCTTCACCACCGGTATAAACATCGAAACCGGTATCTCCACTGGTTAGTAAAAAGCGATCGTCACCTCCTTCACCATAAAGACGGTCACTGCCAAGACCACCGACAATTTCATCGGCTACATTAGAACCGTAAAGCGTATCGTTCCCGGCCTCTGCATCCAGACGTGCAATATTGATTAAGCTCACATCGCGGAAATCTAAAGTATTGTTAGATGAAGTACCTAAAATCCAGTTATTACCTTCAGCACCATCAATCGCCTCTACTCGCGCATCACCACTGAACACACTAAAGCGGAACCAGTCATCGCTATCGCTACCGATAACCTGATCAAAGCCAGTACCACCATTCACACGATCAGAACCGGAATCCAAGCCGCTGATATAAAAAATATCATCGCCAGCATTACCGTACAGGCTATCGCTTCCACTATTACCGATTATCTTATCGCTGGCGGAACTACCATAAATAGTATCGTTGCCGCCGAGACCATCAATAAAGTCGATATTCAGCAATTCGGTATTGGAAAAATCCAAGGTGTTATTCGAGGTGGTGCCATAAATTACATTATAGCCATCGGCACCATCAATTCGCTCAACCGTACTTTCTCCACTGAAGACACTAATCCGGATGCTGTCATCCCCAGTGCCCCCTAATACCTGGTCAAAGCCTTCACCACCATTAAAGCGATCCGCACTGCCATCATTATCCTCTACCAGGAAGATATCGTTACCACCCTCACCATAAAGCGTATCGGCACCACTACCACCGATAATGACATCATCACCGTCGCCACCATAAATTGTGTCGTTACCCCCCTTACCATCGATTCGATCGGCGGTATCGGTACCCTGTAATGTGTTATTACTATCGGTACCTTCCAAGGTAGTTTGCGACTCACCGGCAACAATATCCCAGACAAACTTGGAAAAATCCAAGGGTTGCCCTGCGGTATGGCGAATAACTAACAGCTCATTACTGAATGCGCTACCATCAGATCCGATATCGGCAAAAATTAGAGTTGCACCACTGACAATCGACGCGCTGTAATTTAAATCGGGAGAATCGAGCAAACTTAGACTTGCACTGGCGTCCTCCAAGCCTCCACCCAGATTATCCAAACGTGCCCGATAGCTGGATTCCAGTTCTGCCCCATCATTAACCGGTACCTGGCTTTCCAGGGAATAATCACAAATAAACAGAACCTGCCCAGTTGTTTCATTGTCCAGGTTGAGCAGGCTCACACTGTCCAATAACTGGCCGCTGTAGGCATTATCATTACTCTGTACTGGTTGGAATACCAAGCTGTAAGCCATATCCCCATCCACAGAGCAGTCATCCAATCCCACCAGTTGGATCAGCTGCGGAGTCTGCCAATTATCTGCGGTAAACTGGAGATAGTTATTACCAAGAATTGCCGCCTCAGAATCATCAGAGACCCCAAGATTCAAAGTCAGACTGGTATCTGCCGCCAGGGCCTGATCCAGGCTAACCTCAAGCACAGCGATACTAGTACCCGCTTCATCGGTTTCAAGGTCTGTAAGTGCCTGCACCGTAATGTGACTTTCCCGCTCAGGAACTTGAATGGTGCAGCAACCACTGGTTGTTACCGTATTTTCTCCATCGGTAATTTCCAGCTCCAGGCTATAACTACCAGCTAATAAATTAGAAACATCCCAATGGTACTGATCGGAGTCGCCATCCTCATCCTCACCGATACCATCAGCGATCAGGGTTCTACCGCCACCTTCATACAAGTAATAAAGGGCAATATCTGCATCGCTGTCGGGATCACTGTCCTGCCACTGAATAAGTAATTCAGCTTCGCTGACGGTTATATCACTCGCCGGCAATACCAGGGATATTTGCGGAGCATCGTTAACCCCGTTCTCATTAATAAAGAAAGTATTGGCCGCACTCCAGTCACTAGCCTCACCCTTGCTGTCCTCAGCCTGAGCACGCCAGTAATAGTGGCTGTTGTCATTGAAATCAAACACGGGGGTCCACTGGGTAGACGCCTGAACCTGGCTTGCCACTAATAGAGTCAAATCCGCATCGGAGTAGACTTCAAAGCGATACTGTACGCTATCGCCATCGGCATCAGTGACTGGGTTAACTTCAAACAGAGGACGCAGGCTCTCTACTACCGCAGCAGAACCAGGATTTTGCAGGCTCGGAGTTGGCGGTGCCGTGTTATCGGTATCCACACTAAAGCTGGAAGTTACCCAACTAGTCTCTACCTCGCCATCGCTGGCTTTAGCGCGCCAGTAATAAGTAATATCCTCTTGCAGACCTTCAGCTATCCAGGATGTCTCCAGCTGCCCTTCTGCAGTTGGACCTGAAACCACTTTGCTATCACTGTCAAAACTCGCCAGAGTGTCCAACTCAAAGTAGTAAGTAAGCGACTGCCCCTCTGGATCGCTCCCGTTAGTTAAACGTAGCTCTACACCATTATTATCAAGCCAGCTCGATAAGGCACCATTGGGAGACACTACAGCGGGCGCTATAGGCGCATCGTTTAATGTACTAACAAGGAAGGAACCCAAATCACTTTCAGTGCGCAAACCATGCTCATCTTCTACCCAAGCCCGCCAAACATAAGCATTGTCTTCAATTAAGGGGTTGGGTACCTGCCAGCTAGTCTGGAAATTACCACCGGGCAGCAGACCGGAAACCTGGGCACTGGGATTATCCAGATCGGACTCATGGAAAAGATCAAAACCATAAGTCAAAGTATCCCGGTCCACATCGAAAGCGTGAGCCACAATCAACTCAGGACGGGTTTCAGCAACGATCCCATCCAACTGAGGGGCATTGATTGCCGGTGCAGTGGGAGCATCGTTAACTGTATTGATAAAAAAGCGGCTCGCCTCCCAATTGGATGCGACCGAGACATCTCCGCTTTCGGCGTCCACAAGGGTAATTGCACGGGCACGCCAATAATAAAGGTTGTTATCGAGAAATACCTGTCCGGAAACCAAGTCATCAGCACCCACTGCCCATGACGTAGTATCGACGCTCTCTTCCAAAGTAGCACTGGCGACTTTAGTTAACATCGCCTCATCGGCATAGACTTCAAACTCATAAGCAACACTTAAATCCGCCGCATGCTCACCATTGCTGAGGGTAAGTACCGGTAACAATTCCGCAGCACCAGCAAGTACTTCAGCATCAAATACCGGGCTAGCCAACTGGGGCGCGCCAGGGGCTACCTCTGGCACAGTCGGGTCACTGCCTACGCCCTCCTCTTCCGCATCGCTGCGGCCGTCTTCATCGTAATCGCCACTACCATCCCGATCCAGGTTACCGAAGTGCTCCATCTCCCAGGCATCATCAAGGCCATCACCATCCGTATCAGAAGAGGGGTTTATTTTCAGGTTAACCGCACGAGAACTAGAGAGAGCACCATCACTAGCTGTAAAGGAAACAACATAATTGCCAGCCTGACCAACTGCCGGTTCCCAACGAAATATACCCGTACCATCGCCGCCATCGGTGAAAATAGCCCCAGAGGGCAAGCTGCTGCTAGAGAGTTGTGGCACTGTGCCATTGGGATCGGAGGATTGCACCAGGAACCCGACCTGCCCTCCTTCATGACCGGTTCGGTCTAAAATTGCTTGAATCACCGGCGCCTGGGGCAGCGCAGCAGAGTCGGTAAAGTGTAGGGTATAACTATCTGCACCCTCATAGTCAAAGACATTGATAAAGTAATCAAAGTCCACTTTATTAGCCGCACGCTTTTTGGATAACCAGTAATTATTTTTATTTAACTCGCGGCCATCCTCGCCCACAACACGCTGTAATACTTTCTCTCCAGCATAGGGGTCACTGACCTGGATATAACCAAAGCCCTCGCCGGCAGCACCAGTTAAACTACGGGTTCCATCATTTTCAGAACCCAAAGTGTAGGAAAGCGTATCCACCTCCGCACAACTACGACACAGGGCCAGATCAACACCGGTATTTTCACTCTCATACACCGCAAGACTGCTATCAGCGGTATAGGCCAGATAGTCCAGAACGTTATCACGCCCCGGTAAGTCCACTTGTACATCTTTAAGTAACAAGTGTGCATTGGTAGCATCGATCAGCGAGGTCAACTCTCCGCCCAACTCATCAGCGTGGGTAAAGCTGGCCTCAAAGCTAATGAACTGACCGGACAGGGAGGACTCCATCACCCAGCGCCCAGCCTTCATTCCCTGAGGAGTGATATCACCAAAATTAATCAACAGGCTGGGGCTTTGTGGCTCGTTTTCCACAAAGCTATTAGTAATCGCAAAATCGATCGCCAAGCCTTGTTCGTTATCCACAATTTGGGGCTGGGCAGATTCGATATTGACTGAACGTGCAGTGCCATAACCGTTATTATCGACACGCACGCCAAGGGTATAAGGCTCAGGAGGCTCGATTTCTGTGGTAAAGGCATCATCACCTACAACCTGCTCAGTGAGGAAGTAATCCAAGGTCAATAGAGGTTGGGGTTTTACCACAATAGAATCCGGTGCAACCTGCACCACTTCATCCTTACCCCCGTAAGAATATGACAAAGTAGCGCCGACAAAAAATAGTTCGCCGTTATCAGTTTGCCCAGCAGCATTGGCGGTGGGAACAATCAACCAACGAAATTCACCGACATTGCCCGAGCTGATCTCTCCATCAGTAACTGTGCCATCCTCTGCCGTTACCAGAGAACCAATATTCTGGGTGTCGTCAACACGAATAAAAAACTCTGCATCACTGGCAGAACTATCGGAGGTTGCAGTGACCTGATTACCCTCATCATCGGCAAAATCCACCGTGATTGCGATATCCTCAATCGCAAAGGTATCCAGGCTATTGGTAATACGCATAATCGCTTCAAAGCCCTGACGCTCAAGTGTCAGCTCCTGCAATATTTCAATACGCACTTCTGCACAGAGCGACTCTTCTTGGGCTACTGCAACCAGTGGTGTAGTAAGAGTACAACACCAAACTGCAGCCCATCTCCCCCAACCTTGTAACATACTCAATATTTCCAGATATCACCTTAAAATTAAGGTGTTTTTATAAAATAAAAAACCTAAGTCGTTTTTATCAGCCTTACTATAAGAGCGAGCATCTTTATTTATTTTAATAGGCACATCATTAGCATCCATACTATCTTTAGCGTCAGACATCTTATTTACTATATATTTCTTTAACTCCAAAAAATCTGAAGCAAGTATATCTAACTCACCATCCCTAAAGCAGAGAAAACTATATATTTTCATATCACCATGAGAAGTGTGAAGCACTAGAGCGGGACAATGAGCTTTATAGTTAAAACTGTAATCCAGAATATCATCCCATTTACAGCTGGCAGCCGAAGTAAAAGGTAGGAAAATACTAGGCACATAAACACCAGGATCATTTGCGATGACTTTACGGTTACGTGGACTTACCATCAAAAAATAGACAACAGAACCGAAGAAGCACCAGAGTGACAATACGTTAATGCTTCTTGCTTGATTAAAAGAGTCACCCAGATACCCAAAACTTCCGAGCACCATTACAAAAGAGCCAAGTAAGATTAGCTTTATGTAACCTATTGGAATTTTGTAATCTACTATCAAATCAACCACCAGAATAAAGTAATTTTCCCACGTTCTAAAAGCAAGTGGAGAGGGGTGGAGAGCCGCCAAAAAGCAAATATAAAGAATGTGCTTTTCACAACCTCCACTAGAACTTATTAACCCAACCTAAGAATTTTAAAGTTAGCCTTCACAGGTTAGAACTCCATCACGTTTTGGTATTTCACAATGGATCCATGTTGGGCCTGTAGGAATCCGGATTTGCCGCAATATCAAGTGCCTTCATATATATTCCTGCAATACAACCAACTTTTGAACCTCTCCAAGTATTCCTCATATTTCGAGCAACAGCCTTTCGATTAAAATAAGCTCTGTTCTTCGCTGCTACTCCTGAGTCACTATTTCTTGATCGTTTTGCTGCATCTTTATATTTCTTTTCTATACCCCCATCTTTCTCACTTAGAGATCCTGCTGCGGCGGTACCAAAACCGACAGCTGCATCCTTGCATGCATTTCCAGGCTTTGCACATACGGCCCCCCCACCCCACCAATTAGCGGGCCCCCAAGTGGACCAAGTGCGCCGGACAAGGCTCCAAAAAATATTTCACACGGCCCTCCTCCCTGCACTGCAGCACACAAAGCTCCTAACATTGCTCCTAATGGATTAAGACCCTCTGGATCTACATAACGGATAGAATTTGAATTGGCGTAGATATAGGGATTTATTCCGCCATAAATACCAATAGGATCACTTTCAAGATAGCGTCCAATATCAGGCGAGTAATCCCTCATATAATTATGATATAAACCACTCTCATGATCATAATATTGCCCAGCAAATCTTAAATTATTCTGAATTTTTTCAACCGCCAAAGTTACTTCACCAAAAGATTTATATCTAGCCTCCCAAACTACCATACCAGAATTATCAATCATCTTTTTTGGTGTACCAAGATGATCATTTTGATAATAAAAAACCTCTCCAGAGCTAACTCGCTGAAATAATGGGTTCGTCATCCACGGCAAGCCTGGCTTGAAATGATACTCCTTAATTAAGTTTCCATTGGAATCATATTCCGCAGCCATACCTTCTTTGTTATATAGGAAAAAAGTGAGACTCTCAGTTTTTTTATAAATACGTTTTCCATATGGATCATATCGGTATTCCCCGACAGAACGCCCATTTTTGTTAACTGTAATCAATCGCTCTTCATGGTTATAGAGGTAATCCCAGGTATTATCAGCCTGTGTTCTCTGAATAGTATGATCATTGTCGTTATACTTAAAAATTGAACTATCATCACCAGTAATAGCCTTGAGCTGATTATTATTGTTATAGCTACTTTGTGACTGAACAGCTTTAAAACTATCGCCTACATCATCACTTCCCACATATGAGTAACTAATACGATTACTAACACCGTCGTAATTAAATTCCTCATCAATCTTAAGACCTTCCAGTGGATAACTCGCTTTTCTTAAGCGAAAAATCTCATCATACTCAAAATTATATTTACCATATTTAGTAGTAATTTTTTCAATATTACTTTCCAGGTCATACTCATAAATAGCATGAGCATTATCGTTGCCCGCGCCATCTATAAGAATTTCATCTTTAACACGTAAAAAATCGTCATAACTCAGTATGATCGTACTGCCTCCCGGAAGAAGCAAAGTCTGAGGTGCCAACCATTGAAAGTTGGTCCAAGCCAACTGGCCGGCGCCAGGAATATGTACAGCAGCAAGCTGATTATTTTTATTATAATAGTAGGTGTAAGTAATACCCTCAGGATTAGTATAGGTCTTTTTCTGACCATTACCGTAATAGCTGTAGCTATAAGCTTTGGAAAAAGCTATTGATTCAGATTCATCTTCCTCACCGTAATAGTCTACCTTAACAGATTCTAAACGATTTAAACTATCGTAAGAATATGTCTCACCATGTCGAACAATATCAGGGGTAGCATTTGCAATATCAGAACCTGGATACTGCAAATAACCTACATACTGTGATTTATTATTATAGTAATAATCTACAACTTTAATCGGACTCACACTAACCTTACTGGCAAAAACCTCTGATTTTGCCAACCTATTAGCATTATCGTAACTATAAATAAGTCTTTCTTGCTCAGGATTTACAACTTCAATTAGATTTCCAGTGCCGTCATAACTATAAACCCTCCGCTTGCTAGAGCCTATAAACATATGTTTACTTTCAGTTTTTAGAAGATCATTTTTATCATAGGTATATATGGTTAGACGCCCCTCTGGATCTTTCACCTGAATTAAATTATCCCGAGCATCGTAACCAAATTCAGTTTTTTTATCCTCACCATTCACTGGATCAACAATAGCAACCAATCGATTTAGCTTATCGTAGTTATATTTATGAGTGCTTTCTAATGCGTTGACTTCACTACTCAAATTACCAACCAGGTCGTAACCATAACCAAGCAAGTGCTCTACGTTGTTAGCATCCTGCTTATTTTTCACCAAGCGGCTACGATTGTCATAACTCAACTCTTCTTTATAGGTTGGATATTCAATTTTTGACAACAGGTTACCCTGATATGAATACTCAATACGATTCTGCTCGCCATCGATAATAGCAGTCAATTGGTTTTGGTAATCATACTCCAAACCAATTGATACACCCTCAGAATCAGTAGTTGTTACAAGGCGGTTACCCCTATCAAAATCAAGTTCTAGCAGGTTACCCGCATCATCTATGACTGCTAGTGGTAACCCAGAGGCATTGTTCGTAATATGCTTACTATTTCCACTTGCATCAGTCACTTTAACTAAATGACCAGTATCATCGTAATCATAAATGTTACCTTGACCATAAGGGTTTAAATCACTAATTAAATTACCGACAGAATCATAATCTTGTGTCCAGGTTTTCTGACGAGCATCCACTATAGTTTTAGCATTGCCATTACTATCGTAATCTCGATATTCAATGCTATTGCCTTCCGGATCAGTAACCTTGATAACATTCCCATAGCCATCATAATCCCAAGTGGTAGTAGCCAAGGCAGTATTACCTGCTACAGATTCTCCTGTAGTCTCAGTAATCATCTGGCCATACTCATCGTAGGTATAGCGGGTTGTGCGCTGATCGGGAGTTCCCAACGCTTCGGTTAGCGTTAGTAAATTACCCTGCTCATCATATTCATATTCAGTAATAACTCCTCGCTCATCCCGCTCTCTGAGGGGCAAGGTTAATTCGGTATTCCAATCGGTAGTGGTATAACTGCCATCAGCGAATTCGGTACGGGTAATATTTCTAAAGGTGTCGTAATAATATTTGGTTTCTAATCCTCTAGCATCGGTAGTAACACTACTGATAATTCGAATTGGATCTAAACTATTCAGATAGACTTTGGTATCTACGCCAGTGCTATATTGCCTAGCATATTCATCGGCAGTTTCATTATCAGAATACAGATATTCAATCTTGTATTGCAGTTCACCACCGACCACTTTCCTTAATGGCATACCGGCAGCGTTGCTGAAGGTTTCAGTAATAACTCCAGAGCTATCCTGCTGGGTCAGTAGATATTCCTCTTTTTCTTCGTCATAGCTATGGCTATAGCTAGTACCAACACCATCGGCGTTCTTACTACCATTAATATCTCCATCAGCCGTTGAAGAATATGTAGTAACACGGCCATTGGGGTCAGTCATGCTTTTGAGAGTGCGTTTTCCATTATCGAGTTCATGGTACTGATAGGTCCAATTAAAACCACGCACATCCGTAACGGCAATTAACTGGCGGTAATTAAGACTGTCCTCACTGTCCTCTCCATAGTGATAGGTGATACTGCGACCAGTGTAATCTTCCAATTTTTTCAGTAAGTAAGCAGAATCTCCGTTCCGTTCTTCATATTCCTCCCAGTGGTAAGTAATTACGATATTTCCATGGTGATCTTTAACAGATTTCACACGGTTTCCATCATATTCCAGAGTTACACGTACACTATTTTTATCTTCATAATATTTTGGGTTTAAATTTTGGTAAAATATCAGATTGCCTTTTCTATCTCGCCAAGTGTAGTCACCCCAACCGTCATTTTTTGTAAAAGTTAGCGCAAGCTGAGAATGGTATAAATGCCCCGGCTTTCCAAGCCTATCAAAACCAAGACAATTCCAATGTGCATCATAACTTACCGGTATGTAAGTTTGACCATTGCGAATAATACGTTCGTAGCCAACCGCACAGCTCACGACATCTCCTCCTATAATCCATGATGTCGCTTTAAAGTCTTTTTCAATATGGCTCCAGCGTCTATTCCATTCCCAGCCACTACGAGTCCAGCGGCGGTTCATACGCACGTAGCCGCCCAATACTTTAACCCGCATATCCTCAAAGTCTTCCCGACTATCGGGTCTTACCGCAGCGGGAGCAGCACCATCACTACTAATACCTGGCTTAGCGAGCGCCAGAGGGGCTGCCAGTGAAGCACAAAGAGAAAAGATCACACCGAAATAGAGGGGACTAAGCCTTCTCTTATTTTTTTCCATAAATACGCCACTATTCCCTGTGCGGAGTTCCCGGTGAAAAAATTCATGCTTACTTCCTGGTCTTTATTAAAGGCGAATGTAGAACATCCACTACAATATTCTATTTTTGTATTTATTAGCTTCTTACCAGCAGAGCCACATCGCGTCTACTGAGGGCTGTTATCCTTATTACATACCGGGTCATCACAGGCTGGATCAGGCACACAACGCAGTGAGTCATTACCGCCAATAGACGAATAGCCACCACCGTAACTAGTACCGCCGCCACCTCCGCCTCCGTAGTAATAACCCCCGCCACCGCCACCGCCACCGCCACCGCCACCGCAAGAACCATACGAGGCCGTGCCCCAGCGGGTAGAAGTGCCGCCTGGAACTATTTGCCCATTGGCACATTGACTCTGATAGCTCACTTGATACTGATAACTGTGGCCACCGCAACCTGCACCACTAGCCTCGCCATCTTCATTCGGATTAAAGTCCCTTAGGGCAGTAATACGGTACGGTATATACACAACCTCTCCTGCCTCTAAAGTCTCTGGTACTTCGGCAAGAAACTCGAAGGACACGGTATCGTTACCGGTAGGTAATTTATCAATCATTGATTCCGCACCTATCAATCCATAGTTAGTGAGACTCAACTCCCCGCTAAATACATCGCCCTTTTGCATATCCGGCAGAGTCACACTGATGGGATCAAGCATAACTACGGCTACGGGGACCTGGGTTTCAAAGGTAGCTTCCAAGGTAATCTCGTAGCGGTCTTCCAGGTTAATTTCATTCACCTGCCATTCCACACTAACGATTTGATTCATCAGGAAAACATCTTCCGCAACTGTGGCCCCGGGTTTAACCCAGAGTCGACCGGATACACTTTCATGATCAAAGGCAGTGACACGATAGGCATAACGACCTGCAGGCAGATCTTGCAAGAATGCTTCACCGTTGGCATCACTATTGATAGTGCGAGTTTCAGATAGTACCTGCTCGTTTTGCAGCTCGATCTTGGCACCCGTCAAACCTGGGATGAGCGTATTATTTTCATCCAGGGTTGCCGTGTAGATATCACTGATATGGAAGAACGCATTGCCGATTTCCGAGGTCACTACAGCCACAAACAACTGCAAGGTGAAGCTATAACCACCATCCCCTTCAACTACCAGGCGATATTCATAATTTCCCTGAGGCACAGTATTATCTGGGCTGAATGCGATATTGATATCGCGGCCTTCACCAATTTCCAAATCCCCCAGTGCGGCCGTACCCTCAACTCTTACCCATGTAGGTGCCGGATTACCTTCACCATCTACTAAACTCAGGGTGGTATTGCGCAGCGTATCGAACCCTGTGTTTTTCAACTCGATGGTTTCTGTCGTTGTTCCACCCAAGGCAACACCGCTGTCCACATAAGAGGGAGTGAAATTTATAGCCGGGCGGCTCTCCGCCAAGTTGTATTCCAGGGCTACATTTTCCAGGGACTGCTCAATACCATTTACTGATGCCAATACCTGAAAATATAGGTAGCCCTGATCCGGGGCCAGGTTATCGCCAGAGAGCGAAAGATTTATAACTCCTTTCTCCTGCTCCGCCAGCTCAATGACAGACCCCAAGTCCAGGTGCAAGCCACTGGGAATTTGTATTTGCTCTTCACCCGGTGCAGCCACCGATTCCAGACGCACATCACTCAGCGCTGTACCGTGGCCAGCCGTCACTGTAATCGGCATTTCCTGGGTGTAGTTACGTGGAATATTTACGCTCAGTTGCCCAGGCGTTACTGAAGAAGTTAGTACTGCAAACTCACCTTGAACAGGACGAGAGAGGCTGTCCGGATGGATAACGGAGACCAGCCAATTACCGCTTTGTCCCTGCGGATCAAACTGGTAAGAGAAATTACCAGTGGCATCGGTAATGACTGAAGCGCTGCGCTCAAAGCCACGCAATTCCATAACCAAAGACAAAGGCACATTACTCAGGGCAGCGTCACTATCGCGGTCGAGGGCTCGCCCGGTAATAGTGATAACTTCCTCGGTCCCATAAACTTGCTGCGGAGCTACAGTATCCAACTCACCATAGTAAGCAGTTTCCTGAAGTGAAGCCTGGATGCGAGTGCCATTACCTTGAATTGCCACCTGGGTATCTTTTCCAGTGTGGTAGCGGAACTGATCAATTTCTAAAGTGATTGTGACATCATCCGGTGCAGCTGCAGGGATAGCCACTTCAATCCAGTCAGAGACAAAAGTCTTGCCTGGCTGGACACGTGCCACGGTTTCACCACTGGCTACCGTAATCACATTACCGGTGAATTGCTGTACCGATTGAAGTGCAAGCAGGTTGCTATCCGTGTCTTCAATTCGTATACGTACTTCATCGGAAGTTACACTGCCGTTGCTGCGTGCCACCAGCACCTCAGTTTCTACTGCGGATGTGTTTTCCAGAGTAAAGCGGACTTTCCCAACACCACCGCGATAGAGAGTGTCGGTTTCCAGATCCAAGCGCAACGCCGCATCCCCAACGAGAACCTGATCGGCGGTATTAATAAATATCGTCTCTCCTGGAAGCGGAGATTGTTCCAGACGCAATTGAATATCACTGATAGTATCCAACTTGTCGTAACCACCGATAATTATAGGAATTTCTACCAGCCCACCTGCAGCCACACTAAAGGCTACAGACTGGTGCTCGCGGGCCGTGCCATTATCATTAACAGTCGCAAAGAGTTTGACACCGCTAATATCGCCACTACCGCGATTTTGTACTCGGAAACGCACCTCATTCATCACACCGCGCTTAATGGCTGACTCACCTTCCTTCGATTCAACCACTTCCACTGAGAGTGCCGGTAATAACAAGCTGTGGCCAATACTTGTAGCTCCCAGACTATCTTCAGCCACTACGGTGTAGCGTCGCTCAGCATTTACACCCTGCTCCGCCGCACTGAAGTCACTATCTACAAAACTCGTGGGATTGCCACTATGGGAAATTAAACCACTGGTGATTTCCTGCAGACTTCCCTCTTCTCCAACATAAACTCGATAGCCAGAAATCGCGCTACCAGAGTGATTCCACTGCAATTGGGGACTGCCATTGGCGTCTACCTGAATACTCAAGTCGGAGACCGGTAAAAGACCAAAATTGAGATAAGCCGTCACACTGGGAGCAGATTCATTACCCGCCTCATCCAAGGCGGTTATCACATAGGCATGCTCACTTTCACTGGGTGCCTTATCCAAGGCAATGGTATCGGGGATACCCGTTTGCAGAGGACCTACCGATTGCAGAGTTTCATGAGTAGCATTTTCCCCTTCGGCCAACGCCAATCGATAGAGGTTATAAGTCAGTGTTTCTCCATTTTCGGAGCTACCCTCAATGTCGACGCTGGGGGCCTGCCAAGTAGCGACGATACCTGCCCCATTTAACTCCAGTGCCAGCTCCGTTGGCGCTGCCGGCAGAATGCTATCGGCACCCACTTTGACAGGTACACTCATTGAACTCACTGCGATCTGGTCGTTACTACGGCGTTCACTGGCAATACCGTAATAGTAGTTACCATCAGTGGGCAAGGTATCTTGAGTACTCGTTTCAGAAAGACGCAAAACTTCCGTAAAGTCTGCATCTCCTTCGGCCTTGCGGTACAAAACATAACGAGCATCTTCAACAGAATCCCACTGTAGCGCCACCTCACCGCCAGGTAATGCAGTAGCTTGCAAACTCTGCGGAATTTCAAGAGGTGGCAAGTCACCCTGATAAACCTGGAAGTAGTTTGCCACTCGTATTTTATCGCTTTGGTTCTCCAGATCATCCTCTGCCAGGAAACTAAAGCGCAGCGTATCTACAGTGGGATTGCCCTCCTCGTCCTGGCCGACAGAGGCTGGCAGGGTAAAGCTGCCCACCCACAGTGGCTGTCCTTGAGTAGACTGGGCGTCTCGATTAAGGATAATTCCAGATTCCAATCCGGGCACCACGGTGTTGCCCACCAGTGGTAGCAGCTCAGGCATTGCCCCAGCTTTAACTTCATCACTCAGCTGCAATATCACTTCCACTTGCAAACCATCCTGCTCGTGAACTTTTAAGGGCTCTCCGGGATTTAGTGTAAGAGCAATAACTTCAGGGCCCTCAGCATCAATCAACAGGCTGGTACCCTGTTCAATAACGGTGCCGCGATTACCCACATTATCGTGGGCAGACATCACTGCATAAGCGGTACCTGACATCATGCCTGGCTCGATAATAAAGCTACCGGTATATAGAGTGTCATTGCTGTAGTCTTTGCTGAGTTCTACTGCGACAGGCACACCACCATCTGGCGCCATAGCAAAATAGGGTTGATTGCGTAATGGCTCATCAAATTGCACGGTTACTTCTACCGTACCCGGCCCATGGCGACCACTAGCGCTATCCACCAAGCCGTTTGTCTGGTAGCTCACTTGTAACGCATGGGGGCCTTCACTATCAGCCTTTGCTTCTACCAAACTGGACAGACTGCCCTCTGTAGCCGCTTCATTAACCGCAGTAACAGCATAAAAGTATTCGCCATCTTCTGTCGGTAAGTCACTGTGTTTCAATTCGGTTAATAGCTGTGAATTAATCCGTTCCCCTTCAAGTACCGAAGTAAATTCAGCATTGGAACGATAAACGTTATAGCCCGCTATTTGGTTATTACTGTCATTACTGCTTACTGCGTCCCAGGAAAGGGAGATCTGGCCCAGCTCTCGCTCTATCACCGTCACGTTGCTTGGCGCATCAGGGATGTCGGTATCCAGGTTAACTTTACGCACATCACTTTGGGCACCATACCCTCCACGACCTGGGTATTCAGCCGCTACAGTAATTGAGTTTTCACCCTCTTGCAGAGAAATATCTACCTGGAAGTTGCCGTAATTATCGACAGTATCAGAATAACCGGTAGGCACACCCTCAAGATAAACCTGAACTTGGGTTTGTTTTTCAGCAGTACCATAAATTGTTACCTGCTCGCTATTGGTTAACCAGCCTTCGGATGGACTAGTAATTTGCGGGGCAGTAGGTGCAGCCAGGGCCACACTAAATTGATACTGCTCAATTATTACATTTTCCCAAATATCATAGATTTTTACGGTTAACCCATGATCACCATCAGCTAAATTAAGCAGCGCAATATCATGGGTGAAGACATTGGTTATGGCTGTGTACTCTGTCCCTTCCAACTTGCCATCCAAATAAAACTCAACACGAGCTACTCCTGAATCGTCAGTTGCCGTGATTTTAAAATTACCATCCTGCGATAATTCCGGTGCAGTATTTAGATCCAAAACCTGACCACCCTGCTGGTACTCCGCAACACTAATTACTGGTCCGTCGGTATCTGCTACAGGGGTTACCGCAACCGGTGTCACCAGTTGTTCAGAGCCACTGGAATTATTCACCGACACCACTGCCACATAATAGGTCTTGTCGTTTTCCAAACCAGCCATAGACCAGCTGTGTTCAGTATCAGATTCACTCCCTTTACTGCGCAGTGATTGATAATGCATACCCGAAATACTACTGAAAGTATTTTCTTCTACATATACTGCATAATTTTTTAAAAGCGAATATGGGGAAACACTGGACCACTGAAGGTCAATTCGGCTGCTCTTCGCCTCAACAGTGACCGATGACGGATTAGGCAATAGGGTAGTACCGGAATCGGTAATACCGCTGGAGCTGTTACCATCATTATCGTAAACGTAAACACGTAACGGATATGAAGTAGCCGCACTTAAACCAGTAACTTGATATTGAACCAGTGCCTGGGGATCAGCCAAAGACGACAGTGGAATATCATCCACTCGATCACTCTCAGTAAATGCCACACGGTAGCCCGCCAAATCTTCGGCAGAATTAGCAGAAGGATTCCAGCTCAGCATCAGGTTATCTGCACCTGGTGTCACAACTAAATTAGTAATTTCATCTGGTGCAACGGTATCAACCGGTGTCACTGCAATAGAACTTACCGATGGATTAAATAATCCCTGGGAATCATAAGCCACAACAGCAAAATGCATCGCCGTTCCGCGTGGCAACCCCTCAACCCGATACAGCTTAGATCCCTGTGCTACTGTCGCTACCGGAGTTTTACCGGCGATATCAGTAAAGTTAGCCGCACTTTGATAGATTCGATACTCAGCTATGTCATTGCCATTATCGAACTCGTTATAGTTGCTCCAATCCAGGGTCACCTCAGTACCACTACCACTGGGGTCAATTACCGGGCTTACTACCCCGGGAGGAGTATTATCATAACGAATCTGTGCAACTGATGGATCACTAACATTTCCTGCAGCGTCGCGTACCGTAAATGAAATTTCATTATCCCCTTGCAAAAGAGCAACTTCGGTACTCCAGCTGGTGCTAGATGAGTTAACAGCGGTCAGGTTGCCATTCACCAATATTTCACTATCCGCTTCTTTAGTACCGGAAAATACTTGAGCATTAACGGTAGTAACCTGCGGAAATGCATCCAATACTGGTGCCACTGGCGGCGTGTAGTCCAGGGTAAAAGTATAAGTACGTTGTGAAGAAATATTACCTAACTTATCGGCTACCTGAGCAGTAATCTCATAATCACCATCAATAAATGGTGCTTGGGGAGTAAATTGAATCTGATCCTCGAAGAAATCTATGGAACCGGATAGAGAAATATCATTGCGTTTAATAATTAGTTTACTGGTTTCCAGATCAATACCAGATCCCGCTTCTAATACATTTAACGCGACAACTTGTGGTGAGATGCTATGAAGTCCAGTGGGGTATACACTTGTTACTGAAGGAGCAATTGTATCTATATAAAACTTCAATTGAACTAAATCAGATGTATTTCCACTCAAGTCTATAGCAGCGATACTAAGAATTGATTCACCCTCTGGTAATGAGTAAGTTCCAGCCCAATCACCGCTTCCATTAACAACCTGTTCAATACCATTTATCCAAATCGAGGTATTTTCTTCACGTCTACCAGATAGACTAACCTCTGACTTATTAGACTCATGAAGCACCGGAATGGTTGCCAGGTCTACAACTGGCTTATCTGGCCTCGTTGTATCTATTTGAAATATGTATGTATACACATCATCATAAGGTTCTAATTCGATAGAATCTCTATCTTGATCCATCCCCATACCATTAGCAGCAAAGATATTTGGACCTACCGATAATTTATAATCACCCTCTTGTAATTTCTCAGAAAATGAGATTACTACCTGGGAGACTCCTGTATGTTCAACCTTATTGATCGCTATAAAATGTCCGCCCTCATCCTCTAGACTAAAATCATCGACTTCAATCGAAGACGATTCAATAGAAGTATTAAAATAAACGGTTAGCTCGGTGAGATTAAAATTTATTTTTTCATCAATATTTAAGGCTCTTACCCAAAGAGCTGGCGATTCAATATAAACACTACCATCACCGCCATCCTCTTTTGAGGAACTGTATGAATCTCCCCTTTTGCCTCAATTTTACTGAAATCAAAGTCTTCATTAAGTCCGTAGTAGAGGGCTATACGACCACCACCCCCGCCATAATAAGAAGGAGAATTTGCAGAATCACCACCATTAGCAGACAGCTCACCAAGCCCAGAAATAGTATTGGCAATTACCCAGATGGAGCCACCGCTGGAACCACCATAGTAAGCAGGCTGTACGCCATTTGCGTAAATCCCACCATCCAGAATTAATTTATCAACCGTAAGCTTTATAGCTCCCCCACCTCGAGCATAAGAATTGAGGGAAGTTCCCAGGGAAGTTGGCTCAGCAAAGTCGCCATAAGTCGTGTCAGAAGCAAGTCCGCCGCCAGTGCCTCCGTGGCTAGCACCGTAAAAGCTAGTACTTCCTCCTATCAAGCCTCTCCCACTGCTATCAATAAAGGATTCCTTATCTACCAATAGATAGCCCACATCCCAGTTAATACCTACCAACGAATCACCATCCCCACTTACAGCCTCATGAGAGATAGAGCTCTGATTACTGAGAACAACTGAATCCCACTGTGTCGGCGGTACATCTGTAGAGTTCGGATATATACTTAAATAGCTTCCATCAAGTTGCAGAGTATTTCCTTCCGCTTGAGGAATCCCTGTGGTATTTAGTATAAGGCTGCTATCCTTCAGGATTAATGTTTTGAGGGGAACAGGATTCTTTATGGTTACATTACTATTAACAAATTCCGTTGATGTAATACCCGAAACATCACCGAGAAGGACAAGATTCGTGTTAACAAATTCAACGGAAGTATTTGCCGGAATATCATCCTGAAATAAACTTTGTGCAGAATTTTTATTTAGACCTATAAAACCAAGCCTTCCCTCTCCCGTAGATTGATCATTTATATAGGTACTTCCAGAGCCTCCATCCTCTTTAGAAGAGCTGTATGAATTACCTCCTTTGGCTTGGATATTATTGAAATCAAAACCTTCATTAAGTCCGTAGTAGAGGGCTATACGACCACCACCCCCGCCATAATAAGAAGAAGAATTTGCAGAATCACCACCATTAGCAGACAGCTCACCAAGCCCAGAAATAGTATTGGCAATTACCCAGATGGAGCCACCGCTGGAACCACCATAGTAAGCAGGCTGTACGCCATTTGCGTAAATCCCACCATCCAGAATTAATTTATCAACCGTAAGCTTTATAGCTCCCCCACCTCGAGCATAAGAATTGAGGGAAGTTCCCAGGGAAGTTGGCTCAGCAAAGTCGCCATAAGTCGTGTCAGAAGCAAGTCCGCCGCCAGTGCCTCCGTGGCTAGCACCGTAAAAGCTAGTACTTCCTCCTATCAAGCCTCTCCCACTGCTATCAATAAAGGATTCCTTATCTACCAATAGATAGCCCACATCCCAGTTAATACCTACCAACGAATCACCATCCCCACTTACAGCCTCATGAGAGATAGAGCTCTGATTACTGAGAACAACTGAATCCCACTGTGTCGGCGGTACATCTGTAGAGTTCGGATATATACTTAAATAGCTTCCATCAAGTTGCAGAGTATTTCCTTCCGCTTGAGGAATCCCTGTGGTATTTAGTATAAGGCTGCTATCCTTCAGGATTAATGTTTTGAGGGGAACAGGATTCTTTATGGTTACATTACTATTAACAAATTCCGTTGATGTAATACCCGAAACATCACCGAGAAGGACAAGATTCGTGTTAACAAATTCAACGGAAGTATTTGCCGGAATATCATCCTGAAATAAACTTTGTGCAGAATTTTTATTTAGACCTATAAAACCAAGCCTTCCCTCTCCCGTAGATTGATCATTTATATAGGTACTTCCAGAGCCTCCATCCTCTTTAGAAGAGCTGTATGAATTACCTCCTTTGGCTTGGATATTATTGAAATCAAAACCTTCATTAAGTCCGTAGTAGAGGGCTATACGACCACCACCCCCGCCATAATAAGAAGAAGAATTTGCAGAATCACCACCATTAGCAGACAGCTCACCAAGCCCAGAAATAGTATTGGCAATTACCCAGATGGAGCCACCGCTGGAACCACCATAGTAAGCAGGCTGTACGCCATTTGCGTAAATCCCACCATCCAGAATTAATTTATCAACCGTAAGCTTTATAGCTCCCCCACCTCGAGCATAAGAATTGAGGGAAGTTCCCAGGGAAGTTGGCTCAGCAAAGTCGCCATAAGTCGTGTCAGAAGCAAGTCCGCCACCAGTGCCTCCGTGGCTAGCACCGTAAAAGCTAGTACTTCCTCCTATCAAGCCTCTCCCACTGCTATCAATAAAGGATTCCTTATCTACCAATAGATAGCCCACATCCCAGTTAATACCTACCAACGAATCACCATCCCCACTTACAGCCTCATGAGAGATAGAGCTCTGATTACTGAGAACAACTGAATCCCACTGTGTCGGCGGTACATCTGTAGAGTTCGGATATATACTTAAATAGCTTCCATCAAGTTGCAGAGTATTTCCTTCCGCTTGAGGAATCCCTGTGGTATTTAGTATAAGGCTGCTATCCTTCAGGATTAATGTTTTGAGGGGAACAGGATTCTTTATGGTTACATTACTATTAACAAATTCCGTTGATGTAATACCCGAAACATCACCGAGAAGGACAAGATTCGTGTTAACAAATTCAACGGAAGTATTTGCCGGAATATCATCCTGAAATAAACTTTGTGCAGAATTTTTATTTAGACCTATAAAACCAAGCCTTCCCTCTCCCGTAGATTGATCATTTATATAGGTACTTCCAGAGCCTCCATCCTCTTTAGAAGAGCTGTATGAATTACCTCCTTTGGCTTGGATATTATTGAAATCAAAACCTTCATTAAGTCCGTAGTAGAGGGCTATACGACCACCACCCCCGCCATAATAAGAAGAAGAATTTGCAGAATCACCACCATTAGCAGACAGCTCACCAAGCCCAGAAATAGTATTGGCAATTACCCAGATGGAGCCACCGCTGGAACCACCATAGTAAGCAGGCTGTACGCCATTTGCGTAAATCCCACCATCCAGAATTAATTTATCAACCGTAAGCTTTATAGCTCCCCCACCTCGAGCATGAGAATTGAGGGAAGTTCCCAGGGAAGTTGGCTCAGCAAAGTCGCCATAAGTCGTGTCAGAAGCAAGTCCGCCACCAGTGCCTCCGTGGCTAGCACCGTAAAAGCTAGTACTTCCTCCTATCAAGCCTCTCCCACTGCTATCAATAAAGGATTCCTTATCTACCAATAGATAGCCCACATCCCAGTTAATACCTACCAACGAATCACCATCCCCACTTACAGCCTCATGAGAGATAGAGCTCTGATTACTGAGAACAACTGAATCCCACTGTGTCGGCGGTACATCTGTAGAGTTCGGATATATACTTAAATAGCTTCCATCAAGTTGCAGAGTATTTCCTTCCGCTTGAGGGATCCCTGTGGTATTTAGTATAAGGCTGCTATCCTTCAGGATTAATGTTTTGAGGGGAACAGGATTCTTTATGGTTACATTACTATTAACAAATTCCGTTGATGTAATACCCGAAACATCACCGAGAAGGACAAGATTCGTGTTAACAAATTCAACGGAAGTATTTGCCGGAATATCATCCTGAAATAAACTTTGTGCAGAATTTTTATTTAGACCTATAAAACCAAGCCTTCCCTCTCCCGTAGATTGATCATTTATATAGGTACTTCCAGAGCCTCCATCCTCTTTAGAAGAGCTGTATGAATTACCTCCTTTGGCTTGGATATTATTGAAATCAAAACCTTCATTAAGTCCGTAGTAGAGGGCTATACGACCACCACCCCCGCCATAATAAGAAGAAGAATTTGCAGAATCACCACCATTAGCAGACAGCTCACCAAGCCCAGAAATAGTATTGGCAATTACCCAGATGGAGCCACCGCTGGAACCACCATAGTAAGCAGGCTGTACGCCATTTGCGTAAATCCCACCATCCAGAATTAATTTATCAACCGTAAGCTTTATAGCTCCCCCACCTCGAGCATGAGAATTGTGGGAAGTTCCCAGGGAAGTTGGCTCAGCAAAGTCGCCATAAGTCGTGTCAGAAGCAAGTCCGCCGCCAGTGCCTCCGTGGCTAGCACCGTAATAACTACTGCCAGATCCGATTAGCCCTTTACCATCAAGGTTAATTGAAGATTCAGCGGATACGATTAGGGTAGTAGTCACTTCCAAATCAACTATTTCATTTACTAAAGCAGTAACGTGGCCATTATTAACTACCTCCAATCTATTAAAGCTGTGCTTTCCAGTCAGAGTGAGCACAACGCCATCAACAACAATATTCTTACCCGAATAGAAATTATCAGTTTCTAAAATAGTAGTATCACTATCTATGAAAATATTCTCTATATCGTCAACATTATCGGGGGAGCTTTCTGCGCCTATCGAATTTACGCCGTAACCGGAAACTTGAATAGCAAACACAGTCAAGGCCATGAATAAAAGTGCAGACAAGTAGCCTTTCATTTAATTTCCCCAATATTATTTCGCCCGTAAATACAAAACGAAAAGATCTAGATAATTTTAAAAGCAATTCTCAAGAAGCTCACGAGAACTCCTGAACTATTTATTTTCTATTGCATTTGCACACTCAGACGTTTGTCATAAATCAAAAAACGCTGACTATTTTTCAAGCGTGAATACTCGTCGAAGTTATAAAATGCAACATAGGATCCATATCCGGCATTCAGTATATTATTCTGCGGATCAGCAATTTCCCACTGATCATTAGCCTTGTATTCAGCCCAGTTGTGATAATTTTCAGCAAATAAGCGACCTGAACTATCAATAGTGAATCCCCCAACCATACGGGCCGGAATATTTGAAGATCGAGTTAACGCAACAAAGGCCGACGCAAATTCGGTACAGTCTCCTTGCCGAGCTGTTATTGCGTAGCTCGCTCCTCTGTCTTCGGCAACATAGCCGATATCTCTGATATTGCGATAAAGCCAACTACTAATCTTTTCTGGATTACCATTGAGTTTAGAGGCTAGAGAGACTATTTCTGGTGCTTTTGTTTCAATCCCCGGCTCACTTCCAAGGTAGCGTGGGTCTTCCAAAGTAGATGGTTGAGGTTTATCGGCCAGCTTTACTACAGCGGTTATATTGACAACTTGGCTGGAAAAGGGAGCTAGACCAGGCAAATCAAATAACAACGCCTGGTTACCTGACTGGTCTACTTTTAACTCAAATGGAAAGTTAGCGTTAATAGATTCCGTTTTTTGATAGGAATTTTGCTCTACCGGTGCAAACGCACTGAAAACGGGGCTCGCTATATATCGATTCGACCGATTACTAACTTCAAAACTATAACGTATCGTTTGGATAGTTTTATATATTGCATCATTGGGTTCAACTTGCTTATATACCCAAAAGCAAGCAAATACTATCGCTCCCAGTAAACAGGCGAGCAGACTAAACTTAACTTGGTACTTCTTATCTTGCACAGCCCGGCATCCCATCCACTCCCGCTCGTTTAGCTGCACCTAATGCACTATTCCTTACGGCATTCTTTAAAGCACTTAATCCACCGGCAATAACGAAAGCCTCACCTTTAAAGCCTAGTTTTAACTTTTTTGCTATACGTTGTTCTTGCCCATCTTCCGCAACAACAAATATTGGCAAGTAGCCATTTAGTGAATAACTAATAAATGCACTGCGTATTCTGGTATTCAGGTCTTCATCTACCTGGTGAGGTACAACTGAGATTCCCATATTTACTAGCTCTTCACCAATACTGTGAGTAGCTGCAAGAGTAACTGCGCCAAAATGACTGAACTCAACCAAATAATCATTCGGAGACACTATGGTGGTCTTCGCTTGAGACAACTCTTCGGGTCTCTTGCCAATCAGTACTTTTGGCTTTTCAAAACCTGAACTCACAAGCTCCTGACATAGCTTTGCCAAGGAGTGCCTCTTGTGGGGTTCAGAAAAAACTAGAATGGCCTTGGATTTAAGGAATTTCTTAGTCTTAACTCTAGAAGTGGTAATTGAAAGGATATCTTGGGGTACATTCTGATCAGGTAACTTTTCAGATACATCAATCAATATAAATTGATCAAGTGTACCAGTTAACTCTTCACTGCGAGCAAAACACAATTCAGATGTGTTTTTAGCAACCCCATAAATTCCGGTAAACGACTGACGGTCGGGTAGGGATATGCAACGATGATGATCATCTGCAGACTCATCTATAGCCACTGCTAGTTGACTACCGAAGAAAAATATCAGCAATCCAATCAGCTGGATTCCTAATCTATAACATCCTGTCAAAGTTAATCGCCCGTACTATCTAGCCCCATAAACCCATAATGGGACTGACTACTCAAGTTGCCACGCATGATAATAACTATCTAAAACGGTCGTCAACCTTAATAAAATTTTTTAATTTTTTATGTATAGATGGCTTTTTGGCATAAAATTAACTAAGCGCAAGAATGTCACGAACATTTTTTGTACTAAAAGTAAAACAGGCGGGACAGGCAGCTTAAGCTACCCTGAAACCAGAACTGAATTTAGAAGCGGGGCATCTCTTCCAAGTTAACTGTCAAACAAGAAGCAATCAAATTCCTCTTGCAAAAGTTATATCCCGTCAAAGCACTGAATAATCCCTCTTTTCCAAGTAAGCGCTGTGTAACCTCTTCCAAGGAAAATCCCTGTTGCGTCAACTCCTGCGCCTCTCCAGATAGATTAAGCAGGTACTCATATTTTTTACTCAACTGCTGCCAACCATCCTCCACCACACCTCTATGAGGGCAAAGGATAACGTCAAATGAATGATCCAGGGCCCCCTTTATACTTTTCACTAATGTAGGGACATCTTCATCAATACGCAGGAACTTTAAGTAGTTGGCAATAAATAAATCAGCGCTAAACAGCCAGCCGCGCTCAGGCAGTAAATAGCAGGTCATATCCTTTGCATGCCCGGGACTAAATACTGGAACCACTTTTTCTTCACCAATGTAGACTTCCTCTGGAAGAGGTGCCACCTCCGCTTTTCCCGCAGTTCCCCAGAAAAACTTCTGCATCGGGGGAATTCGGAAGCCTTTTTTTAATATACCAATAGTCAGATCCGGGGCCACCGCCTGCACACCGGTAAGTTTCTGGATAGCGCCGGCATTGCCACTATGGTCTTCGTGGTGATGAGTCAGCAATAACTGCTTTAGCGGTGCGCTTTGTATAAACGGCTTGACATACTTCCACTGATTGCTGGGACCTGTATCAATTACGGTTCCATTGAGGCGATAAACAACAAAGGTTGTATTAACACCCATATTGACTCGGCCGACGCGAATAGCATCTAAGCCTTGATAATTAAAGGTTTCACGTACTGGCATAGCTGTGCCCTTGGATAGCTAGGCGTTATTTTTAGGCGAATGCCGTATCTTGGGGAATTGTATTTCCCATGAAAATGAATGACATATCCTTTCCGAACCCTAGACAGTCACGGAGGAGACACATCCTGACTTGCTGCAGAATACTGAAACTAGCTGGTCGAGGGTTATTCCAGTGCCACCACTTCTATTCCGGCATCGGTATAACGCCAACGCAAATTGAATTCACACAATTGCATGCCATAAATGCGCTGAGGGTCGGTCTTTTGGTATGCCGGTCTTGGATCCTGGGATAACACCTGTTCAATTAAACGGGGGAGATCTGTACCCCAGTCATCGCGGTAGGCTTTGGCTTTATTCAGAACTGGCTCGGGGATAGTAACGGGAATTTGCACTGGAGCTGCGTCAGCAAATTCACTTTGCGCATGCGTTAACGCATCCGCATAGGGAACATAGGGTTTAATATCCAACACTGGCGTACCATCGACCAAATCTGCCCCGGCAACTATCAACTCCACTTTAGGAGAGGTGCGCACCTCCAGAAGACGAACTACTGACAGCCCGATATTATTGGGACGAAAGGGCGAGCGAGTGGCGAGTACACCCAGTTTCTTATTGCCGCCCAAACGGGGCGGGCGCACTTTAGCTGACCACTGCCCAGCGGCTTGGTGAAATTGGAACACTACCCAGATATGGCTATTTTGCTCCAGACCGGCAACTGCATCTGGCGTATCCAGGGGAGGTAACAACACAATACTGGCGCGACTGGCATCCGCCAATAGTGGCTGGCGGGGTACTCCAAACTTTTCTCCAAAGCAGGAATGCACCCGCGCAATAGGCTCTACAACCATTTAAAATCCAAACACTTTAACAAACTACTTATCAATACCGCCGACACACAGATATTTTATTTCCAGGTAATCCTCAATACCGTATTTTGAGCCCTCGCGCCCCTGCCCGGATTCTTTTACACCGCCAAAGGGTGCCATTTCGTTTGAAATAATACCCTCATTGATACCGACCATACCGTATTCAAGTCCCTCTGCAACACGCCAAATACGACCGATATCCCTGGAGTAAAAATAAGAAGCCAGACCAAATTCCGTATCGTTGGCCATTTTAATGACTTCCTCTTCAGAGGAGAATTTATATAGCGGAGCTACCGGACCGAAGATCTCTTCTTTGAACAAGTGCATTTGATCGGTGGCCCCACCCAATACTACAGGAGAATAAAAGCACTCCCCCATAGTACTGGGACCACCAGCAACTAGGGTTTGCGCGCCTTTTTGCAGCGCATCTTCCACCAGAGATTCCGTTTTCTTCACTGCTTTGGTGGTAATCATAGGACCCATGTCGACACCGCTATCAAAACCACTGCCCATGGAAAGCTGGTTTACCGCAGCGGAAAATTTCTGTGCAAATTCTTCGTAAACACCTTCTTGCACGAAAATGCGATTAGCGCATACACAGGTTTGACCGGCATTGCGATATTTACAAACAATTGCGCCCTTTACGGCTTCGCCAATGTCAGCATCATCAAAAACAATAAATGGGGCATTACCTCCCAATTCCATAGAGGTTTTTTTCATGGTTGCTGCACACTGGGCTTGCAGCAATTTTCCGACAGCGGTAGAACCGGTAAAAGTAAATTTCCGCACTAATGGATTGGCCGTCATTTCTGCGCCAATCTCCGGTGCCTTATCCCCTGCGACAATATTAAAAACACCTGGGGGGATTCCCGCTTCCTCAGCGAGAACTGCGAGAGCCAGTGCGGATAGAGGTGTTTCGGAGGCGGGCTTGGCAATAAATGGACAGCCTGCGGCAATAGCGGGAGCCATTTTGCGTGCGATCATAGCGCTGGGGAAATTCCATGGCGTTACAGAACAGGTCACACCAATCGACTGCTTGATAACCAAGAGCCGTTTATCACTGGAAGGCGGGCTAATAACATCCCCGTAGACGCGCTTGGCTTCTTCCGCAAACCATTCGACATAATTAGCACCATACACAATTTCGGTACGGGACTCTGTCAGTGGCTTGCCTTGCTCTGCGGTCAAAATAATGGCTAGGTCATCAGCGTTAGCAATTATCAGCTCATACCAGCGTCTGAGAATTTTCGCTCTTTCTTTTACCGGAGTATCGCGCCAGGCAGGCCAGGCTTTATCAGCAGCTTCTATAGCACGGCGAGTCTCATCTGCCCCCAAGTTGGCGATTCTGGCAACCGCCTTGCCAGTTGCCGGGTCCAACACATCGAAGGTATCGCCAGAATCAGCGTCAATCCACTGGCCATTGATATAGGACTGGTTGCGCAGCAATGCAGGATTCTTCAGCTTCAACATCGTATTCTCCTTGTGGTTTCTTCCCTGGCCCCGTCAAAAACGGGATCACTGGTACGATAGAAATCCCACAATGCCATTCCATTGTGGGTTAAGGCTGTAGAAGCTGGAGTGGTGCGCAAACCGGCAGTATCCCTTGCCGGCTTACAGGTAACCTAAGTTACCGCCTCTTATTTTTTCTTCTTTTTAACAAACTTCATCAGGCGGCGTTTCTTGGCCTTCTGGCGGTCACTCAGCTTGTTCTTTTTGTCCGCGTAGGGGTTAGCGCTGGTGCGGAACTCAATTTTTACCGGAGTACCGTGCAAATCCAGAGCCTTGCGGAAAGTCTTCTCCAGGTAGCGCACATAATGTGCCGGTACCTGCTCAGTCTGGTTACCGTGGATCACAATAACCGGCGGATTTTGTCCACCGGCGTGAGCGTAGCGCAATTTGATACGATGTCCGTGCACCAAAGGTGGTTGGTGCTCACTTACCGCCCACTCCAGAATACGAGTGAGGTGATTAGTGGACAGTTTGTCTGTAGCGCTCTGGTAAGCACCCTCAATGGACTCGTATAGATGCCCAACACCGGTGCCATGTAGTGCAGAAATAAAGTGCACATCAGCAAAGTCCACAAAGCGCAGGCGACGCTCCAACTCGGCTTTCACATAGTCGCGATGATCCGCTTCCAGCCCATCCCACTTGTTCAGGGCAACTACCAGCGCGCGTCCCGCCTGTACTACGCTGCCCATCAGGTGCATATCCTGGTCCACCAGGCCTTCGCGGGCATCGATCACCAGCACCACCACGTTGGCATCTTCCACCGCCTGCAAGGTTTTGACGATAGAGAACTTCTCCACCGATTCCTTGATATTTTTCCGGCGGCGAATGCCCGCAGTATCGATCAGGGTGTAAGGCTTTTCGTCGCGTTCATAATTGATATAGACGCTATCGCGGGTTGTGCCGGGCTGATCGTAGACAACAACCCGGTCCTCACCCAAGAGGCGGTTAACCAGGGTGGATTTCCCCACATTGGGGCGGCCCACAATGGCAATCTTGATTCCGGTCGCTTCTTCGGCTTCCTCTTCAACTTCTTGCTCGGGCAGGTCCTCGATTACCCGCTGCATCAGGGAGCGAACACCGCGCCCGTGGGTAGCAGTCGTCGGGAAAAGCTCACCAATACCCAATTCATAGAAAGGTGCCAGGGCAATATCCGGGTTTACCCCATCAACTTTGTTGGCCACCAGGAAAGTGGGCTTGGAGCGGGTGCGCAAGCGCTCGGCAATCATCTCGTCGGCTGGGGTCAGGCCGGCGCGGCTGTCCACCAAAAAGAGTACGAAGTCTGCTTCTTCGATGGCCTGCATAGATTGTTCGGCCATAGCCGCATCGATGCCTTCTTCGCCACCGGAAATACCACCGGTATCGACCAGTAACAGCTTGCGCCCGTCGATCTCCGCCTCACCGTACTTGCGATCGCGGGTAAGCCCGGCGTAGTTGGCCACCAATGCGTCGCGAGACTTGGTCAACCGGTTAAAAAGTGTGGATTTGCCCACATTGGGGCGCCCGACCAGGGCAATTACTGGCAGCATACAAATTCTGGTTTTAGCCGTATAAAAAAATACAAAAGCCCGCGCGAGGCGGGCGATTTCAACTTGCCTGCACAGCAGGCTCCATTTGCGGGCTCTAAGCCCTAAGGCGGACAGCCTGTCCGCCTCTCGTCAGTTGGCTGCGATTATCAGGAATCAGCGAGGCGTAGAGCTGATAACTTGCCGTCATCCGACAGCACAAATATCAGATCGCCATCAACCAGAATGGGGATGCGAATCGCATCACCGTCCACCTGCTCGCGGCCAATAAATTGTCCGGAATTGGGGTCCAGCACATGCAGGTAGCCTTCCAGATCTCCCACAACGACCACGTCCTGGAAGAAAGCCGGTCCGCTCAATTCGCGGCGCAATAGTTCGTTATTACTCCACTCGATCTGGCCGCTGCCCACATTGTAGGCATAGACGCTACCGGAGGCATCACTGAGGTAGACATGGCCACCACCTACTGCCACTTCGTGGTGGGTAGAGGCATCGCGAGCCCAGAGGCCGCGGCCATTATCTTTGGACAGGGCGACAACACGGCCCTGGTAGCTGGCGGCAAACACCAAATCGCCGCGCACTACTGGAGCACCATCGATATCAACTACCCGCTCCAGCTCCGCAGAGCCCTGGGGAATAGCGACTCGCTGTTCCCAGCGCTGAATGCCATCGCGGGCGTCCAGGGCCAGCAGTTTGCCGTTATCCAGGCCGGCAATCACCATACCACCGCTGATAACAGGTGCTGCAGTACCGCGCAGGGTCAGTACTGGCAAGTTGGTATTGTGGCTCCACAACTCTTCACCGCTGGTAGCGTCGAGGCCAACCAGCTTGCCATCTACGGTCTGCAGGACAACCACGCCAGCACCGATCGCTGGAGCGGCAACTACTTCGCCGGAGACTTGGTAATTCCATAGCTCAGCGCCGTTTTCGAGGTCCAGAGCCACGGCGCGGCCGCGGTAGTCGGAGACTACCGCCATGCCCAGGCCAGTGCCCACACCACCGCTCAGATCTACATCCAGATCTGTCTCCCAGAGCTTGCGCCCGGAGCTGCGATCAAAAGCACTGATTTCACCATCGCTGCTGGCAGCTATCAGGCGACCATCGATAAGGCTCGGCTGCAGCATCGCGTAACGCTTTTGGTCAATACCGCCAATATCGGCAGACCACACCTCTTGCAGGGCAACAGTGGAGTTAATATCCACCAGTTCGACGGGGTCGACATCTTCCTTCTCGTCATTAGAGGCACAGGCAGCCAGGGCCACCGCTAGCGCCACCGCTGCAGTGCGACCCGCAGCGCGATTCAGAAATCCCATTACTCGTCTCCCTCAGATACAGGCTCGGTTTGGTTCTGAGCGTCACTGCTCTCGGTTATCGCCAGGCTTTCAGCCTTCAGGCGCAGAAGTTGGGTGTTGCCCGCTTGCTCTGGCAGAAGCTCTGTCAGTGCTTGCTCGTACGCGGCACGCGCACCGGCGATGTCACCCTTTTGCTTCAGGATATCACCACGAGTCTCAGAATAAAGGGCCGCGAATGCCGGGGGTATAGTGCCCTCGAGCAACTTCAGGCCTTCATCAGACTCACCACGGGCCGCCAAAACAGCGGCCAGGCGGCGTTTAGCGAGCAACTCCAGGCTTGCTTCACTGGTGTTGTCGAGTACCCACTGCAGCTGCTGCTCGGCAGCTTCCAGGTCATTGCTCTCCGCTGAAATAGCCGCGAGACGCAGTGCAGCCTGGCTGGCGTAGATACGTTTGGCAAAATCATCTTTCAGCTGCTCGGCCACATTCTTGGCAGTGGTAAGCTGCTTGTTGTCCGGTTGATTGTTGTTGGCGGAGACCGCTTCAACGAAAGTCTGGTACAGGTCAGAGGCCGCTTCAGCCTTAGTGCGCTGATCTCCCTGCCACCACTGATAACCGAAGTAACCGGCCAGGGCCAGCACGACGCCAGTCACAATTCCCTTGCCATTTTCCGCCCACCAGCGCTTCAGCGTTTCTATTTGTTCTTGTTCGGTAAGATGCTCAGCCATTGGGTAATTTGCCTTTCCTGTAGATTACTAACTTTCCCGGCGGGGGCCTCCGCCTCCCTCAGTGTTTCTTTCAGCCTTGCAGCAGTGCTGCCAGCTCTTTCGGTGCCAGCGTTTGCTGCGGTTGGTCAGCGCGAAGGTACTTCACAGTTATCTGACCACTTGCAGCCTCATCTTCGCCGATAATCAGCGCATAATCGGCGCCGCTCTTATCAGCTTTCTTCATCTGGCTTTTAAAGCTTCCTCCACCACAGTGCAACTGCAGTCGCAACCAGGGCAGCTCGTCGCGCAATTGCTCGGCGGCTGTCATGGCAGCTGATTGTACATCACCAACGGCAACCAGGTAGGCATCTACCTGTTGCGAAAGGGACTCAGGCAACACTTCTAGGGTTTCTAGCATCAATACAAGACGCTCAACACCCAGGCCAAAACCCACGCCCGGGGTGGCTTTGCCACCCATCTGTTCTACCAGGCCGTCATAGCGGCCACCGGCACATACAGTGCCCTGGGCACCGAGGCTGTCGGTCACCCACTCAAATACAGTTTTTCCGTAGTAGTCGAGACCGCGCACCAACTTGGGATTGATCTCATACTTAACGCCTGCCCCGTCCAAAAGTGCCTTTAACTGACTAAAGTGGGCGGCGGATTCCTCATCGAGGAAGTCCAGTAGACAGGGCGCATCCGCCAGCAGTTCCTGAGTTTGCGCATTTTTACTGTCGAGAATTCGCAGCGGATTGCGCTCCAGACGGCGCTGGCTGTCCTCATCCAGCTGGTCACGACGCTCACTTAAATAAGTGACCAGCGCATCCCGATAAGCAGCGCGGCTCTCGGCGTTACCCAGGGAATTGAGCTGCAGGGTCACATGTTCGCTGATACCCAGCTGACGCCACAGTCGTGCAGTCATGATCAGGATTTCTGCATCGATATCCGGCCCTTGAATGCCAAACACCTCGACACCAAACTGGTGGAACTGACGCAGGCGCCCCTTCTGTGGGCGCTCATAGCGGAACATAGGGCCGAAATACCACAGGCGCTGTGGCTGGTTCAGCAGGTTGCTCTGGATTGCTGCACGCACAGTGCCCGCTGTGCCCTCAGGGCGCAGGGTAACGCTGTCACCGCTCTTGTCATCAAAGGTGTACATTTCCTTCTCGACAATATCGGTAGCCTCGCCCACCGCACGGCAAAATAACTGGGTCGACTCCAGGTAGGGAGTGCGAATTTCGGTGTAGCCGTAGCGACTAGTAAGTTCACTCAGTGTGGCTTCCACGTACTGCCATACCGGGGACTGTTCCGGTAGCAGATCGTTCATGCCGCGAATTGCGCGAAGCTGTTTCAACGCTGTTCCTTAATTTTTCACTCAATTAATTGGGTCTTGCGCAGGGAGCTGTTGCCCTCTACGCCTTGGCGATGATATCCGCTTCGCGCTCGGCCTTGGCGGCCGCCTTCTCGCGAATCAAACGCTCTAAATCATCCACCAGATTTTCATTCTTAAACTTGCGGTCTGGCTGCCCATCCACATAGATGGCATGGCTCGGGGTACCACCAGTCAGGCCTACATCGGCTTCTTTCGCTTCGCCGGGGCCGTTGACGATACAGCCAATTACTGCCACATCCAGCGGTGTAGTCACATCTTCCAGGCGCGTCTCCAGCTCATTCATGGTTTTCACCACATCGAAGTTCTGGCGCGAACAGCTGGGGCAGGCAATAAAGTTAATACCTTTACTGCGCAGACGCAGGCTTTTGAGCAGATCCCAGCCCACTTTGACCTCTTCTACCGGGTCTGCAGCCAGGGAAACCCGCAGGGTGTCACCGATACCGTCGAGCAGAAGGGCACCGAGACCAATCGCCGACTTCACTGTGCCGGCACGCAAGCCACCAGCTTCGGTAATACCCAAGTGCAGCGGTTGCTCAATCTGCTGGGCCAGCTTGCGATAGGCAGCCGTGGCCATAAAGATATCGGATGCTTTTACACTGACTTTGAAGTCCTGGAAGTCCAGGCTGTCGAGGATCGATACATGGCGCAGCGCCGACTCTACCAGAGCATCCGGCGTGGGCTCGCCATACTTTTTCTGCAGGTCTTTTTCCAGGGAGCCCGCATTGACACCGATACGAATCGGGATATTCAGATCGCGAGCTTTATCCACTACGGCCCGAATACGCTTCTCTCGGCCAATATTGCCGGGGTTAATACGCAGACAATCCACCCCCAGGTCTGCGACCCGCAGGGCGATACGGTAATCGAAGTGAATGTCTGCGACCAACGGGACATTCACCTGTTTTTTAATTTCTCCAAACGCCTCTGCGGCATCCATGCTGGGCACAGAAACCCGCACTATATCGGCTCCAGCCTGTTCCAGGCGCTGGATCTGGCCAACAGTAGCTGCTACATCGCAGGTTTCGGTGTTGGTCATACTTTGCACCGAGATCGGGGCATCCCCTCCGACCGGTACATCACCCACCATGATCTGGCGCGACTTGCGGCGGACAATGGGAGATTCAAATTGCATAGGCTGACCTGGTGGTATTACTGATAAAAATCGAGGGGAGATTATAGAGAGATTGGGCGCAAACCTACAGGGTTCGCGCCCAAACGGGGAAGATCATCTTAATCGCCGACAATCAGACGACGAGTGCGGCGGTCGCCAATAGGCTGGCTGTCGATAGTTTCATCGCGGTAAACCACATGGGTTGCACGGGCATTTCCCAACATCAGCTCAAATGGAGCATCTCCATCTAAAGATTTGGCACTGCCAGCAGCTTGGACCCCGGCCAGTAAAATCACACCTTGTGCGTCTTTCACCTCAACCCAGGCATCTTCATCAAAGCGAAGCCGCAATGCGCCTTTCAGGGCCTGGTCCAACTGGGCTACTTGGGCGGGAACAGGCTCAACCACTTTTTCCACAGAAGCAGCGGGTTTATTCTCCACCGTTTCAGCACTGCCAACCTCAAGCTGAACATGAGCAACTCCATTTGATGCTGGTGCAAATGGCTCTGAGCTCAACTCTTCAACTGCAACTTCCTGCCCCTCTACTTCAGTAACCGGATCAGTTACAACTTCACTGGCAACGGGGGCTTCGGCAACCAGGTCCGCAGTATCCTCACCCATGGGCATACCGGGAATATTGACTGGAGTACCGTACTTCCACCAGAAGACACCACCCGCGAGCAACAGGGGAATCAGGGCCAGGGCACCATGTCCGCGCTTGCGCTCAGGGCGAAATGCCTCGGCTTTAGTGGTTCGCCGGGATTCACTGCGCTGTGCTGGCTGCGGCCGATCCCTATCATAGGCTTCCAAAGCCGGCTCAGCAGGAATATTCAACTCGCGACAAATATTGCGGATATAGCCTCGCGTGTAGACAGCTTCTGGCTGCTTTTCGTAATTATCGCTTTCAATCCACTCAACTGTGTTATCAATAATACACAGGCGCTGCGATAACTCCTCTCGGGACAGCCCGGCCGCTTCCCGAGCCGCCAGCAAAAGATTGCCAGCGGAACCCTTAGAAGTTTGCGTATTGGATACGACCTCACCACCTTCGCAGTGTTCGGGACTACTATCCGTCATTACCACTCAACTCCTGATATTTCAGTGTCTCCGCAGAGTACGGGTACAAATTCTTCAAAGCAAGGGCGTAACTTCGCTCCTTGTCACGATTGCCAAACACCTTCTCGATACGAATCCCAAGCCACAGTGACTGGGGAGTCTGGCGATTCTTTTCACTAAACTGATCCAGGTACGCCTTGGATTTTGCGTAATCACCGGCGTTAAATTTCAGCTCAGCCATTTCGATCAACGCCAGCGGCAAATCGGAGTTCAGTGCTAACGCCCTGGCATAGGCCCCTTCCGCCTTGTCGGTGAGACCCAGACGCGCGGCCGTACGACCGTAGTTAACCAAGGCAAAAGATCGACGATTATAGGTGAGGTCTGTAGAGGCGAGTTCGAACTGCTTGAGGGCCTCTTTATAGCGCTCTTGTTTATAGAGAAAAACGCCGTAATTAGTGTGAGCCATGGAAAACCCGTCGCTATAGCGCAAGGCTTTCTTGAAGTGAGATTCCGCAATATTCAGCTCACCATCCGCTTGATAAAGCAGTGCCAGACCGTGATGTGCCAGTGGGTTCTTTTTGCCCAATTCCAAAGCACGATTAAAATGACGGCGGGACTGCTCCCTGCTGTTGGGGTCCCGCAAATAGCGAAGCCCCAACTGAACATGGGTCTCCAATGCCTTATCCAGGTCAACTTCCTTGCGCTCGGGTCCCCCAGAGGTTACACACCCCCAGCAGAGTACCGAGCAGCACCAGGAGCGACAGGCTCTTAAATTTCGCGGACACTACATCACCTGTATCTTTATTTTTCACTTATCGGCCCAGCGAGATTGCGCGGGTGTCACCAATACACCAATGAGTGCTAACGCCAATCCCTGGACAAAGCAAGCCCGCAAAACACAGCAAAACCCAACATCGACCACCGGCATCCACTGGCAGTGGTAAAAGTACATATCGGTATTTTGTGTGAGAAATCTGATTCCGCCTCAGCTGGCACTTTCCAAATCCCTATACTGCCGGAAAGCCTTGCCAGTTGCAGCCCTAAAACCCAATCAATTCCATTTAGTGATGACTTTGTCGAGTATTGTCAATCCGCCAGTACCGGTGTACCGGCGGAATAAGTAAAAAGGGCTTAGAAGAGTTAGAGTTGATTACCTTCCTGGTCAACCGCATCCAGCTGCATGCCATCTGGACCAGTGTCCCGCGGCGGAATCAATGACTGGACTGCATTGGAGTCAGTATTTGCCGCATCTGGATCAGTTAGGGTTTCGAGGAACGCTACCAGTAAATCAACCTCCTCGTCGTCCAAATTCACAGCGCCGTCGCCATTTTCAGCCAACAGTGCTTCAGTCAGTGCCTGGCCATTGGGCGCAACTTTCGCGGCACACTCATCCACCTCTGCAAACTGATCCAAATCGCACATCTCACTGTTGGTGAAATACTGGGAAACAGAGTCGGCTCGACCAGTGTAGTGTTCGACATTTCTTTTCAATGTACCGAACTGACCTGCGTGTCCCCAGGGGCCAGTGAGCGCCACATTAAGCAGCGTTGGCGTGCGGAAGCTGCCGCTTCCATTACCACCCAAGTCAGCACCACTGCCACTCTCATCTTTACCAACACCAATCTGTGGATAACTGACAGCTCTCAACCCTTGATTAGAGAAAAAGGCTCCTGAGTGGCAATTTGTACACCCTGAATTTCGTGTCATAAAGGTAATTGCCCCTCGCTTTTCATCGTTATTGAGGGCCGCAAGGTCTCCATCAACATAATCAAAGAAGGGGTTATCGATAAAAATTTGCACCGCTTCGTAAGAGGCAATTGCCTCTGCAATTCTGCTGAAGTTAATTGCCGAATCGCCAAATGCTGCGGTAAACATTACACCCCACGAGTCCTGGGTTAATTTTTCAGCGAGAATATCCTCACGATAATCAGTAAAACCATCATCGCTGGTATCGTCGTAACCGAACTGGGTGATATCCCCCATCTCAGCAGCTTCTGTGACCGGGAAGTGGGCTTGGGCCATCATCAGTGCGAGGGTACCAGTACCCACGGCCGCCTCTGTGTTGCGAGTAACATCCCGGGAGTCTGTCCTGAGCCCGCCATTACCATTGATCGCCACTCGGTTATCCCAGAACAAGCCATTATCCCAAAGGGCTACATTGCAGATAGGCTGGGCATTTCGCGGTACCAGCGGAACTTCATTCTGGCCGTCGGAGCGACCGGGACCGACTAATTCAGCATCAACGGGATCAACACCAACTGGCATGGACAGGTCATCACCACCACAACCTATTGCCGGGTGGTGGCAGGAAGAGCAAGATGCATCGCCATCAGCGCTCAGGTTTTTATTGTGAAACAAGCGCATACCCAGCTCTACCATGACAGGGTCCTGTTCACTTCTGACCCGGGCAGCAAAGGCGCGCATATCTTCCAACTGCTCGGCCATGCCAACGTCATCCAGCACTGCCTGTAAGCAGCTATCGAGACTGCCATCAGCAATATTGACCGCTGAACGCGCATTTTGACATTCATCAAAATCGGAAATTCGGCTATCAGAACCGTCTGCATCAGAACCATTACTGAGGCCGTCATTAGTATTATTTACCAATGTTCTGGCAGTGACGCTGGCGGTCTCATCTTCGCTGTCGACATCGCCGGTGGTTACTGAGTAGGTATATTCAGTGTCTGATGAGAGACCTTCATCGACATAGTATCCGCTAGTCGTCTCAGCAACTCGTTCGCTGCCACGATAGATAACATAGGTCGCACCGGTGCTTTCCCAGGAAAGACCAATGCTGGTACCGGAAAATGCGTTGCCGATCAGTTCTGCAGGAATAATTCCCTGACCTGAGCCTGTATCGCCATCGCCATCGCCATCGCCATCGCCATCGCCATCGCCATCGCCATCGCCATCGCCATCGCCATTTTCATCATCACCTGAACCAGAATCACCATCACTGCCAGTATCAGAAGTTTCAGTAGGTGTGTCATTGTCACTACTTGAGGAACCACCTCCTCCGCAACCCACCATCACAAGAAATAGAGATAGGACCAGCAGCTTTACCAGAGCCGTTAGCGATAGTGTGATTTGATTTTTATCAACATTCATAGTTCTTGACCTGCCCGTCAATGACCTTTTCTTATTCCGAGTTCTGGACACTAAATACAGGGCGAAGTGCCAATGCTGACACCAAAGGGTAATTGAATGCTTGCCATTAAATTACAGGGAAAACCTTTAAATTAGTATTTACCAGATGGAATCAGGAATAATTTCGGCCCACTGTGTCCAGCAGCGAAAAATCTCACTGTAATTACAAATTGGATGTTTTCATTTTGAACTACTGTAACGATTCAGAGTAAGAAACTCTGCTAAGGGCGTCGCAACAGTACATTGCCAATGTCCTCAAAATGATAAATTGAATGGAAGATTAATCACACTTGGAACGCTATAGGCAAGAGCGGGTTTTAAGCTTTTAACCCAGGCAATACTCTTGTACTTATTAGAACAGCAGTTGCCGGCATTTGCTGGCAACTGCTGAGAAGGGCTATTTCAGTTTAAATTACCCAATCGGCGATGTTGGAGAAAAACAGTTACAGGCTTCTGCCATCCTTGTCGATTGCATCCAACTGCTTCCCATCAGGCCCACCATCTCTGGGAGGAATCAAGAATTGAATCGCATTCGAACTGGTATCGGCAGCATTGGGGTCTGTGAGCGTCCCGAGAAATGTCACTACAAGATCAATTTCATCGGCAGAAAGGCGGTTAACTCCTCCTCCTTCATTTCCATCAATAATGTTCTGGGAATGGGTTAAACCATTTGGAGCCACTTTATTGGCACAACCCTCAACATCCTGAAATTGCACAAGATCACACATTTCACTATTTTCAAAATACCGGGTAATTGAGGCTCCCTGGTCACTGTAGTGCTCAACATTCCTCTTCAGCGTACCGAATTGCCCATTGTGCCCCCAAGGCCCGGTAAGTGCCACGTTGAGCAACGTCGGTGCACGAAAGGCACCAAACCCAAGTGATCCCTCGCCGCCCCAATCAGCCCCATTCCCACTCTCATCGGTGCCTACCCCTATTTGCGGATAGTTCGCAGCCATCAATGCCTCAGATGTGAAAAAGGCCCCCTTGTGGCAAAAAGTGCACCCCGCCTCCTTAGACATAAATGTAATGGCACCACGTTTTTCCTCAGCGCTGAGCGCCTCCAGGTTGCCCCCGGTATATTCAAAAAACGGATTATCGATAAATATTTGCACTGCCTCATATGCAGCTATTGCTTGAGCGATCCGACTGAAATTAATCTCAGAATCACCAAATGCTGAAGTGAATAACGGCGCCCAGGCTTCAACATCCAGGTTTGCGGCTAAAATATCCTCACGATAGGAAGTAAAATTCTCATCAACAGAATCATCGTATCCAAAATCGATTATGTCACCCATCTCGGGAGGTGCTGTAACAGGGAAGTGGGCTTGAGCCATTAACAGTGCCAGGGAACCAGAGTCCACCGCTGCTCTAGTATTTCGGGTGACGTCCGTTGATTCTGTCCGCAGGGTCCCATTAGTCCCCATAGAAACACGGTTATCCCAGAACAGGCCGCGACTCCAAAGCGAGGTATTGCAAATTGCCTGCGAGTTTCTAGGCACTAGTGGTACTTCGTTAATACCGTCCGACCTGCCTGGTCCTAACAAAGCAGTATTCACAGCATTTACCCCAACAGGCATCGATAGATCATCTCCACCGCAACCAATCGCAGGATGATGACAGGAAGAGCAGGAGGTATCTTGGTTAGCACTTAAAGACTTGCTGTGGAACAGGCGCATGCCCAGTTCTACCATGGCCGGATCCTGTTCGCTGCGAACCCGCGCTCCAAAAGCACGTATATCTTCAACAAGGGTCACCATCCGGTTAAGCTCAAGCATTGCCCCTAGGCAGGTGTCCAGATCCTCCTCAAGCAGGTCCAATGCACTAGAAACATTTCTACACTCTGCAAAACTAGATATTTGTTCATTCAGAACATCGTCTTCTGTACCGTTATTCAGGCCAGTATTTGTGTCATCAACTAGTGTCTTGACTGTAACCTGCGAAGTTTCCGATTCGTTTGCAGCATCAACTGTACTGACAGAGTAAACATATTCGGTGTTAACTGAGAGGCCCTGTTCGACATAATAGTTATTGCTGGTTTCCGCGACCTTTTCACCGTTTCGATAGATAAAGTAAGTCTCACCATCTCTTTCCCAGTTAAGACCGATACTGGTTCCCGAGTGGGCATAGCCAATTAGCTCAGCGGGTTCACCGGCTTCTTCAGGCTCAGGCTCAGGATCAGGCTCAGGATCAGGCTCAGGATCAGGCTCAGGATCGGTGCCCGTCCCTGAGCCAGAACCGGAACCGGAACCGGAACCGGAACCGGAACCGGAACCGGAACCATCATCACCCTGAACGGTATCTGCAGGCGAATTATCCTCACTACCAGATGACCCGGAGCCGCAACCAACTAACAGCGAAAACAGCGTGAGGAAAAAGAGTCTAAGTAGGACTCTGGGAAAGACTTTTTGATCGAACTTCTGAGCACTCATAAGAATCCTAGTGGTCCCTTCCATATATTTTTAATAGTTCATAGGTGATAACGCGACACCAATAGATTTGGTTGACCAATTAAGGAAGAAATGTGAACAAAAGTCCGGAGTGAATCCCGGAGGGAACGACCAGCTCACCAGAATTTCAGGGGATAGAGTTTTTTTCCAGCAACAACTGACTAAAACTTCGCAATCCAGACGATGACTTATACCTAGCCCTGATCGTAGGAATTCACTCTCGAATCAACTCCGGCCTGGCTCTGGAAGCAAAGTAAGAATGAAACTGTGGTGAATTTTAAGGCAGAAGGCGGTTGCCTGAATGATGAATGCGAATAAAGGTCGCTAATGAAGAGTTGGCATCTCACCAGTAAGTCAATATTAGTGAGATGCTCAAATAAAATGCAGGAATGTTAAAGTTCGTTGCCGTCCTGATCCCAGGCATCCAGCTGCATTCCATCGGGTCCGCCGTCACGGGGAGGAATCAGGGATTGGGTTGCATTTGAATTTACATTCTCAGCATCCGGGTCAGTGAGCGCCTCAAGAAATGCCGCTAACAGCTTCACTTCATCGTCGTCTATCGGAAGTGCTGCATCACCATCTATCTCCAGAATTGCCTCGGTCAACTCCAGACCATTGGGCGCAACTTTCGCTGCGCAGTCTTCTAGCTCAGCAAACTGATCCAGATCGCACATTTCACTATCTGCGAAATACCGGGACACCGAATCCGCTTGCCCGGCATAGTGCTCAATATTTCTTTCTAAGGAGCCAAACTGCCCGGCGTGCCCCCAGGGACCAGTAATGCCTGCATTGAGCAGTGTTGGAACACGAAAGCCACCGAGTACTGCCCCTCCCCAATCAGCGCCATCATCCTCTTTTCCGACACCAATTTGAGGATAGTTAACGACCCTCAAACCCTGGTTAGTAAAGAAGGCGCCCGTATGGCAAGCAGTACAACCAGAGCCTGGCGTAAAATAAGTAATTGCTCCCCGCTTCGCATCGTCATCCAGCGCTGTCAGGTCACCGTCGATATAGTCAAAGAAGGGGTTATCAATGAAAATATATACCGCTTCATAGGCGGCAATCGCCTGTGCGACCCTACTGTAGTCAATACTGTTGTCTCCATAAGCGGCAGCAAATAAGGGGCCCCAGGACTCCTCATTGAGCTTTGGTATAAGATATTCCTCACGGTAATCAGTAAGGTCATCGTCGCTACTTTCGTCGTAGCCAAATTCAGAAATATCCCCCATCTCAGCAGCATCAGTCACCGGAAAATGGGCTTGGGCCATCATAAGTGCCAAAGTACCGGTACCTACCGCCGCTTCAGTATTATTGGTTACATCCCTGGAGTCTGTTTTAAGGCCACCGTCGCTCGTGAAAAGAACGCGGTTGTCCCAGAATAATCCATTATCCCAGAGCGCCACATTACAAATAGGCTGGGCATTGCGTGCAACCAACGGCACTTCGTTTTCACCATCGGAACGCCCTGGGCCAAGCAAATCGGGATCAACGGCATTAACCCCAACAGACATGGAAAGATCATCACCAGCGCAGCCTATTGTCGGGTGGTGGCAAGAAGAGCAGGCGGTATCACCGTTAGCACTAAGACTTTTACTGTGGAATAACCGCATACCCAACTCAACCATCTCCGGGTCTTGCTCACTTCTAACTCGAGCAGCAAAAGCGCGCATATCCTCCAATTGCTCTGCCATTCCCACTTCATCCAGCACAGCCTGCAAGCAACTGTCGAGACTACTATCGTCAACATCTACGGCTGAGCGCTCATTTTGACATTCATCAAAATCAACAATGCGCTTTTCAATGGCCTCTGCTTCAGTACCATTGCTCAGGCCATCATTCGTGTTATTAACCAGTGTTTTTGCAGTAACACTATTAGTATCACTATCAATACTCCCCACACCGACCCAATAACTATATTCAGTATTAACTGAGAGGCCTTCATCCACGTAATGGTTATCTGTAGTTTCTGCGATCAATTCGCCATCGCGATAGATGCTGTAGGTCTCTTCAGAGTCCTCCCAAGAGAGCCCTATGCTGGTGCCGGAGAAGGGATTTGCAATCAGTTCAGCAACCAAGATCCCCTGCTCTGAATCGGATTCATCATCTGACCCAGTATCACCATCAGTATCACCATCAGTATCACCATCAGTATCACCGTCCGAATCGTCACCATCGTCTGAGCCAGAGCTATCCCCAGAGCCGCTATCATTTTCAGTAGTTTCTGTCGATGAATCATCCTCACCGCTAGAGGAACCACCTCCCCCACAGCCCACCATAAATAGAAATAAAGAAATGAACAGCAGCTTATTCAGCGCTACAAGCAATTGGGTTAATTGGTTTTTTTCCGCGTTCATAATGTTCGAACAGTCCCGTCGATAACTTTTCTTTTCCTAAGCCAGGCAACTCAGAGAACTCCATGCACTTCAACTCTCAACACAGCTGTGCAAGCATTTCTACACTTTGTTTTTCCTGAACCTAAGCACGCTGTAACAGCTCCAGGCCAAATGAAAATGACTGGATAGCACGCTATAGCGTCATAATGTTTTGATGGATGTTGGAGATACGGGTGTAGCTACTGCAAAGATCCAGTGCCAGACGGTCTAGTGAAGACCTCTCTCCAATGGCCAGCTATTTCATTCAAAGTCAAAATGTTGCAAGCAAAATGCAAATTAAAAAAATATGATCGTTTTGACCTAATCTCATGCATATATCCAACGCTCCCTTCCCGGGTAAATTTTCCTCGAGCGTTAAACGTTAGATAAAGCAATTTCGTTGACACGAAAAATAGAATAGAAAGGAACTTTTAGGCTAAACAGAGTTTTTTTGAGAAGGGGAAAATCGAAGCCAATAGGCTGCCAACAATTTGGCAACCTATACAAAAAATTACCAGCGACTAGTTAACAATACGAACAGGGCGCTCTGCATTGCGGTAGCGCTCGGAGCGGCGGGTACGGTCATTAACACTGCCTGCCAACTGACCACAGGCCGCATCAATATCATCGCCGCGTGTAGTGCGCACAGTCACGGTATAACCTTTGTCGAGCAAAATCTGCTGGAAGCGACGCAGTGCGTTATTACTCACTCGCTGGTAGTCGGACAACTCAAACGGGTTAAAGGGAATCAGGTTAATTTTCACCGGAATCTCTTTAAGCAGCTCTGCCAATTGCTCAGCGTGCTCCGGGCGGTCGTTAACCTCGCGCATCAGCGTGTATTCAATGGTCATTTTACGGTGCGTATCCGGCATGCGGTCGATGTAGCGCTTGGCGGAATCCAGTAGCACCGCAATAGGGTATTTTTTATTGATCGGCACCAACTCGTTACGTAATTCATCGTTGGGCGCATGCAGGGAAATTGCCAGGCTCACATCGGTCACATCGGCGAGGCGGTCCAGTGCGGGCACTACACCGGAGGTCGACAGGGTGACGCGACGCTTGGAAATACCGTAGGCGTTATCTTCCATCATCAGGTTCATGGAATCGACCACATTGTCGAAATTGAGCAATGGCTCACCCATGCCCATCATAACTACGTTGGTAACCTTGCGCGGTCCTTTCGGGTCCAATTGACCGAAAGATTTACAGGCAATCCAGACCTGCCCGATAATTTCTGCCGCCGTTAAATCGCGGTTAAAGCCCTGCTTGCCAGTTGCACAAAAGCTGCAATCCAGGGAACAGCCCACCTGGGAGGAGACACAAAGGGTGCCGCGATCACCATCGGGGATATAAACAGTCTCGATAGCATTGCCACCGGAGACTTTAATTAACCATTTCCGTGTGCCATCGGCGGAATCCCACTGATTCAATACTTCCGGGGCACGGACTTCGGCCACTTCCGCCAGCTTTTGACGCAGGGCCTTGCTGACATTGGTCATCTCAGCAAAATCATCAACCCCATTCTGGTGAATCCACTTTAAAACCTGAACAGCGCGGAAGCGCTTCTCGCCCAATGATTCAAAAAAGGCGGCCAGCTTTTCTACCGAAAGGCCGAGCAGGTTGGTTTTCTCTGTGGTCATTCATTTCACCTCGGGGAAGAATTGCACCGGTCCGGACAGACCGGTGCGATTTGTGGCGCGGATTAAGCGCGCGCGCAGATTTCGTCGTCGGCGAAGAAGTAGCTTACTTCGCGAGCAGCGGACTCTGCGGAGTCGGAACCGTGTACAGCGTTGGCGTCGATGCTGTCAGCGAAGTCAGCGCGGATGGTGCCAGCAGCAGCTTCTTTAGGGTTGGTAGCACCCATCAGGTCGCGGTTTGCCAGGATAGCGTTCTCGCCTTCCAGAACCTGTACAACAACTGGACCGGAAGTCATGAAGTCAACCAGGTCTTTGAAGAAAGGACGCTCTTTGTGCTCAGCGTAGAAACCTTCAGCTTTTTCGCGGGACAGTTGAACCATCTTCATGGCAACAATGCTCAGGCCAGCTTTCTCAAAACGGCTCTCTATTTCACCGATTACATTCTTGGCTACTGCGTCCGGCTTGATGATAGAAAGGGTACGCTCCAGGGCCATGGTTATCTCCAAATTGATTTTTTGTAACTTAACTTAGGAACCTCTAAACAACTCTGTAAGCCCCCGCAGGGCGGGCCTTCAAGGCTCGCAGAGGTGTTGCGGGATTGTTGCGGAGTTGTTCAGAGGCTCCCTACATAAAGAAAGAGCAACCTACTCAGTTGCTCTTCCCTGATATTCCTTTCATACCCACCGGGGGTACTCAATTTTTGATCACCGCATTTCGCGGCCGGCGGATTATACGGGGTATTGATCGACTTTTGTACTCTCTTGCCAATACTGCCCCCGAAGGCCGGTCACTCCTGCTCTTCGATCCAGGCAGCCTGGATCGCTTCGAGGATTTTCTCTCCGCAGCGATCAGGATCGTCATCAAATCCGGGCAGCGCCATCACCCAGTTGCGCAGGTCGACAAAGTTGACCGTCAGAGGGTCCACATCCTCGTGAGCTTCGCTCAACTCTATGGCAATATCGTGAATATCAGTCCACTTCATGATTCAGCTTCCTCAGCGTGCAGGTCAGTGCTTTTCCGACACCTGGTTGATGGTGTACTTGGGAATCTCGACCACCAGGTCTTCATCTTCCACAATCGCCTGACAGGACAGGCGAGACTCGGGCTCCAAGCCCCAGGCTTTATCCAGCAGGTCCTCTTCAAGCTCGTCCGGCTCTTCCAGGGAATCGAAGCCCTCGCGCACAATGATGTGACAGGTGGTACAAGCACAGGCTTTTTCACAGGCGTGCTCAATTTCGATATCGTTGGCCAGGGCCGCGTCGATCACGCTGACACCGCTCTCCGCTTCCACCACTTTGCCCTCAGGGCACATTTCCGGATGGGGTAAAAATACTATCTTCGGCATGGGGTACTGAACCTCTGTGGTCTCAATCCGACGGGGAGAAAGTAACGACTCCCCGGCCGCCGGCAGCGCAGAGTCTGCGCCTGATCATGGTTATTTATCAAATTCATCCAAGCTGTGGCCCTGCATAGCCCGCTTAATGGAGGCATCCATACGCTTGGCAGCAAAAGGCTCAGACAGCTTATTCAAGGCTTCGATACGTCGACGAATTTCCTCTGCGTCGCCGCCGTTATGGGCCAGGCGCAGAGCTTCCATCGCGTGCTCAAGCTCGTTTAACTCACCTTCGTCCAGCAGCTCGGCACCGTTCTCACGCAGGGCCACCAACATGCTTTCCAGGGTTCTCTCCGCTTCCACCTGGGCCTCGCGCAGGGCACGCAGGGCGATATCCTCAGCGGCGTGGGTGTAGGACTCCTGCAACATGCGCGCAATATCCTTGTCTTCCAGGCCGTAGGAAGGTTTAACCGTAATATCGGCACTGACGCCACTGCTTTTTTCCATAGCTGTCACCGACAAAAGACCGTCAGCATCCACCTGGAAAGTCACACGGATATGGGCGGCACCGGCCACCATCGGCGGTATGCCGCGCAATTCAAAGCGCGCCAGTGAGCGACAATCACTCACCAGCTCCCGCTCGCCCTGCACGACATGGATCGCCATGGCAGTCTGGCCATCTTTAAAAGTGGTGAACTCCTGGGCTTTGGAGACGGGGATGGTCGTGTTGCGATCAATCAATTTTTCCGCGAGGCCACCCATGGTTTCAATCCCGAGGGAAAGGGGAATAACATCTAACAGCAGCAATTCTTCGCTGGACTTATTGCCCACCAATACATCAGCCTGAATCGCGGCGCCGATTGCTACTACTTGGTCGGGGTCAATTTCCGCATGAGGGGGACGACCAAAATAACCCTCAACCCGCTCCCGCACGCGCAAAGTACGAGTGGAGCCACCCACCAAAACTATTTCCTGCACCTCATCGGCACTGATACCGGCATCGCGCAGGGCGCGCTTACAGGCGCGTAGGGTTTTGTCGATAAGGGGATCCAGCAGTGAAGCCATGGTGTCGCGATCGAGCACGCCTGACCAGTCGCCGTATTTCACTTCCACCTGCTCGACACTGGACAGGGATTCTTTCGCAGCACAGGCGCTGTCTAACAGGACTCGCTGGGTCGCGGCGTCGAGATTGGTACCCAATCCCACTTGCTCGGCGATCCAGGAAGCGATAGTGCGATCGAAATCGTCGCCACCAAGGGCTGTATCGCCGCCGGTAGACATGACTTCAAACACACCCCGGGACAGGCGCAGAATAGAGATATCGAAGGTGCCGCCACCGAGGTCATAGACCGCGATCACACCCTCTTCGCCCTTATCCAGGCCGTAGGCAACAGCCGCTGCTGTGGGCTCGTTGAGCAGGCGCAGGACTTTCAGACCCGCCAGTTGGGCGGCGTCTTTGGTCGCTTGGCGCTGGGCATCATCGAAGTAGGCCGGCACGGTGATCACCGCACCATCCAGCTCACCGCCCGCTTTGCCATAGAGCGCTTCGCGGCCGCGCGCGGCCAGTTTTTTCAGGATTTCTGCCGATACCTGCACCGGGTTTACCGCTCCGGCTGCAGTTTCAATCGAAGGCATACCGCCACTGCTCTCAGCCAGGCGATAGGGCAACTGCTCACCAAAACTTTTGATATCCGCAACACCTCGCCCCATCAGGCGCTTGATAGAAATCATGGTGTTGTAGGGGTCTTCTGCAGCGCACGCGCGGGCTTCAGCACCCACGGTAATCGCCTCGGCTCCGTAGTGCACCGCTGATGGCAGGATCACTTCACCCTGGTCATCGGCAATGGCCTCTGCCGATCCACTGCGCACGGTCGCTACCAGTGAGTTAGTGGTCCCCAAATCGATACCCACTGCGTGCTTGCGCTGGTGGGGAGCTGGGCTCTGGCCCGGTTCAGAAATCTGCAGTAATGCCATTAGTTATCTCTTCTTTAAGCGGGGCGCGGTACCGTCTGGCCCTCTCAGTCGGTGCTCTCGCAACTAGTCGTTGAAAAGGTCTTCTTCCAGCTCGTCAATTTGTTTCTCAAGCTTGGCCAGGAACTGAAGCTTGCGCAGCGAGTCCTCTGCTGCGCCCAGATCTCCCCCGTCATAAGTTTCGGCAAAGCGCTGTTCCTCACTGGAGATCAGCCCCCGCGCCTCAGCACTGAGCTCATCCAGCGCAGCTGCCGGATCGGGCTGCTCGCGCACTTCTTCCAGGCGCTCGCGCAACATCATCTGCTGCATCAGAAATTCAGTATCTTTGGTGGTCTGCTCAGGTGGCACATCTACCCCGGCCAACTTGAGTAGGTAGGCGGCGCGCTGTACCGGGTCGCGCAAAACGGTGTGCGCCTCATTGATCTGAGCCGCCATTTTGATGGCCAACAATTGTTCGCCCTCGGAATGGGAAGCGTATTTGTCCGGGTGGAATTCCCGCTGTAATTCCCGGTAGCGGGTCGCCAGGGCACTGCGATCGACCGCGAACGCGGGTTGCAGACCAAAAACTTCGAAATGGTTCAGGTTGGTTGCCATCTGAATATACCTACTGGGGCACAGCCTGGGACGCGGCTGAAGTTGCCGCTTACTGCTGCACGGCCCCCAACTGTCCGAGGGGCCAATAAAAAGGCCGGTATGCGCAGCGCACCCGGCCTTGTGGGGCGAGAGCGAATCAGACGTGGAAACTCTCGCCGCAGCCACACTCATTTTTTACATTGGGATTCGAGAAGGTGAAGCCTTCGTTCAGGCCTTCCTTGACGAAATCCAGCTGGGTGCCGTCGAGGTAAACCAGACTCTTGGGGTCCACCACCAACTTAACGCCGTTTTGCTCAAATACCGTATCTTCGGCTTCGAACGAATCGACAAATTCCAGCACATAGGCGAGACCGGAACAGCCGGCCGTTTTGACACCGACACGAATGCCGATTCCCTTGCCTCGCTTGGCCAATTGACTTTGAATGTGGGCCTCAGCGGCCTCGGTCATACTAATAGCCAAAATAACACCTTCGCTATGTTTGGACGCTACATTTGGACGAGAAGTTAACCCGCCGCAGATTCCTTGGCTTCTACAGCGTCATCGGACTCACCGCGCTTTTCGCGGATATCGCGAACCGCAGCTTTAATCGCGTCTTCGGCGAGAACCGAGCAGTGGATTTTCACCGGCGGCAGCGCCAGCTCCTCTGCAATGGCAGTGTTTTTGATCTGCTCCGCTTCGTCGATCGTCTTGCCTTTCACCCACTCGGTCAGGAGGGAGCTGGAGGCAATGGCGGAACCACAGCCGTAGGTCTTGAACTTGGCGTCTTCGATAACACCCTCGTCGCTTACCTGAATCTGTAGGCGCATCACGTCACCACAGGCGGGCGCGCCCACCATACCGGTACCTACATTGTCCGCCTTGTCGTCCATACGTCCAACATTGCGGGGGTGCTCGTAGTGGTCAATTACTTTATCGCTATAGGCCATGACTTTTCTCCTAACTCTTGCGCGCGCTTAGTGAGCGGCCCATTCAATCTTGTTCAGGTCTACGCCGTCTTTGTACATATCCCAAAGCGGTGACAATTCACGTAGTTTCTCCACTGCCTTGCGCACTTCTGCGGCAGCGGTATCGACATCACTCTCGCTGGTAAAACGACCAAAGCTGAAGCGCAGTGAGCTGTGCGCCAGTTCGTCGTTAACACCCAGGGCTCGCAGTACGTAGCTGGGCTCCAGGCTCGCAGAGGTACAGGCGGAACCGGAGGAGATCGCCAGGTCGCGCAGCGACATGATCAGGCTCTCACCTTCTACAAACGCAAAGCTCACGTTCAGGTTGCCCGGAATTCTCTTCTCGGCGGAACCGTTGATATGGACCTCTTCCATATCCTTGATCTGATCCCAGAAACGGTCGCGCAGAGAGCGCAGACGCTCGGCTTCCTGAGCCATTTCTTCTTTGGCAATACCAAAGGCTTCGCCCATACCGACAATCTGGTGAGTCGGCAGGGTACCGGAGCGCATGCCGCGCTCGTGGCCGCCACCGTGCATCTGGGCTTCCAGACGGACGCGGGGCTTGCGGCGTACGTAAAGGGCACCGATACCTTTGGGGCCGTAAATTTTGTGGCCGGAGAAGGACATCAGGTCAACTTTCATTTCCTGAAGGTCGATCGGCAACTTGCCGGCGCTCTGGGCCGCGTCCACATGGAAAATAACTTTGCGCGAGCGACACAGTTCGCCGATTGCAGCGATATCGTTGATCACCCCAATCTCGTTGTTGACGTGCATCAGGCTCACCACAGTGGTGTCCTCGCGCATGGCTTCCTCAACCTGCTCCGGATAGACGATGCCGTCTTCACGGGGATTCAGGTAGGTCACTTCAAAACCTTCCCGCTCCAGCTGGCGGCAGGTATCCAAAACCGCTTTGTGCTCAATTTTGGAGGTAATAATGTGCTTGCCGCGACTCTGGTAGAAGTGGGCCGCACCCTTGATACCCAGGTTGTCGGACTCGGTGGCACCGCTGGTCCAGACAATTTCGCGCGGATCGGCGTTGATCAGCTCCGCCACCTGGCGTCGGGCATTCTCCACAGCTTCTTCCGCTTTCCAACCAAACAGGTGGGAGCGGGAGGCCGGATTGCCGAAATTGCCTTCCATCGTCAGCTGCTCTGCCATTTTCTTGGCGACGCGTGGGTCAACCGGACAGGTAGCCGAATAGTCCAGATAGATGGGAAGCTTCATAGTCATACCGTTTCCGCTTAGTAAATCTCTAATATCTGTCTGCTGGCCCGTTTGGGCCCCAATCACAGGCCGCCGAGTACAGCGACCCTCTCTTCCGGCGCCTCGCGCATATCTTGCCGACGCGCAACTTCCTGCACCTCAGCTCGGGAAACCAGGTTGGCCAAGCTGATACTGCTGAGGAAGCTATGAATCTGATCACTCAAGTCTGACCAGAGGTAGTGGGTCAGGCACTGTTCGCCATTGGCGCAATCCGCATTGCCGCCGCAGCTGGTGGCATCTACAGACTCATTGACCGCATCAATGATCTGCGCCACAAAAATCTCTTCACCATCCCGCGCCAGGCGATAGCCACCGCCGGGCCCGCGCACACTGGACACCAGCCCAGAATGCCGCAACCGGGAGAACAGCTGCTCCAGGTAGGACAGCGATATACCCTGGCGCTTGGATATGTCTGCCAGACTGATCGGTCCGCGATCAGCGTGCAACGCCAGGTCCAGCATGGCAGTCACCGCGTAGCGGCCTTTGGTTGTCAAACGCATATCAGCTCCCAACTGATGTACAGCCCTTTTCCGATCGGGGCGCGAGTATGGAATAACCCACTACTGTAGTCAAGTATATAACCCAGCGGGACACTCGGGTACTCAACTAGTCGGGTCGCCCCTTACCACCAGAGCGATGGATGTAATTCTGGATTGAGGTCAACATACCGCGCAGGATACCCAGCTCCATATCATCGGGGCGCACCCGACTATACAGTCGGCGCAGGCGGGTCATTGTCTGACGGGGGTTATCCGGGTCAATAAAGCCCAGCTCGCCCAGCGCCTGTTGCAGGTGATCGAAATACAGCTCCATATCGCTGGCCTTGGCCGGTGGACGATCCCAATCGGTGTAATTCAAAGGCTCACCCTTTTCCGCTTCCAGGGCCGCCATACGCACTTCGTAGGCAAGTACCTGAACAGCAGTCGCCAGGTTAAGGGAGCTGTATTCCGGGTTGGCAGGAATATGCACATGGTAGTTACAGGCCTGTAACTCTTCGTTGGTAAGCCCTCGATCCTCGCGGCCAAACACCAAAGCAACCGGATGAGACGCGGCCTCGGCGACGGTACGCTCTCCACACTGGCGCGGGGTCAGCAGGGGCCAAGGGATTCGGCGCTCGCGAGCGCTGGTGGCCACAACAAGACCACAATCAGCCACGGCTTCTTCCAGGGTATCCACCACAACGGCGCTATCGAGCAGCTCAGCTGCCCCGGCTGCACGCCAAACAGCATTGGCTGCAGGAAATTCCCGAGGCGCTACCAAGTACAGCTGACTCAGGCCCATATTCTTGAGCGCGCGCGCCGCACCACCAATATTTCCGGGGTGTGCGCTGTTAACCAGAACCACGCGCACATTGTCGAGCGCGGCAAGTGGAGTCGTGTCTAAAGGTGACTTGGCCATACTGAAAGTAATAAATCGGTGTCATGGGGGCGCGCGAGTGTAGCAAAAACCAATCGGAATCCCTACAATCGCGTCCGTCGCAGTTAACCTGCGGCCTGCTTTTTAACCCCTTTAACCACTTTGTGCGGAATAGTTATGGAACCCATGCTAAATATTGCCCTGCGCGCGGCGCGTAAGGCAGGAGAACTGATCGAACGGGCCTGGGAGCGCGGCGACCTGATGAAATTCGAAGAAAAGACGCGCAACGATTTCGTTACTGAAGTGGATAAGGCCAGCGAACAGGAGATTATCTATCACCTGCGCAAGGCCTACCCCAAGCACAGCATCCGCGCTGAAGAAAGCGGCCTGCAAGAGGGCGCTGAGCCCGATTACGAGTGGATTATCGACCCTCTCGATGGCACCACCAATTTTATCCACGGAGTCCCACAGTTCGCTGTTTCTATCGCCTGTCGCTATCGCGGCCGCATTGAGCACGCAGTCGTACTGGACCCCATCAAACGCGAAGAATTTACCGCAAGTCGCGGTCGCGGCGCTGCCCTGAATGGCCGCCGTATCCGCGTCTCTTCACGCCAGGGCATGCGCGGCTCTCTGATTGGCACCGGCATTCCCTTCAACGGCCTGCCGCTGGATAACATCGACGCCTACCTGGCCGCCCTAAAAGATATCGCTGGGCAAACTGCGGGAATCCGCCGCCCTGGCGCCGCAGCGCTGGATCTTGCCTATGTTGCTGCCGGGCGATTCGACGGCTTCTGGGAAATGTACCTGAACACCTGGGATATCGCAGCGGGCTCCCTGTTGGTCAAAGAAGCCGGCGGCCTGATCAGCGATTTCCGCGGTGGTGAAGATTACCTGGACTCCGGCCACCTGGTCTGCGCCACTCCGAAAGTATTTAAGCCCCTGGTGAAAATCGTGGGCAAACATATGGGGCACATACGCTAAAAGCCTGAACGGCACTCCGGCAAATAAGATGCCGGGGTGCTGATTCCAAGAGCCCAGCTCACCTCTTCCCCGTCAAACACTCCACCAAAACTCGCGCAAGCTGCGGTCGATCAAAGTTATCCGGCAAAGCGGTTGTCACCCCCGAGGAAGCCTCTCCTCCCATAACCACCAAACAGGTTTTTTGAGTGACTTGATCCTGCTTGAGGATACTTACCAAATCCCCAACCGACATTCCCGGTAAGGTATTGTGAAACAACACTACATCCGGTGCTTGGGTACGCGCCATAAATATGGCCTCAACAACATCTGCGGCCACAGAAAGCTGTACTTGCGGCGCCCCCTGCAAAAGTTTTTCCACCCGAGCCACACTTTCAGGACGGTTATCCACTAGCAGCAATCTACAGTCGGGTAATGTTGACGGGGCATCAACAGAATTTGCAAATGACAGGAAAGACTCCGCTGCATCGACCATTGGGAATTCAACCCAAAATACTGAGCCCTGCCCTTCCTGACTGTCAAAATCGATCCGCCCCCCCATCGCCTCCGCCAGACGCTTGGCAATTGCAAGACCGACACCCGTACCCTCGATATGCCCTTTTTCCTCCCCCAGACGATTAAAGGGCTCAAAAACTTCTTTGCGTCTCTCTGCTGCAATCCCCTTGCCGGTATCCAAAATATTCAGTCTCAACCAGCCATCGGCCTGCGGCGTAAAATTAATAATGACACGGCCATTTTCACGATTGTATTTCACCGCGTTGCCCGCCAGGTTCAATACAACTTGCTTATAGCGCACTGGGTCCGCACAAATATAAGCGGACTCCCAGCCGAGAGGCTCAAACATCAAACTTACGCGACGGGTTTCAGCCAGGGGCTCGAGCAAACGTTTACATTCTGCTACCAAATCGGCCGGACGAATTAATTCCATCGAGGGGCCCAAACGCCTACTGTCGATTCTGGCCAGCTCCAATACATCGCCGACCAAATGCAATAAATGCTGCCCCGCGCGACGAATTTCTGATAAGCGCTGACGCTGGTCTGCGTTGAGACTCTGATCTAATTCGACAATTTGGCTGTAACCTAAAATTGCATTAAGTGGCGTGCGTAATTCATGGCTCAGGCTAAATAATAAATCTGCCCGATGCGCATTTTCCTCCCGCTGCAACTCCAGCTCCCGCTCCATTTGCGAAAGTCTTTCCCGGCTGCGGCTGACGTCTTGTAAAACTCCCAACACCCGCACGGGCTGACCGCGACTATTTAATTGGGCCTTGCCGCGGCAGCGAACCCAAACCACACTGCTATCCGAACGCCAGATGCGAAATTCCACATCGAGCGGTAACCCCTCGCGCACATGATCCCGCATGGACTGCTCAACCCGAGGGAAGTCCTCCGCTAAAATTCGAGCCTTCCACTGCTCCGCGGCTGAAATACCGATACTGCGTATCGGGCTCACTTCGTAACCCAAAATCCCCCAGCAGGCATCATCAAGCACCATTTCATCTGCGCGTAGATCCCACTCCCATAAACCATCGCCAACTCCAGACAGTGTTTGTAAGGGGCGCTCGCCAGGCAGGTTGGATAGGTAGCGCTGGGCCAAAGTTTCAGTGAAGTCAGCGCAACTTCCAATCACAACAAATCCACTGTCATCCTCGAGGTTTATTGCGCGTCCCCGCAATCGTAACCAGCGCAACTGACCGAGACTGTCGTAGGCCCGAAAAGTAGTATCGAAGTGTCCACCTTTGTTAGTAAGACGACGCCGCACAGTGATAATTCGATCCCGCTCATCAGAGTGAACCGAACGCAATTCATCACCCGTCCACAGGGAAGTCAAAGAGAGTTCTGCAGTTTCTGCAAACAGGAGCCAAATTTCACCCTGAGCACGCTGGGCACCGGAATCCGGATGCCACTCCCACAACCCGCAATCTGAATCCAAAAACAAATCTTGCAAACAAGCGGTATGACGAGGCAGGCGCGATGCATCCAAAGAAGAGAGCTCATCGCTGGTTGCCAACTGGAACACTGCGCTGGACGGATTTGGGGTTAGTGACTCTGACACACAGGGCTCGACTATCGAAATTAGCTCATTAATTACCTGGCTCATGCATCCTTGCCATAAAAGAGAGCCTCTCTCCCGGGGCCGTCAAATTTGGGAACGCCTGGGGAGACCCTAAACTAAAGCATTATGAGCTTTGCGCAAAGTGCGGGCAAAAAAAGGCCCCGCAATGCGGGGCCGTAATCAGCGATGATGAGAGAAAACGGGAAGTCACCCAGTGTTAATGGTTTGCCATAACCCTAAGAAACTCTCCCGAAATGCGGGTCCTTTGCCCCGCACATTTACCAATGCAACCCTTATGCCAACTTTTAAAACAGCGTTTTTTAAGGCCTTAGCTTTCATACTCCAGCGCTTCTGTGGAATAGCGAACCAATGCGATCCTTCAGATGGCCAAAATGCACCAAAACAATGCACTCAAGTGAAAAGCTACGAAGAAAAAGTAAAATCTGGCCAAAGGAAATACTTCCACCCCTCTCTCAAAATAGTCATGGGCAATCCTCAATAAAGGGGGCCTGCTATGAACGCAACTCCTCTAAGTTCCAGCAATCAGCGAAAACGTTTTTGGATTCCCACAATTTTATTTGCCAGCACAGGTTTGTTAGCACTTACCGCAGTACCGATTTATGGATTTGTCTACGGGTACCACTGGTATCAATGGCTTGCATTTGCCATTTTTGGTGCACTTTGCAGCTTTTCTATAGCAGCAGGAAATCACAGGTTGTGGTCACACAAAAGCTACGAAGCCCACTGGTCAATTCGACTTTTATTTATTTTATTCAGTGCGGCAGCCATGCAAAACACCACTTTAAATTGGTGTGCAAGCCATAGATACCATCATCAATTTATCGACGATAACAATCGAGACCCCTATTCAGCAGGGCGCGGCTTCTGGTTCTCCCATATGGACTGGATGATGCACGAATATCCCAGCAGTTATCTCGATTACAAAAATGTTAAGGATCTTCAAAGGGACAAGTTGGTAATGTGGCAACACAATAACTATGTTCCCATCATTATCGCCATGAACCTTGGCCTACCTATAATCTTGGGGATCATTACTGGAGACGTTCTCGGTATGGTTTTGCTGGCCGGAGTATTGCGCCTTGTGGTTAATCATCACACTACTTTTATGATTAACTCATTTGGACATTTATGGGGCCGACGCCCCTATAAGGGATCAATCAGCGCAAGAGATAACGCTTTCCTCAACCTATTTGTATTTGGCGAGGGTTATCACAATTATCACCACACCTTTCAGATAGATTATCGAAGTGGTATTCGCTGGTTCCAGTATGACCCTACCAAATGGTTGATCAAATCATTGAGCCTTGTTGGACTCACCTATAATTTAAGGGTTGCTCCACCTATTCAGATCCAAAAAGTAAAGGTAGAGCAGCTTTTCAAACAAGCCAGGGAGAAAATTGAAAAGACTAAAGATAAAGAGAGCTGGCAAGAGATTCTGGAAAGTGAGGCTCGTGGATTCGCCAAGTTATTGAAGAACTGGAAATCCCTTCAATTTTTACGCCATGGAGAAAAACATGGTCAGCCACCCAGCGAGTGGGAACTCACTTCGATCCAAACGAAAATCCAAGAACTTGAATATGGACTCAAAATGCAAGGAAAGCGGCTAAAAACTCTAATTGAAAAAATTCGATCAATCGAAGGGGCGACCACCCCCTAACCAGGCAATAAGTATTGCTTTGCAAGATAATAAAATCGATAAACTATTAGCGGACTTTCCTAGTCGCTGGCAAATTTGCGCATGGAAAATGCCACCCGTTCATCCACATTTTTCCTGAACATTTCTTCATCAAATTTTTCGATAAAGCCCAAGCGCTCGCGCAAGCCAACACCATTGGCGATTTGGATTGCCAATCCCGGGCGCGCATTAGCCTCCAATAAGAGCGGGCCACGTTCACGATCCAGGACAATGTCACAGCCTAAATAACCCAGCCCGGTCATTTCGTAACAGCTTGCCGCCAAGCGGACCAACTCGTACCAACCTGGTACCTGCAATGCATCGAAAGGCACTTCAGTATCCGGGTGCTGGTCAATTCGCAACCCGCGCATTACCGCATGACAACTTTTGCCCGTGGCCAGGTCGATACCAACACCTACAGCGCCCTGGTGCAAATTGGCTTTACCATCTGAGGCGTGGGTTGAGCAGCGCAGCATGGCCATCACCGGATAACCGCGAAAAACAATAACCCGCACATCAGGCACACCCTCAACAGAGTAGCGATCGAAGACCGGGTCAAAGTCCACCAGGGCCTCCACCATCACCCTGTCGGGTTTGCCACCGAGACTGTAGAGGCCGCTGTGAATATTGCTCACGTGCCGCAAGATATCCAGCGCATCAATTTCAGCACCGGATATCTTTTTATATTTGTCACCATTGCGACCGGCAATAACGAGAATACCTTTACCACCCGAGCCCCGTGCCGGCTTGATAACAAACTGCCATAGAGGGTCAATCACCTCCATAACTCGCTTGCGGCTGGCAGGGCTTTCAAATGCCTCGATCAGCTCGGGCACAGGAATTCCCGCTTTTTTAGCCGCGCGCTTAGTGTTTAGCTTGTCGTCGACGATGGGATATTTTTTGCGATCGTTATAGCGCGCAATATAGTCAATATTACGCGCATTCATCCCCAACACCCCCATGCGGCGCAGGGTCAGCGGAGATACCACTCCGCCGCGAACTTTATTGAAGATATGCTTAACTGAAAATTGCAGCATAACGCCCCCTAGCGAACCAGCGGACGGAAACGCATCAACTCACTGAGTCGATATCCGGTGTAGTTGCCCACCACCAGAATAAAGGCCAGCAATACCAACAGTAACTCGGGGAAGTTGAACGTCCAATGCTCAATATAGCGGTTGGTCATTACCCACCAAGCCAGTATCGCCACTAACAAACTGCCCCCGGACTGCACCACCACCTCGTAGGGACCATCCTCCTCCCACACAATCGACATACGCTCGATAGTCCAGGCAAGGATAATCATCGGGAAGAATGTCACTGTGAGAGCCTGCTCAATGCCCAGCTTATAGCTGACCACACTGATTGCCCCCATTATTATCACCACCGTCACCACGACGGCGGCGATCCTCGATACCAATAGCAAATTGAGCCTACTGAGATAGAACCTCACCCAAAGGCCGAGGATCAGGATCAAAGTAAAAATCGCTAAACCGGTAATCAGCTGGGTTTCGATAAAGGCAATTGCCAGCAGTACCGGCATAAAGGTACCGGAGGTGCGCAGACCTACAAACACACGCAGCAGCACCACCACCAGGGCTCCCACAGGCACCAGCAGAATCAGCTTGAAAATACTCTGCTGCTCAATGGGCAAACTGTAGATCGAGAAATCCACCAGCGCATCTTTCTCATCTTTGGTGCTGCGCATAGAGACATCGCGAGCGGGGACATCATTGGCAATCACAGAGAAAGTCACTTGGGAGTTACGACCGCCCTCAAGATCTAAAAGACTCTTGCCGCCGCGCTGCCAAATAAAGAAATTTTCCGGCACACCAGGCTGGCCACTGCTGGGTTCAAACACGATCCAACGCTTGCCATCATAGACCTCAAGCAGATCTTCTGGAGATAGTCGACGTCGATCATCCTCCAGGTAGAGGCCGCGAATACGGTGGGCGGGGATATCGGCTGTGGCCAGTACAAGCAAGGCAACATCCACGAAAGAGCGGTCAGCGTAATGACGGAAGATCAGGTTGCGATCCTGATTTTCATCGTCATTCAATTCGAATAGTAACTGGGTAGTGAGAGATTCCACATCAGAAGAGCGCTCGCGGGCCTGCTCAACCAGGGAGTAAATCGCCAAGCGCACCGCTTCTTGCTCACGGGCCCCCAGGAAGGGTTTTTGTATCTCAGTGCTCAGATCCAGAGGCTGCGCCAGCGCAGCACCGGGACGCTGGTAGACATCCAGCTGATAGAAGAGAGATTGGGGGCCTCTTGCGGCCCGGCGAGACCAAATGGCCCGATAGGCATCATCTTCTCTCGCGATATAGAAACCAAAACCGGAGGAGCTGAAGGTCTCCCCCAGTATTTCCATATTGCGCTGCTCGCGCGGGAGGGTCAGTGCGGCCTTCACCGGACCGCCATCGGCATCGAAGCCCACTTTTGCTTCGATGGTCCACACGGTGCGGTACTCACCCGGCAACAGCGGAAAACCCAACTCGAGGTTTTTATAGGCGGTCAGGCCTGCTCCTACCAATGCGAGTAACGCCGCAATTACATAAACTTGGACACGCGGCGACATTCGCCATTCCCCGTAACTCTGAGGTCCCAATTAGGAACCCAATTGGATAACTGGCCTATTTAACCCCGTCTATTTGGGGTTGGCCCTGGACATTGCGCCGGCTCACATCGACAACAGCGGCATCTTTGAGGAAGTTGCGTCCCAGCAGCATCAATAGATCAGAGCCGCCCTCATCGGTCAGGTTAACTTCGACTTGGTGGGTTATACGCCCAACGGTCAGGTTAAGCTCCACTACCGGCCTGCGCTGATTATCAAAGCCCAGGCGCTCCACTCGAACATGGCGTTTTATCGGCAGCTCTACCGAAACCGGGTCCATTTTGCTCGACTGAACAATCTGGAACCTGATCCAGTCCCTGCCATCCCGCTCGAACGGAGTCAGCTTCCTGACCCGCAGTGTGGAGGTTGGTGAACCTGTATCGACAACGGATTCCAGGATCAGGCCGGGAGGCTCTATGGCCACTTCTTCTACCGACCCCAAAACCAGCTTATCTTTGGCAACGGGCACTTCGACTACTTTTTCTACAGTTCGTTCGATTACCCGCTCAACAACCTTCACTTCCGGTTCCGCACAAATCACTTCCGCAGGCTCTGGGCACTGCATTGCAGAATCAGGTGATTCTACCGGTGGTGCAACTTCCGCTGGTTGAGCGGCCCTGTCCCGCCCCGGATACATCAGTGACTCACAACCGGCGAGCACCGAAAGCGTCAACATTAACCACAGAAGGGAAAATCTCTGCATACCGACCAATTACCTCAAGCCCCATTAGCAATGCCATTCGGACCGCTACAAACGCGCGGTGTTCGCTTATCTGACGGAGAAATTGCTCCCCGCCTCAGGCAAAAGCTCGATATTAGCTCATGAGCGCGGCCACTGCACAGCGATGTCCGCCGAGTCGCGGGACTCAACACTAACAATGTGACATGCCGCCCAGAGTGATTGGGAGCACCGGGCTCAGGGAATCAGAAGCTGGTTAGCCCCGCTGCAGGCGCTGATCGATAGTCTCCAAAATAGCCAGCAATGCCGCAGCATCATCCCGCCCCTTGAAGAACTCCTCGGCAACCGGAGCAATACCACACTGGCCCGGCAGGGGCATCTCCCCTTCAATCAGGACCTGCATACGCGGCAAAAAAATAAATTGAAGCCACTGGGGCAAGGTCAAAGTATCCACACAAAATGGCTCGGTGCTGGCCAGGGCTTCTGCAGGCGGCGCATTATCCTGCCAAACCTGCAGGCTGCGCAGTTCGGACTCGAGGAACAGGAGCTGATCAGCGATTTCAGAATAAATAGGTTGCATAACTCATAGAACCTTCACATTTACAGCCGTGATAATACGCAATAGCCACCTGCCCAATCTGAGTAACAGCGCAAATACGACCAAAGATTTTCTAAATTTTTCGATTAAAGGGCGGCAGTGAATTGAGTATTGCCTGACCATAGCGACGGGTAACCACCCGGCGATCCAGCAAAGTGACTGTGCCGCTGTCCCCTTCTGCCCGCAGTAAGCGCCCGCAGGCCTGCACCAATTTTAGGGCTGCATCCGGCACTGTGATTTGCATAAATGGATTGCCGCCCTTAGCTTCAATCCACTCCGCCAGCGCCGCCTCAATCGGATCATCGGGCACCGCGAAAGGCAGTTTCGCAATAACCACGTGGCGGCAGTAGTCACCAGGCAAGTCCAATCCCTCGGCAAAACTTGCAAGCCCGAACAGGATACTGCTGCCACCGCCATCGATAATCTCACGGTGGCTATCCAGCAACTGCTGGCGGGATTGCTGCCCCTGCATCAGGATTCGGTTGCGCCAGGTACCAGGGAGCGCCTCGTAAACCGTCTCCATCTGGCGCCGGGAGGAAAACAGCACCAGAGCGCCACCCTCCCCTTTCAACAGATCTGGCAACGCATCGATAATGGCGTCTGTGTGTTGCTCTGCATTGCCCGCATCTACAGCTTCCGGGGGCACTTGCAGTGTTGCACGGGAAAAATCGAAAGGACTCGGCACCACCTGATAGCTGGCATTGTCCGGAGTACCGGCACGCATTTGCAAACGATCAAATTTCCCCAAAGCTGTGAGTGTGGCCGAAGTCAGTACCGCGCCGTAACAGCGGCGCCACAAGCTGTACTCCAGGGTTTTGCCTGCGAGTATCGGTGAGCTGCAAACCTCAAAATCTGTGGAGCCGCCCCAGTCCACCAGGGTGACCCAGCGCGCCTGGGGCAATGCGCCATCAGCATCGGCACGGGCGTAATTCGCCCACAACAGAAGATTGGCCTCAGCGCGCCCATGCCAACTGCCCAACTGGGGGTACCAGCGCTCCAGATCTGCCAGGGGTACCGGCGAGTGGCCGTCCTCCATCATTCGTTGGGCGGTCTGCAACATCTTGCTGAGCAGGCTTTCCAACTCATCAAAGTCTTCCCGCAGCTTTTCCGCCAGCTGCGACATGGAATCGGGGATTACCCCACCTTCAAAGCGATGGCGGATGGTATTGCCCCGCTCATCTTCAAATTCACACAGCTCTTCAATCAGCGGCCACATCTGCTCCAACCCCTGCTTGGCAGAGGTGAGAACCGCCGGCAGTTGCTCGCCGCAGCGGTCGATCTGGGCGCCGTCACCAATCTCACCCAGCATCTGCCCCAGGGCCTTATTGGTTTGATCCAACCAGCCGGTGGAAGCCCCTACGCGGCTGTGGTGAGAGAAATGATTGAGGGCCTTTTCCGGTAGATGGTGAGCTTCATCAAGTACATAGATAGTCTCTTCCGGGGGCGGAAGAATCGCGCCACCACCCAGGGCCAGGTCCGCCAGCAACAGGTCGTGGTTGGCAACTATCACCGGTGTCTTGCCCAGGCTCTCTCGCGCTCGGAAGAAGCTGCAATTGGTGACATGGGGGCAGCGGCGGCCACTGCACTGGCGATGGTCAGTGGTAACCCGACTCCAATCATCCGTCTCAATCGTATCCGGCCAGTTATCCCGATCGCCATCCCAGGTACCCGATGTCAGGCTATCCGTCATCTTCTGGTAGAGAGCGACACTCTCCGCTTCCACCTGCGGGAGTTCATCTTCATAGAGACCAAGGGAAAGGCCGGTGCCGGAGGCAGAAAAGCTGGACAAGAGTTGATCCAACTTGGATAGGCAGAGATAGCGGCCACGGCCCTTCGCCAGGGCAAACTCAAATTTGAGCCCACTGTGACGAGCAACTTCTGGCAGGTCCTTGTGGATAATCTGTTCCTGCAGGGCCACCGTAGCGGTGGATATCACCAGGGTCTTGTCCTGGGCCTGGGCCAGGGGAATAGAGGCGAGAAGGTAAGCTACGGTTTTACCGGTACCCGTACCCGCTTCAACCACACAGATATGCTCGCCATCAGTCTTGTCGCTATCGCGCTCACCACTGGCATTCTGGGCGATGGAACCCAGGGAGCGGGCAATGGCGGCTACCATCAGCTTCTGCCCGTAGCGGGCTTTCAGCCCTCGGCCAGACAGAAATTGGCTATAGGCGCCCTGAATGGCGCTTTTGTGTTTTTCGTTGAGCACGGGGGTGAGGTCTATTCACTAAGTGGCTGGCGCAGGGGGCGCTATTATCCACTAAGCGCCCTCTCCCCACCAGCTTCTGAACTCAGCGGGCCTTACTCATAGGCGAGGCGAGATACCACGGGATTGGCGTAGGCCTGAATAGCCTTGTCGCGCCAGCGCTCATCGACCCGAGCCATGCGCGCTTCAAACTTCTCCCGCTCTTCTTTATGTGCAGCGGGGTCCCAGGCTTTAGCCGGATATCCCACCGGTAATTGCGGAACCTCACCGTAAACCATCTCGTAGGCAATCATATTGGATGGATGCAATGTGTAGTTGCCGATAACCTGGCGATCTATTTCTTCAGCCAGGCTGTTTACATCGTTAAAATCACCTTCAATCGGCGTGCCGAAGGCGGCATGTACACGGCCTTTGTGACCGACAATGCCCTTACCAATCGAGGCCAAGTCCTCGTTTTTACCCTTCTTGTACTCGTCCTTGTGCTCGGTAACGTAAATTTCCTTGGCCTTCTGTGCATCACAGGGGTCCCATTCGTAGGAAATAGACACCGGAACAATGTGCAACTTGCGCCAAAAATCGGCAAAGGGCGTTTCCCGGTCCTTAGTCATGGCGAACATGGCGCAGAGTGCTGGATTGGTGCGATCCAGGCCATCTTTGGCGCGCCCGGAACGCTGTGCGATCCACACATGCTCGTTATCGTTGACGATGGAGTGATAGATGTAATTGGACAACTGGGTTGCTGCCTGCAGCTTTTCCCGGCGACTGCCCGAGCTGCGCACCACAGTGAAGCACTTGTTCAACTTCATCAGGTCGCTGGCAAACTGCTTGCTGAGCAGGTTGTCTCCAATCGCAATGCGGGAGGTCTCATGCCCTTCGCGGAACATCGCCTGAATCATCAGCGCCGGGTCCATAGCGATGTCGCGGTGATTACTGACAAACAGGCAGGCGCGATCCCTGGGCAGGGTGTCCAGACCAGAAATGCTCAGGCCGGAGGTGGTGCGCTTGATCACCTTCTCCATATATTTGCCGACAATCTCTTGAAGATCCCGCACATTGCGAACATTGCGCAGTTCAAAGCGCAGAAACTGACGTACCAACCAGGCGACGGCGCCCTCCAGCTGAGCCAGTTTGGGGACAAGGAAATGCGCCGCTGCATGGGACATTTCCGGGTCGGCAATTAGCCTTTTGATAACCTCGCGCACTTCATCATCGCGATAGGGGCGCATATCCTCGAATTGAGAGGGGTCTAACTCACTTGCTCTCATGAAATACTACCTGTCGGACCTGCCTCAGACGGCCCGCACTTATTTATTTTGCGGCTGGATCAGCCGGGACTACTGGGCGCAGAACATACCGGAAGCGTCGACGAACTGCCAGCACTGGACCCGACCAGATAGTTGACCGCAGTGATAAATCCGGTTTCGACGACCAGGTCAACGCCAAAATACAGCGATGGTGCGATGATACAAAGTGGACTTCACCGCCCCAAGCTATGAGAATAAGGCTATTAACCGCCGCCGACGGCAAAACAACGATAACGAATACGGCGCTAGCCACGCAGTCAAGCAGGAGTTCACCTTGTCTCAATCCAACCCCAGCTCAGAGCCGCGCGCTCCCAGCTTAACGGACGCCCTGATCCCTCTCGGGATTCTCGTCGCCCTGTTGTCACTATCCGTATATTTCTACGGTGCAGACTCCTCCTACGGTCCCAATCAAATAGCGTTACTGCTCTGTGCCTGCGTTGTGGCCCTAATGGGGATGAAGAACGGACACAGCTGGAACGACATGGAAGGTGGGATGCTCCACGGCATTGGCCTGGTATTTGGCGCTATTCTGATCCTACTGTCTGTAGGTGCACTTATCGGTAGCTGGATTCTGGCCGGCACAGTGCCTTCAATGATCTATTACGGCGTGCAGATTCTGTCGCCACAGTGGTTCTACGCCGCCAGCTGTATTATTTGTGCCGTAGTAGGACTGAGTATTGGCTCCAGCTGGACCACAGCGGGCACCTTGGGTGTGGCACTGATGGGAATTGCCGGCGCTCTGGGCCTATCCCTTGAGGTCACTGCCGGAGCGGTAATCTCTGGCGCCTACTTCGGCGATAAGATGTCTCCGCTATCTGACACTACCAACGTGGCCGCAGCGGTAACATCCAATGATCTGTTCCAGCATATTCGCCATATGATGTCCACAGCGATCCCGGCCTTCGCGATCGCCCTGGCGGTTTTCGCTTTCCTGGGTTTTACCTCTGAAGCCAGTTCTGCCTCCGCAACTGATATCGAATCATTGCTCACCGCCCTTAGCAGTGAGTTCAAAATTTCCCTGGTTAGCCTGCTGCCTTTGATCTTGTTGCTGGCAATGGCTTGGCGCAAAGTCCCCGCTTTCCCAACATTGATCATCGGCTCCCTGGTTGGCTGTGCCATCGCACTGATTTTCGAACCGGAAGCCGCCCGTCGACTCGGTGGTGGTGAAGGTGCTTTAGCCCCCCTGAAGGGCGCTTGGTACAGCCTGTTCGACGGCTATAAGTCCACTTCCACCAACGAGAACGTGGCTGCATTGCTGTCCAAAGGTGGTATGAGCAGCATGCTCAACACCGTATGGCTGATCACCTCCGCCATGGCCTTCGGCGGCGCTATGGAGCGGGCCGGATTCCTACAGGTCATCGTCCAGGGAGTTTTGTCACTGGTTAAAACTGTGGGTGGCCTGGTAACTGCCACCGTATTCACCTGCTTTGGCATGAACCTGGCCGCTGGCGATCAGTACATGGCGATTATTATTCCGGGCCGTATGTTCCGCGAAGCCTTCAAGGAAAAGGGCCTACACGGGCTTAACTTGTCTCGTACCCTCGAGGATTCCGGCACCATCACCTCTGTGCTGATTCCCTGGAATACTTGTGGTGCCTTTATGGCGGCAACGCTGGGTATTGCTACCTGGGAGTATTTACCTTTTGCCCTATTCAATATTATCTGCCCTCTGTTGGCGATCGCCTATGGCTGGCTGCACTTTAAACAGAAGCCCATTTCTGTAGCGGCTACGGCATCTTAAGGAAATAGACAAAACCCCTATGAGTGAAAGCGGTACCCTAAGCGCCCTGATCGAGCAGGCTGACTTCAAATTGCGCTGGTTCGATCTGGGCCGGCGCTTGCAGTCGGTTTCGAAATCCACTGCGGCATCCTTCGAAGCAGGTCTGGCTCCCTGGCCACACCCATACTTGCGCCAGGCCTGGACGGGCCTGCTGCTGCAACCAGCCGAAGGCGGTGAACCCATCGTCTGGTTCCTGCGCTTTCCGCTGGACGAGCAGGGCAAGCTGCAACTTCAAGCCCGAGATGGATTACTTCGCGCTCTGGCACAGGAACTCAAGCAGGGACCCGCTTCTGAATCTGCTGCGCAGCTGGACCAGCTGCTGCAGCAAAGTGGCTTGCTGTTTACCCCATCAACTGAGCGGCAGGCAGCATTTCACTCCCAAACAGCGCTTCTGCTGGGCCGCCAGCCCAGCGAACATTACGAGCCTGTCCTGCGCTATTTTGGCGACCCGGAAAATCACCGCTGGGACAACCTTGCGCTGCAAGGGATTGCCGACTTGGCCGTGCGCTGGGAAAAAGAAAGCACTTTGCTAATGCGCCAGATTGGAAAAGTCGCGGCTCCGGTTTTTATTAACATTTGCCATTGCCTGGAAAACCAGCCGGTCGACCACCGTCTTGCAGCAGCCATTATTGAGCGAGCAGAGCAAGAACTGACCGCAAACACGCCGGATATCTCGGTGGCCGCTGCTGCTATCAGGGGTATCTCTCACTCACCAGCCACAGGATTGCGACAGGCATTTATACAGTCACTTTTGGCTGAAGATGCCAGCAACCGGAATAAAGAAGTCCTGGCCGCAATAGGCAGTCGCTGCGTCCAAGATTTGGAAGGACAAGAATTGGCCGCACAGTGGGTTGGCAAGCTGGCCGATGCCGCTGACCAGCAGACTTTTAACTTACTGCTTTCCGATTTAATGTTCATTCCGAAAGTGCGAATCGCCCTATTGAGTGCTCTCCGTGACCCGGCAAGAAAAGAAAGTCTCGCAGTAGCCTTTGGCAATTTTTTGCACGGACCCAAACCGACACACTGAAGGCCTAAAGATAACGCCTCAGCTGGTGCTCCCTCACCCATTAAAGCTACTTTCACGAGTGAGAATTTTTAACAGAAAAAACTCTTACTCGTGAAACCATTTTCTTTGCATCGCAAAAAAACTCCCCAATCCATCAAGCGGCATTGTCAGCCACAATAATAATTCTTAGAGTCTGCCTCAAAACTGGCGAGATCAGTTTCAGCGCGTAGATTAAACAACCGAAATTCACCATAAAAAACGGTCAGCACAAATCACATTTTTTAAAAAACCCCTTATTTAAGTAGTTTTTTAAAATAAATTGGCGCACCTCTTTTCATAACTTGATCATTGACAGACATTTAAACCCAACGCCTATTACACTCAAATAGGCGGTACCTTTGTAGAACAGATTTTACAAAGCTGACCAACAGGTGACGTTTTATTGGCTATGCTAATGGCTAACATCAACGGAAAGGAGTTAGGGGATGAATTTCACTCCAGCCAAGTACTTAATTGGAATTATCAGTGCACTGGTTCTTGCAGGTTGCTGTAGCCCTCCGGCACCTCCAGCTTACTGCCCACCCGGCGCTGAACAAATTCCTCTATCCATGGCTTGTCCTGCAGATGCCGACTGCTGGATGGCTTCCGACAGAGTGCGCTGCATGAAGGTGGTCAAGTAAAATCTTTTTCTTGCCCGACAGCGTGGTGATTCATACTAAATGAAGTTTTGACCAAATCACCGCTGACAGACACCCGATTTACAAAGCCTTATTTAGTATGGATCACCACAAAATGCCGCTCTAACGAGCGGCATTTGTCTTTCCCCACACAGTTCCTTATCTCGAAACATTCCCTGTAATAGACTGTGATGCCCGCGGCGCTGGCCCGGCAAAGAAAATGCCGTTAGCATTGCCGCCCAGAAATAATAAATAAAATTTGATTTGTGTACGTTTTAGCCAAGTGGCAATAAAAAGGCTCAGAAGAGAACAAACCGAATACCATGACTAGTGAAACCCTGGCTTTAAGCCGTGTAGCGGCAATCTCACGGTTGAAGTCCCATTTTGACCAACATAAGTGGTCCTTGAGAGAGCTGTTTGCAACGGATCCCCAAAGGACAGATAAGTTCAGCTCAGACGCAGCCGGAATCTATCTGGATTACAGTAAGAACCACTTGCGTGAAGACACCCTTAAGTTGCTGTTGGAATATGCAGAAGAGCAGGGTCTGAACAACCAAATTACTGCGCTAGTGAACGGGGCCATTGTCAACAATACCGAACACCGCCCTGCCCTGCACACCGCACTGCGATTTCAGGGGCAACCGAAAACTGAACAAGAGCGGGCGGTAAAAGATTGCCGCGAGCAAATGAAACAGTTTGCCGAATCGGTGCACAACCATAGCTGGCGCAGCTTCTCAGATAAACCGATCCGCCATATCGTGAATATCGGTATCGGCGGTTCCGACCTGGGTCCGCGCATGGCGGTAGAGGCCCTCAGTCCTTGGCACAAAGACTCTATCGATGTGCACTTTGTAGCAAATATCGATGGCGCAGACCTTAGCGACACCTTGGCTGGTATCGATGCGGAAGAAACCCTTTTTGTAATTGCTTCCAAGTCCTTTTCCACCTTGGAAACCCGTGAAAATGCGCTGTCCGCACGTCGCTGGATGTTATCTGCCGGTTGCGATGAGTCGCAGTTGGCCAAACACTTTGTTGCGGTGAGCAGTAATATTACTGCTGCTCAGGATTTCGGAATTGCTCCTGAGAATATTTTCCCAATGTGGGATTGGGTGGGTGGTCGCTACTCACTCTGGTCTGCTATCGGCCTGCCAATTGTTCTTGCTTGCGGCTATGAAGTTTTTGAACAGCTTCTGCAAGGCGCCAATGCAATGGACCAGCACTTCGCCACTACTCCACTGGAGTCCAATCTACCCGTACTGATGGCGTTGACCCAGTTCTGGTATCGCCAGTGCTGGCATACGACCAGCCATGTCGTGCTGCCCTACGCGCAGCGCCTGGCCCGATTCCCCGCCTGGTTACAGCAGCTGGATATGGAGAGCCTGGGTAAAAGTGTCGACAAGGACGGGCAGGCGCTGGGCTACCCCAGTGGCAGCGTTATCTGGGGCAGTGAGGGTACGAATGGCCAACACTCTTTCCACCAATTATTGCACCAGGGAACCGACCTTATTCCAGCAGACTTTATCGCAGTCAAGGAACCGACGTCTGAACTCCTCGAACAGCACCGCTGGCTGCAGGCCTGTTGTATTAGCCAGAGCCAGGCGCTACTGCGAGGCAAAAGCCTGCATGAGGCCCGCCAGGAGCTGGAAGAAGCTGGTCACACTCATCGCGAGGCCCACGCCCTAGCCCCACATAAAGTAATCCCTGGTAATCGCTCCAGCAACACCCTGATCCTGGAAAAGTTAGATCCTTTCCACCTGGGCTCGCTCCTGGCACTGTACGAGCACAAGGTCTACGTTGGCGGCTGCCTGCTGGGGATCAACCCCTTTGATCAGTGGGGCGTCGAACTTGGTAAGCAGTTGAGTTCAAAAATCCATAAGGCTGCCAAGGGTGAAATTCCTCAGGATGACTGGGATAGTTCAACCCGCAGCCTGATGAAAAAGCTGCTCTAAACTCTACAAAAAAGGCCGCACTAATTAGTGCGGCCTTTTTTGATCTTTGCTAAGGACATCGTTAACTGGATGCAGAGCCCCGCTTCAGCATTGGCTCAATTAGATCCAGTGGCAACGGAAATACAATTGTAGAGCTGTTATTTGCGCCGGCAATATCAATCATGGTTTGCATATATCGCAAAGTAATCGCGTTGGCATTTTTCGATAATTGATTCGCTGCCTCAGTCAGCTTTAAAGCCGCCTGCGCCTCCCCCTCTGCGTGTATAACTTTAGCCCGCCGCGCGCGCTCCGCCTCTGCCTGCTGTGCGATAGCCCGCACCATACTTTCATCAAGATCGATATGCTTAATCTCTACATTAGTAACTTTTACACCCCAGGCATCTGTTTGCTCATCGAGTATTTTTTGGATATCTACATTTAGCTTGTCTCGCTCACATAACATCTCATCCAGCTCGTGCTTACCCAGTACCGAACGCAATGTAGTTTGCGCTAACTGGCTTACAGCCTCGTGATAAAATTCCACATTAATAATTGCAGACTGTGGATTAATTACCCGGTAATAAACCACTGCGTTGACTTTTACTGAGACATTATCCCTGCTGATAACATCCTGGGTGGGTACGTCCATCACCACAGTGCGCAGATCCACGCGCTCCATAGTTTGAACAATGGGAATGATTATAATCAGTCCTGGCCCTTTCACTGTTTGGAAACGCCCCAGGAAAAATACCACTGCGCGCTCATACTCCCGCAAAATACGAATGGCATACATCAGTAGCAGTATGAGTGCGACTACCAGTATCCCAAAAAATAACTGAGCATCATTGGACTCTCCTTAATCCCACCTTAACTGTTGAGCGCTGTCATTAGCTCAATTGATTGCCCTACCTATTCCACCTCTACCCGTAAAACCATGCCGTGTTGGGCCACTACTCTAACTTTCTGACCCACCTTCAGAGGCTGGTTACAGGTCGCCTGCCAAATCTCTCCATCGAGATGCACCAAGATCTCTGCGTCCTTAACTTCGCTTACCACCGCAGAGCGACCCACAAAAGCCTGGTCTGCCGGGACTTTCGGCTGGCGTAAACTGCGTCCAACAGCGGTCAACAACATCAATAAAAAAACACCACTTACACCGGCAATAGCCCCAATCAGCTGTTTGGAAACCTGCATTCCCGGCACATCACTATCAATAAGCATTACAGAGCCAATCACCAATGCAACAATTCCGCCGATCCCCAGGGCACCAAAACTCGGCATGAAAACCTCTGCCACAATCAGCAATGCGCCAATAATAATTAATGCAAGACCAGCGTAATTAATCGGTAAAACTTGCAAGGCATAAAATGCCAGAAGCAGGCAGATAACACCAACAATCCCGGGAACAAAAGCACCGGGGCTATAACCCTCAAAAATAAGCCCATAAATACCCACCAATAACAAAATATAGGCCACTTGAGGATTGGTAATCAGGGCCAGTAATTCATTGCGCCAATCCGGCTCGTAACTTTCACTTTGCAGCTCGGCAATATTTTCAGGAATCGTATAATCACCGGTATCGAGCAATACTTTTCGACCAGCAACCTGGCGCAATAAATCGTCATCATTATCCGCAACAATATCGATAACATTCATTTTTAACGCTTCCGGAGCCGTCAGGGTCGCGGCCTCGCGTACAGCTTTTTCTGCCCATTCCGCATTGCGCCCATGGCGCTGTGCCAACCCTCGGATAAACGCGACAGAGTCATTAACGACTTTGCGCTCCATGGCTGTTCCAGCAAGCGGTTTTTCTTTTTCTCCATCCTCACCGTCTTCCGCCTTTTCTTTTTTCTCCTCCTGCTTTCCCCCCGGCATAGGTGTGCCCTGAGGTCCGCCAATCTGCACTGGAGTAGCCGCTCCCAAGGTGGTAGCAGGAGCCATAGCGGCGATCTGGCTGGCATAGAGAATATAAGTTCCCGCACTGGCAGCGCGCGCGCCGGAGGGGTAAACGTAGGTGGCAATAGGGATAGGAGACGCAAGGATATGTTGGATGATATCCCGCGAAGCCGCATCCAACCCCCCAGGGGTATCCAGATGCAGAATCACCAACTCTGCGCCCTGGTCCACAGCCTCCTGCGTAGCCCGCTTGAAATAATCAGTCGTCGCGGGACCTATGGCCCCATCAATTTTGAGTATGGCTACATGGGGAAAGGGCTCTTCCTGGGCGGCACTTTTGTACACAAAAAGGCTGAGCAGCAGCGCCAGGAAAACCAGGCTGCGAAAGAACAAAATGGGCGAAATCTGCTTCGACATGCATCCATCCCTGATGCGACATCTGGCTCAACGCCAATATTTGGATATTGAGTGCCACAGCGAAAAAGCAAAATCACTTTAGCATTCACGACACCCTAAACCGGAAACAAAAAACCCCGGCTAATTCCATCAGATTAACAGAATTAGCCGGGGCCTTGTTTATTTCCACCGGGATTTACGCCCAGTTGAGTAGTTTTATACCCGATTGCGTCGGCTATACCAGTTCACATCGCGGGAATATTTATCTACCTGATTCTCAACACCCAGCAACATGGCAAACAGAGCCATACGCACCAGCAAGCCATTGTCGGTCTGGCGGAAAATCGCCAAGCTCGGATGTTCATTCAGGTCGGTATCCAGTTCGTTCGCCTCTGCCCGTGAATCCCGTGGCAGGGGGTGCATAATTACCGTGTTAGGCTCTGCGTGGCGGGTAAAAATAGCCTTATTCAGGCGGAAGCGCCCACGGTAGCGGTTGGCCTCTTCCTGAGAGGCGAAACGCTCTTCCTGGATACGGGTGGAGTAAACAATATCCACATGGGAGATAGAGGATTCAAGCTGATCGGTAACCGTCACCTCGTGCCCCGCCCCGCGCAGCATCTCCACAATCATTTCCGGCATCGCCAGTTCCGGTGGAGAAACCAGGGTAATCTGCACCTTGCCAAACAAACACAGCAGTTTGCACAGGGAGTGCACCGTGCGGCCGTGCTTGAGGTCGCCGATCATGGCGATACGAAAATCATCAAGGGTGCGGCCGTGCGCAGCCAGTTCCTTGCGAATGGTGTAGAGGTCCAACAGTGCCTGGGTGGGGTGTTCATTGGCGCCGTCGCCGCCGTTGACCACCGGCACACGACTCGCTTCAGCAAACTCAGCCACCGACCCTTCTTTTGGGTGGCGCATACAAATCACGTCGCTATAGCCCGATAGCACTCGGGCGGTGTCGTAAAGGGATTCGCCCTTTGCCATAGCGCTGGCAGTAATTCCTACCGTTTCACGTACAGTACCGCCCAACAGATTAAAGGCGGCTCCAAAACTCAGGCGAGTACGAGTGCTCGGCTCCATAAACATATTGCCGAGAATCGCCCCTTCCAATACACGCGTTACCTTTTCACGCTGTGCATAGGGGGTCATGGCGTCAGCTACATCAAATACACGCTCTATGTCGGCGCGCTCAAATTGGCTGACCGACAGTATATTGGCTCCGATAAAGTCCATGGTTACTCCAGTGGTTGCGCCTTGTGGGCGCCGGGTATTCGCGAGCGGCATTCTACTCGGGCACCAGGAAAGAGCCCAGAGGAAGAACGGCCGCTGACGTGATTCGACACATTAGGCAAGTAAGCTATCGCCCCAGTTCTCCAGCTCTGTAATCAGGGAGATGCGCTCCGGGTACTGAACCCGCAGCTCAGACAGCTGGCGGAAGTAATCTTCCAGGGTGATTGAGGCCCCGGCAGTAGCGTCAGTTAAGCGCTGGAAACACCAGATCTGCCAGCGCTGGTGCTCTTCCTCAGACAGGGTCTCGGGGAAATTGCGCGCCCGCATACGGAATAGCAGCTCGGGTAGGCGCTTATCGGTGAAAGGCACTTCACCCGCCAAAGCTTCCGGACCTCGGGCCGCCAGTCCACGGTGCAGTTCACGGCAGATATCGCGGTCAGAGTCGCTGAGGAATCCACCGTAAAGGTCCGCTTCCACATCTCTCTCAGGGAATTCCCGATCCAGGAATACGTTGTGCAGCTTTTCTGTCAAATCGATATCTTTGAGCTTCTGCCAGTTCGCCTCACAGGTTGTGCGATCGATACCCAGCTCAGTGGCGCGCTTGTCATCCAGCATATTTGCAGGCGCCAATACCGGGCACTTGTTCAAATGCACCAGTTTCAGCCCTACCGGCAACTCACCCTCACCCAGCTTGTCGCGAGAGGTGTACAGGCGCTCTCGCAGAGTGTCTGCATCCAGGCTGAGTAATGGCTCGGGGTCCATTGCCAGGTTGGCAACAATAACCGCATTGCGGTTAACCGGGTGACTGGCCAAGGGCATCACATAGGTCAAGTGACCATGATTAGCAGAGACCTTGCCGGAAATATGCAATAGCGGACGGCGCTCGCGCATATCGATCATCTTGGCGGCCTCCTGCTTGCGACGCAGGCGGAACACATAATCGTAAAGCTTTGGTTGCTGTTTGCGGATCAGCCTCGCCATATCAATGGTGGCGTGCACATCCGACAGCGCATCGTGGGCGCCCTCGTGGGAGATCCCATTGGCAGCGGTCAATTCTTCCAGGCGGAAGGACGGCGCACCGTCCTCACGGGTGGGCCACTGGATTCCCTCTGGGCGCAGGGCGTAGGTGAGGCGCACCATGTCAATAATGTCCCAACGGCTGTTGCCGGAGCGCCATTCCCGCTCATAGGGATCGAGCAGATTACGATAAAGGGTGTAGCGAGTTACCTCGTCATCAAAACGCAAGCTGTTGTAGCCCACCCCACAGGTGCCCGGCGCACCCAGTTCGGCGAGGATGCGCTGGATAAACTCTATTTCCGGCACTCCATTGGCCAGGGCTTTCTGCGGGCTAATGCCAGTCACCAGGCTCGCCATCGGCTGTGGCAGGCAATCCACTGAAGGGCGACAGTAAATCATCAATGGCTCGCCGACGATATTCAGTTCTTCGTCGGTCCTGATACCGGCAAACTGCGCCGGCTTGTCGGCACCCGGGTCTGTACCCCAGGTTTCATAATCGTGCCAATAAAGTGTGGTAGAACTCACGGTACCTCCATAATTTGGCGGCATCATACCACCGAGAACCTCCTCGTCTGGACACCCAAGTCGAGATTTCGAGCACTCCGGACCAACTCCTTTGCCAACGCTGGTTGCAAAGCCGCCACCGCCCATTAAAATTCGGCGTTTCCACGAATTTAAGACAGCACTTCACTCTATGAATATTCGCCAGCTCCTCACCGACAAATTCCAGGCCGCCATGCTCGCCGCCGGTATCCCCGAAGAATGCGGCCCGATTGTGGCACCTGCGAAAAAGGCCGGGTTTGGCGACTACCAGGCCAACGGCGCTATGGGCGCTGCCAAGCGCATGGGCACCAACCCGCGCGAGCTGGCTGGCAAGATCCTTGAGCAGCTGGATAAAGGCGATATGATCGAAAAGGTCGAGATCGCAGGCCCTGGCTTCTTAAACATCCATCTGAGTGAACAGTGGCTGAGCCAGCAACTATTGTCCGCCCAAGGCGATAAGCGCCTGAATATCGCCTCGGTTGAAGAGCCCAAGACCGTAGTCATCGACTATTCCCATCCCAACCTGGCCAAAGAAATGCACGTAGGCCACCTGCGCACCACCATTATCGGTGATGCCCTGGCACGACTGCTGGAGTTCCAGGGGCACAAAGTAGTTCGCCAAAATCATATGGGCGACTGGGGCACCCAATTCGGCATGTTGCTGGCACACCTTTCCGACAAGCTGGCAGACAGTGATGCAGAAGTGGCACTGGCCGATCTGGAAGTCTTCTACCGCGAAGCCAAGGTTCGCTTTGATGACGAAGAGGGCTTTGCCGATCGCGCCCGTGAATACGTTGTAAAACTGCAAGGCGGAGATGAGCAGTGCCTGAAACTGTGGAAGCAGTTTATTGATATCTCTATCAGCCACTGCGAAGAAATCTACTCCAAGCTGAATGTCACCCTCAAACAGGAAGACGTTTACGCTGAAAGCCAGTACAACGATGATCTGCCGGTGCTGGTAAAAGAGCTGCTGGATAATGGAATCGCCGTTGAAGACCAGGGCGCGATCGTAGTTTTCCTGGAAGAGATGGCCGATAAGGAAGGCAACCCCAGCCCGATGATTATCCAGAAGAAAGGCGGCGGCTACCTATATGCCACCACCGACCTGGCCGCTATCCGCTACCGCGCCAACCAACTCAGTGCCGACCGTATCCTATATGTTGTTGATGCTCGCCAATCCCTGCACCTACAGCAGGCCTTTGTCGCCTCACGCAAAGCGAGCTTCCTGCCAGAGTCGGTTTCTCTTGAGCATTGCGCTTTTGGCACCATGATGGGCGACGACGGTAAACCATTTAAGACCCGCACCGGCGGCACCGTAAAACTGGCAGCCCTCCTGGATGAAGCAGTAGAGCGTGCAGAGAAACTGGTGGCTGAGAAAAACCCGGAGCTGGATGCAAAAACCTGTGCAGAAATCGCGCGCAAGGTGGGCATCGGCGCGGTGAAATATGCGGACCTAAGCAAGACCCGCACTAACGATTACATCTTCAGCTGGGAATCCATGCTGAGCTTTGAGGGCAATACCGCCCCCTACCTACAGTATGCTTACACCCGCGTACGCAGTATTTTCCGTAAAGCCGGTATTGAGCCGAGTGAGCTCAAGGGCGATATCCAACTGGAAAGCCCACAGGAACGCTCCCTGGCAATTAAACTAAGCCAATTTGGCGAAGTACTGGACCAGGTAGCCAAAGATACCTTCCCGCACGTACTCTGCACCTACTTGTACGAACTGGCGAGTGCCTATATGAGCTTCTACGAAGCCTGCCCAGTACTGAAAGAAGGCGTAAGTGAACAGCAGAAGCACAGCCGCTTACAATTATGTAATCTAGTGGCCAGCACTATCGCTACTGGCCTCGACCTGCTTGGCATTGAAGTGATGGAGCAGATGTAAATTGCTCCAGCCCGGTATCACCTTCTGTAACTTTTCAGATAGGCAAACCGGGCAGCACCCGGGTAGGCGGCCTTCAGTTGTGGCCTACCCAACCATCCTGCACCATCTTTTATCCCACTCAGGCCACACGTTTCCCGCCAGCCTGACAAAAGGAAATCACCCGTGAAAATACTGATTACCGGCGCCTCCGGCCTATTGGGGCGCAGTGTATTTAAACAGCTTTCCAACAATCCGGTTTTTTCTGTTACCGGTACCGCCTTTTCCCGCGCGGGAGAAAATTTAATTCGCCTGGACTTGTCCGATAGCGAAGCGGTAAAGACCTGCCTGCAACAGGTTAATCCCGATATTGTCATTCACTGCGCCGCCGAGCGCTGGCCTGATCGCTGCGCCGACAGCCCCGACACCGCCTGGCAGCTCAATGTCAGCAGCACAGAATTCCTGGCGAAATACTGTAACGAAAACGATACACAATTAGTGTATATCAGCACCGACTATGTTTTTGATGGCAGCACCCCGCCCTACAAAGCTGATGACAATCCCAACCCGGTTAACTTCTATGGCCGCAGTAAATTGGCAGGGGAAGAGGCGGTACTGAATAACGGCAACCACTGGGTATTGAGGTTGCCCTGGTTATTCGGGCCCGTTGCCTATCTGGAGGAATCCGGTATCACCGCCCTACTGGATACTTTGCGCGAGCAAAAGCCAGTCACGTTGGATCACTGGGCTATTCGTTTTCCCACCAGTGTTGAGGAAGTGGCTGAAGTACTGGAGCAATGCCTGCTAAAAATTCGTAGTGGTATGAATTTTGAAGGCATTTACCAGTGGAGTGGCGATACGGCCTGCACACGCTACGAACTCGCACACATTATTGCCAAGGCTTGCAACCTGAATGCCGAACACCTGAGCGCTGAAAGTGAACCCAATTTTACAGTGCCACGCCCTTACAATTGCCAGCTGGATAAATCAAAACTGACAGGTATGGGAATTAGCGGTAGTGAACCCCTGGAGCAACAGCTATTACGAAATTTAAAGCCATTTATTGAAGGCTGATTTAAACAGCTTTCAGACAAAGCGCTACAGGGAAGTATCGCTGCCGGCCATGTTCCGGCTCACACCTGTGTAATACCGTTAACTCATACAACAAACGGTGCTACAAGGTGGCAATCGAGTAGATCAGGGAGGAGCTATTGGATTGCCGAGTAAAACCACTCGAATATTTAGGGAAGGATAAATGAAATTAAAACACTGGTTCTCTGTAGGAGCTCTGGTACTGGGCAGCCTAACCACATTGGCTTCTTGCAATGCGGATAGCGGACCTCACAGCAAGAAACCACACCAGGCCATCAAGATCGAGAACGCCCAACCCATTATCTGGATTGGCGACTTCAATAACTTTGACGATGCCGTAGCACTGATGCTAATCGCCAAAGACCCACGCTATACCCTGGAGCTGGCTGTCGTTGAGGACTCTTTCAATACCGTAGCGCACGGGGCCAACACTGTTTACAACATCCTCGAATGGCTGGGAAATAACGATACCCAGGTTATTCGCGGAGCCTATTTTGCCACAGAAGAAGTCGCCTACGGCGCAAACGGCAAAGCTTCAGTATCTCCAGTGAATGACGATAAGGCCGTTCTCGGCAGAGAAGACTACCAACTACCCAACTCCTCCGATTTCTCCACCGGCACCTGGAACCTGGAGCGCCGCAACGCCATGGGTATCAATCTCTACGGCCAGTATGTACCCGGCCCCTGGCGTGACAACGGCTCCACCTTGTATGGAACTGACCACCTAATCCCGCGCGCAAAACAGGAGCACTACCGCTACCAAGGTAACAATGGTGTCTCCTTCAATTTTGAGCTGGCCGAAGACATTATCCTGGAAACGATGGATAACCTGGAGCAACGCCCAGTAGTTTTCAACACCGGCAAACTCACCACCCTGGCCCGGGTACTTGGCAAAGCCAACGAAGAGCAGCTAGCTAAAATTGACCGCGTTATTATGATGGGTGGTGGCTTTGAGAATTATGAGCCGTTTACTGAGAATCACGAAGCAGCCTGCTTTGGCGATAAATCTAGAAATCTGGGCGGTAATATTTTCTCCCACCCCAGCTTTGGCTGTGACAGCGACTTCAGTACCCATCAGGAATTCAATATTCTGCTCGACCCACTGAGCGCACAATGGGCCTTCGACGCCCTGAGTAAAAATAATATTGAAACCTATCTGGTTCCGACCAACTCAACCGATATGGCCAAAGTACAAGGCAGCACCATCGAAGCCCTCGCAGAGCGCCGCGCAACTCCGGAAGCCTGCTACACCTCCCAACTCCTCAGTTCCATTCGTGAATTTGAGGGTGGAGATTTCCAGGGTAATGGTGACTTCGCCATGGATGCCGTTATTCGCCTGTGGGATATTATTGCTGCGCTGGTACTACTGGAGCCTGAAACCTTGGAAATGGAATTAGTGCCCGGCTATATCACCGTCGATCAACTAGATGCAGGCCTAGCCGATAGCACAACACCTTATGATCCGATTACCTTTGACCCAACAGTAGGGAAGACTACTTTTTCTGAGACCGGTGAGGGCTTGGCAGTAAATGTGGTTATGGGTATAAACCACGATGCTGCGCGCTCAGCGATGATTGAGCGCTTGCGTGACCGCTTTAATGCTGCGCGGAAGGGACCTAGATGTATGAATAAATTAAACTAACTACTACTGCAACTAGTAAAAGAGAACCTCTTAAATAATTTCTTCAGAAACTGAAATTTTAGAAGGTTCTCTTTTCAAAAAACATCGATAAACACACCAAATTGCAACAACTTAATTCAAATAAATTATATTGATATCGACTATTGAATATCTCACTCATATCCCCCCCGATATCTAATCGAATAATTTATTTTAAATTCTCATATATATGCTCCACATCCCTATCTTTGATTAACTGCTTACGCTCAGTTTGAGCATATACTATGTCGCTAGCAATCCCTATGCCATCAAGATAGAGAATCGTTCATACAGCGCCAAAACTTCATTACCGAACAATCTAAAATACATATCCCCAAAAACCCTAACTTCACTCCTCACAGCAACGACTGCAAACTTTATTTAAAGTTAACATTTCATATATCTAGAAAACATCGATAAAACACGAACAAACTTCTTAATTAGAATTACCACCCATACAGCCAACGCTACTATAAAAGAAAAGCCAATCAAAATAATTCTCAACCCCAACCCACTTTAAAACCCCCAACAACAACACTCCAAAAAATTTACCTGAAATCATCATAAAAACATCGAACACACAAACAACAACCTCCCCCTACAAATTTAAAATCAGAGAAAAAACGAACTATTTACACGCTTCCGAACTGAAAAAAGCGCAATCACAAAAAACAAAAACCGTCCCCATCAGACTCCTATCAAATAAATAATCGCCATAAAATCTGCTACCAATATTGCAAGTACCTTTTTGTTGATGCACAAAAACATTTTTGATAACTTCCCAGCGCAGTATTGTAGTGACAGACATGCACGGAAGTTGGCACTATGAAAAATGCAAATTATTCTAACAACTTAGCCACATTTACCACCTCACCAATGCTTCAACATTGGCAGACGAAACATAATAAATTTCAATCTAAACAACACACATCCCGCCAGCCTTTTCATTATAAGCCAGCTATAGAGAATCATTTTCCACAGCTAAAACCTTTTGATCTTCATTACACGATATTAATTCAGTCACCTACCCTAACCCTCTTAACAAAATATAATTTACTAACTTGAAAACTTAAAAATAACTACTAATTCAAGACGCACATCACTTACAGAATAAATAATAAAATTTCATATTCACAACATATGAAAGGTCATCCAAGAAGGGTATAAACCAGACAACAACCAAAGCTATCACTTTTTACAATGATCGTTAATAAAAAATAAAAATGGAATACTGATGATGGAAATCAATGAAATCGTTAACTCACAGAATATCAAAAGTGAGAATTTCAATTCAAAAGCACGATCCGTCTATAGCTGCTTAGAAAAGCAAATCAATATAAACCCAAATAAAACAGCTCTCATATATCAAGGGATTAGTATTAGTTATCAAGAGCTTGATGAGCGCTCAAAATCACTTTCAACCTTAATCAGCCAGGCGCTAGCTAAAGAAGACAACTCAAAAGAAAATTTAGTTGCACTGTATTTAGATCGAGGCTTGGACATGGTAATTGCCATGCTGGCAGTAATAAAGGCTGGTGCTGCCTATGTTCCAATCTCTACAGAGTATCCACGGGAGAGAGCATTATACATTTTTCAGGATACCAAAACCAAAGTGGTTGTAACTCAGGCTCATCATAAATTTCAACTGACAAGCTGGCTAAACTCAAATCATAACTCGCCAATCTTACTCATTTCTGACGATAAAGATACTATTAAAACCAGCCCTTCATTGGAGGAAGTAAATCAGAACTGCCTTAATGATCTTGCCTACGTACTATACACATCTGGAACAACGGGCAAGCCTAAGGGGGTTATGATCACTCATCAGAATATTCTTCACCTCGCTTCGGCGCAAATTGAAAGGTTTTCACTGGAAAATTTTCAAAGGACTTTACAGTTTGCATCTTATGTTTTTGATGCCAGTGTATTCGAGATATTTGCCAGTCTATTTTTGGGCCAAACGATTTATATTGCTAATGAAGAAGAACGTAAAGACCACAATAAACTTGCAAACTTAATCCGAGACAATCAAATACAGTTTGCCACTTTACCACCATCACTATTAGCGTTGTTACCCGAAGAAAAACTTCACTCCTTGCAAAGCATTGTTGTTGCCGGTGAAGCACCATCCATTAATATGATGCAAAAGCTCAACAAGCAAAGCAAGATTTTCAATGCCTATGGACCAACAGAGACTACTGTGTGCGCTACCGCACACCTTTTTACGCATGGGGATTCGGCAAACAATATCGGCAAAGCGTTAAAGAATACTAAAGCTTGGGTGTTGGATAGCAATTTACAGCAGGTGGCCATCGGAGATATTGGGGAACTATATCTTGGCGGTACAGGCATTGCCCGTGGCTACTGGAGAAAACCAGAATTAACAGCCGAAAAATTTATCAGCGGTAGTTTACTACCATCGAAAATTAGCCGCGACGGATATAAACGCATATACCAAACAGGAGATTTAGTTCGACGTCTCCAAGGAGACGAATTTGAGTTTATAGGTAGGAATGACTCGCAAGTAAAAATACGAGGCCACCGAATAGAGCTTTCGGAAATTGAAAATTGCCTAAAAACTCTAAATGGCATTGCCTTGGCATGCGTACTTGCAAGCGATACAGGAAACAAAAAATCGCTGTATGCATATGCAGTACTCAAGCAAGAATTCTCGTTGGATATACAACAGCTCGAATCACACCTAAAGGCACATTTGCCACTTCACATGGTACCTGAGCATTTTCTAATTCTACCTGAGCTTCCGCTGACAGAGAATGGAAAAATAGATAAATCGATTTTATTATCTATGGCAACACACGATCCATCTGCGATGATGGATGTGAATCTTAATTCTGAACAGGCGACGTTTCTAGTCTTGATAAGTAAATACACAGCGTTACCTTTGGCATGGAAAGAAGACTTCTTTGCCGCTGGTGGCGACTCAATCTCAGCTATTCGATTATGTTCAAAACTCGCCAGAGAAGCATCTGTAAATATTCCAGTTGAGTTAATTTATACAGAGCGCACACCTGAAAATATCTGGCAGCAATTACCTCGCTGCCAGCAAAGTTTCAGTATCAACACCAGGGATAATAAATATCGGACTATTTCACCTTTATCCTCACAGCAGCGAGCCATATGGTTTTTGACAAAATCCAACCCAGGAAATAGAGCATATCATGCAAAGAGTAAGTTGATTCTAAAAGGTGAAATCGATCCAGACATTCTTGCTCACTCTATCCAGGATGTAGTCGATGCACATGAGATTTACCGAACGTCCTATTCTTTGGAGGAACCCTGCCAATACATCCATGAAAGCTACCAAGTTGAGATAGCCAGATATGATTTTAGTTCCATGAATTATCAACAGGCTCAACAGCAAGTTGACTATTTAATAGCAGAAGGACTGAATCAGGTATTCGACATTACCCAACTACCTTTGGTACGCTGGGGATTAGTAAAATTAACAGACAAAGAACATATTCTTGTTCACATTGAATACCACCTTGTCCATGATGGCTGGTCCTCAAATATATTTCTTGAGCATTTATTCTCCTGCTATAAGCAAAGACTCGAGGGCAGAAAAAAACAACTCTTAATCATGTTGGGCAGTACGCCGACTTTGCTGTTTTTCAAAACAATTGGCTAACGAGCGAAGCAGCTGAAAAACAGAAGCTATTCTGGTATAAAAAACTCAAAGATGCCCCAACTAAAATCAATTTACCTCAGACCGCCGCAGGAGATTTAAAGGGAGGAGATACTAAAAAAATGAAGATCCCTCGGAATTTCTGGCATGAAATACAAAATTATTGTCAGAAACAGGGAGTAACGCCATTTTCCTTTATGTTGGCGGCCGTCAACTTAGTATTATCTCGGTACTCCGGCGATACCGATATTTGCGTCGGCACTGGTACTGCGAACCGTAATTATCAAGGAGTAGAAAATACTATCGGAATGATGGTGGCAACCAATGTTGCAAGAATAAAACAAAACTCAAAACAAGGAATTAATAATTTTATTCATACCTGCTTTGATACGATACAAGAAATACAAAAAAATCAGGAACTTCCATTTGAAACTGTTGTTGATTTGGTAAATCCTGAACGCATCAAAGGACTAAATCCGTTATTTCAGGTCTGCTTTAGTTTTCATGATTCTCCCTTACCGAAAATGACATTACCTGGCATCTCAGAGATACAATTGGTCGAAGCCATCGGCAGCAAATCCGCAAAATTCGATTTAAATATTGTGGTTATCCCGAGGATGGGGCAGGAAGGCAGTGGTGATCCCGTTACCGTACTATGGGAGTTCAATCAGGAACGACATGCCCCTTGGTTTATTCAGAATATGATGGCCTCATTTAAGTCTGTAATGACACAAATCCTGCAGGGGGATGCCAGTAAAATATCGGATTTAGTGATAGCTGATACTAAATTGAATCAACAAATTGCCAGATGGAATAATACCGATACCGAATATTCAGCGACCAGAACTTTGGTTGAATTATTTGAATCCCAGGTAAGTAAAGCCCCCCAAAATACAGCCCTGGTATATCAGGATAGTGTTATCAGCTATCAGGAGCTTAATAAGAAGGCTAATCAACTTGCCCAGGTTATTCTCACTCAGTATCGAGCTCAAACCGGCCATGAGTTAATGGCAGATACAATAGTAGCGTTGTATTTAGATCGCAGCCTGGAAATGATTATTAGTATGTTAGCCGTTTTAAAAGTTGGCGGAGCCTATTTACCCATCTCTCCAGAATACCCAGAGCAACGTACTCAATTTATTTTTAAAGACAGTCAAGCTCCGATTATTTTGACGCAACGGCACCACTTTACTGCTATTGATAAAAAACTATCAGAATTTAAAAATGTTCCATTACTTATTTCTGTTGATATACCTGAATTGCTATCCACTCAATCGTCAGCATCTCCCGCCATTAAGCTAGATCCCAGAGCTCTTGCATATGTGATTTACACCTCCGGCACTACAGGAAAACCCAAGGGGGTGATGATAGAGCATCAAAGCGTAGTAAATCTGACTCAATATATGATCAAAAGTCATCAGTTGAATACTGAAAAACGGATCTTACAGTTCTCCAACTATGTTTTTGATGCCAGTGTTTTTGAAATATTTCCAGCACTTTTATCTGGCTCGGAACTCCATATTGCTTCGGATGAATGTAGAGTTGAGAGTGAAAGGCTAATTTCATATATCACTGAGAATAATATTAACCAAGCATTTATTCCAACTGCAATACTCAATGAAATTGCAGAAGAACTAAGAAATTCCACATTAACATTAGTCCACACAGGTGGTGACAATTTAAGTCCATTAGCAGTATTGCCTGCCGAGTTCACATTTAATGAATATGGCCCGACAGAGGCCACGGTATGTGTGACACAACAAAAAATAGAGAAGCCTGACCAAATAAACATAGGAAAACCAATCGATAATGTGAGGCTTTATGTATTAAATGAATATGGACATTATTCACCTGTTGGTGTTATTGGCGAATTATATATAGGTGGAGCTTGCCTGGCTCGCGGATATTTAAATAGAGAAACCTTAACGCAACAGCGATTTATTCCCAACTATTTTGCAACACAGGAAGATCTCGATAGAGGTTACGATAGATTATATAAAACTGGTGATTTAGTCCGCTGGTTACCTGACGGTTCTCTAGAGTATTTTGGCCGTAACGACAGCCAAATAAAAATCCGTGGTTATCGAATAGAAACAAGCGAAATCGAAAACATCTTGTGCACTCACCCTGAAATAAAACAGGCAGTTGTTATTAAACGGGAGTTAAAGGGTAATCAAGTCTTGGCAGCCTATTTGGTTTCAACACATGATGTAGTACTGGATTGCGACGCAATAAAGTCATTTCTACAGTCGAGCCTACCAAATTATATGGTGCCTGATTCATATAATTTAATAGATGTCATCCCCCTTAATATCAATGGAAAATTTGACCCCAATCTGTTACCTGAGCCAGAAATGGTCACCCAGCATAATTACGAAGCACCAAGAAATGAGCTTGAACGACATTTATGTACAGTTTGGCAAGAAGTCTTGAAGCTGGACAAGGTCGGGATTGAGGATAACTTCTTTCGTATCGGTGGCAATTCTATCAATGCAGTAAAGCTCACAGCTGTCAGCCGAAAGTTAAACGGGATAGATATTCCCTTACGCCTATTATTAGAGCACAGCACCGTTGCCAGATTAGCACTTGCATTAAAAAACCAACAAAGCATGGTCATTCCCAAGCTGGCTGATAAGCCTACAGCTAATAATCAGTTAGTAATGGAGATTTAGTTGATGTTAGCGTTATTAAAAGAGCTCAAAAAAAATAACCTGGCTGTATGGGTCAGTGGAGATATTCTTAAATTGGCAAGTAGCGGTGATGAAATACCGAAAGAACTGCTAACACGATTGAAAGCAGAAAAGCCTCAGTTAGTTAAGTATTTACAAAGAAGAGAAATTGACTCACAGAAAAAATTTTTTAGGCTTGAGGAACTCTTGCAATACCGTCTGTCTTTTGCTCAGGAGCGACTATTATTTATTGAACGGTTAGAGCCTGAAACCTGTGCATATCACATTCCATATTTAGTGCAATTGGACCAAGATGCCCGATTAGATATTCTACAAAGTGCTTTTACACATTTGGCAATACGTCATCCCGTGCTCAATTCAGTCTATATTGAGTCTGATAACCGGAATATCAGCCAGATATTATCTGGCCCTGTTAAAATTTCGACAAACCACTTAAACACAGAAGAAAAGTTACTACCGGCGGTAAAAGATGAGATAGTGCGCCCCTTCGATCTGTCACAAGATCCACCAATGCGTCTGAAATATTATGAGGCCAATAAAAAGCTGTATTTGCTAATTATGTGGCATCATATTGCGTTTGATGGCTGGTCAATGGATATTTTCTTACGGGAATTATCTAACATCTACCAGTCTTTACTTAATAGCCAGGAAATAGGCTTACCAGACCTATCCATCCAATATAGCGATTACGCCCAATGGCAAAGGGATTATCTAAATGGGGAGAATCTCTCCAAGTTAAAGTCTTTCTGGCATAATACCCTATACGGTTATGAACTTTTAATTTTACCAACAGATCGTCCTCGTCCCAAAAAATGGATTACCGAGGAAAAAATATCTACTTTACGTTAGAGGCTGAACTATCCCTGAAGTTACGGCACTATGCCCAATCAAGGGAAACTACTCTATATACCGTCCTCCTCAGTGCTTTTTTTGCAACACTGTCTAGCCTATCAGGGCAAGAAGATATCCTGATAGGTACTCCGTCAGATAATCGTCATCATGCCCAGACCCAAGACGTAATTGGCTTTTTTGTCAACTCGCTGGCGCTACGAGTAAAGTTAAATGCAGATATAACAGCTGATGAATTAATCAGGCAAGTACATCAGGTAGTCTCTGCGGCTAAAACTCACCAAGATCTACCATTTGAGTCTCTCATTGACACACTGGAAGTGGAAAGGGATTTGTCCCGCCATCCATTGTTTCAGGTAATGTTTACGGTACAAAGTTTTGGTTTGACAAACCTATATGAATTGCCGTTTACCCCGGTAGAAACAGATCCTCAAAACCCATTATATTCGCCTGCAAAAGCGGATTTACGCCTGACTCTCGATGACAGTGGGAACCAGATAAAAGGTATGTTTAGTTATGCAGTAAGTCTATTTGATGAGGAAAGCATTATCCGTGCCAGTGGAATCTATCAAAAATTTTTGGTACAGATGCTGGAGCAGCCCTCACGATCTATCAATACTTTTGATAGTTTGTCAGATAGAGATCGCCAAAAAGTTTTAATTGATTGGAATCAGACAAGCTCACATGGTGGTAATGAGCTAAGTTTATCACATCTATTTGAAACTCAAGCCCTAATAAATCATGATTCAATCGCGGTTAGTTTTGAAGAACAACAATTAACTTACCAAGAGTTAAATGAAAAAGCTAATCAACTAGCAAGGGCAATACAGCATAACTATCAAGATAAACACCGAAATACGATAAGACCCGATACTATCGTTGCCTTATATTTTGAACAAAGCCTGGAAATGGCTATAGGGATATTAGCTGTGCTAAAAGCCGGCGCAGCTTACCTTCCCCTTGCCTGTGATGCACCTCAAAAACGTCTGAAATTTCAATTAGAAGACAGTAAATCTGCCCTGGTATTAAGTCAAAGTTTCAAGCTTGATAAACTCCGCTCTTTACTCAAGGAAATCCCTACTCCACCTTTATTACTTGCAGTAGATAACCAAGTAGAAACTGCGCCGTATTCTATCGAAAACCTAAGTCATGGTTCGCAAGGAAACAACCTGGCGTATCTAATCTATACCTCAGGCACAAGCGGTACTCCTAAAGGAGTAATGGTAGAGCATAAATCCGTTGTCAATCTAATTAAAGCACAAAGCGAAGCATTTAATTTTGACAATCAAGAACGTGTGCTTTGGCTGTTGTCTTATGTTTTTGACGCTTCAGTTGAGCCCTTTTATTTGGCTCTGTTGAATGGTGGGAGGTTGATATTACCCGAAAGAGGAATATTAAAACAACCGGAAAAAATCATCGGCTTAATAGCCAAACATCAGGTTACACACTTGGTAGCATCTCCTTCTCATCTATTGACTTTAGGTGATATCAAAAACAAACAGCAAATAAAAAGAGTAGTATTTGGCGGTGAACCTTGTTCACCAGAGTTGGTAAATATTTGGAAAGACAAGCTTATTAATGAATACGGACCAACTGAAGCTACGGTAACAGCCATTCAAAGTCTGAACTTTTATCAGCAAAATAATAATCGATGTATAGGTCGCCCTATCAATAATGTTAAGGCTTACGTACTTAATAAAAAAGGTTGTCCGGTACCCATCGGGGCTCCAGGGGAATTATATATCTGTGGAGCAGGAGTCGCCCGAGGCTATCTCAACCAGAAAGCACTGACAGCACAGAATTTTATCAATAACCCTTTTGCCAATAATGAAGATAAAAGCAGGGGGTATGATCGCTTATATAAAACCGGCGATTTGGTGCGCTGGTTACCCAACGGAAACTTGGAATATCTGGAACGTATAGGACAGCAGGTTAAAATTCGGGGTTACCGAATTGAGTTAGGGGAAATTGAAACTGCGCTCACCAACGTAGAATCAGTAAAACAGGCACTGGTGACAACTTATCATCATCAGGGTAGTACCCTGCTAATAGCCTATATAGTACCTTGTCTAGCACAAGATATTTCATCAGAAGCCTTACGGGACACATTGGCTCTTAGCTTACCTGAGTATATGTTGCCGGAGAGCTATACTTACCTGGATCAGATCCCGCTAACCACCAACGGTAAAGTAGACTATCGTGCTTTACCCACCCCGGAACTAATTTCTAAGAATAACTACCTTGCACCCCGAACCGAACTAGAGAGTCAGATGTGTCAGATCTGGCAACGTGTACTGGGACTGGAAAACATAGGCGTTAAGGATGACTTTTTCCGTATAGGTGGCCATTCAATTAATGCAGTTCAGCTAACCGCTACTATTCGTCGAGAACTGGCTATAGAAGTTTCACTGGAAGAATTGTTCGAGCGAAAAAATATAGCCACTCTGATTTCGGGAATAGAAAAACAAAAGTTGTTGACAATCCCGCGCTCAAATGCAACCGCATTTCCACTATCTTTTGCTCAGGAAAGACTTCTATTTATTGAGCAATTTGAATCTGGAAGCAGTGCCTATCATATACCTTATCTTACCCGACTAAAGCCAAAGACATCGCTGGATAAGCTTGAAAAAGCACTAAACGCTGTGATTCGTAGACATACTGTGCTTAACAGTGTCTATTATACCGATAACACCGGAATTAGTCGGCAAGAGGTACTATCTACTCCTGTCACTTTACAAATGCACAAAGCTGCGGACAAAAAACAATTGACGCTCTTAGTTAGAAAAGAGTGTATGCGTTCCTTTGACCTTGAAAAGGAAGGGGCAGTTCGACTTCATATATTTCAATTAGGGGAAGTAGATTACCTACTAATACTCTGGCACCACATCGCCTTTGATGGCTGGTCTAGCGGGATTTTCATCAAAGAGCTTTCAGAAATTTACCAAGCTATATGTCAAAAGCGAGAAGCTCTCCTACCCGAACTGGATATTCAATATCGTGATTATGCTGCCTGGCAACATGACTATCTGCAAGGAGAGCAGCTAGAGAAGCAGCTACAGTATTGGCAACAACGTTTGTCCGGATATGAATCTTTGGCTTTACCACTTGATTACCCCAGGCCCATAGTGGCTGATCACCGAGGTAAATACCATCGGTTCACTCTAGGTAGTCAAACCTCAGCACAGTTACGAAGATTAGCAAGAGATCAAGGAATCTCTCTATATACTGTACTTCTCAGTGGATTCTACCTATGCCTGACAACCCTGTCTGGGCAAGAAGATATTTTGGTGGGCACACCGTCAGATAATCGTCATCATTCCCAGACTCAAAATTTGATCGGTTTTTTTGTTAACCCCCTGGCTTTGCGTGTTGTAATCAAGCCCGAAATGTTGATAAAAGAACTATTAGCCATAGTGCACCAGGTCGTAACTTCGGCTAAGGTGCATCAGGAGTTCCCATTTGAGCGTCTAGTTGAAGAACTGAAGATAGAGCGAGATAATTCTCGCCATCCTTTATTCCAGGTAATGTTTGGTCTACAGAATAACAGGCAGGAAATCAGTGATACCGAAAAATTACCTTTTATTCCTACAAAATTAATTGATGAAAGCAATTTATATGTACCGGCAAAATTTGATCTAAGTTTATCGCTAAATGATTATGGCGATGAAATTACCGCAGGGTTTAACTATGCGGTAAGTCTTTTTGATGAAGAATCTATAGCACATATATCCAGTCTTTACCAAAGGATGCTTTCCGGTCTCCTTTCTGGACCAGACTTTCCGATAGCACAAATAGAAAAACTAAGTACCGCTGATCGACAGAAAATGTTGTACCAGTGGAATGATACTCAGGTTAATTATCCCGACAGAAACACTATACATGGTCTATTTGAACAGCAGGTCAGCCGGACACCTGATCATATTGCCCTGGTTTTTGAGCAATGCCGACTAAGCTATCGGGAGCTTAATCAAAAGTCCAACCGTCTCGCACGTGCACTTTTAAATAAATATGAAGCCAGCACAGCGAGGACAATAGAGCCCGACACTCTAGTAGGATTATGTTTTCAACGTAGCGCAGATATGGTTGTTGCCATTTTGGCGGTACTGAAAGCTGGAGCGGCCTATGTGCCAATTGCACCGGACCTCCCTCAAGCACGTATCAAATTTATACTGGAAGATGCACAAATCTCGCTGGTAATAAGTGATAAGCAGAGCTTATCGGCACTACCCGCATCCCAGGCTGGCAAGTACCAAGTTCCATCAATCCTTGTAGTTGATGATAAAAAGGAAGTCACCGCATATCATCACGATAACTTACCAGAAACATCAAGTAGCAATCATCTTGCCTATGTGATTTACACGTCAGGGACAACAGGTAAGCCCAAAGGCGTTTTAGTGCAACATAATGCAGTAACAGCTTTTGCTTGCAATAATCGTTATTTGGAAGCCTCCAAGGTGACCAATATTGCCAGTTTGTCTTCCTATGCTTTTGATGGTTTCGTATTTGACTTATTTTACAGTGTGCTAAATGGCTGCAGTATGCATCTCGTTACGCAGGACGTAATCCAGTCCCCTATAAGTTTAATAGATTATCTAAATAGCCATCATATTGATTCATTTTTTATCACGACTGCATTACTGAGTGTCCTGACCAAAGAGAGACTATTAAATAGATTGAAGGTAAATAATATTTTATTTGGCGGAGAAAAGGCCGATGCTGGAACTTTACACCAGCTAGTTAATGACCACCCTGAAATTTCGTTTACACATGTTTATGGGCCAACTGAAACGGTTGTTTTTGCTACTGCCTGTCACTTAAATACCAAGATGAGAAAACTGCCTATTGGCAGCCCATTGCATAATAAAAAATTATATGTTTTGGATAAAAATGGCCAACCGGCACCTGTCGGGTCTCCTGGGGAACTATATATCGGCGGTGCAGGTATTGCTCGCGGCTACCTTAATCAGGAAGAGCTGACAGCTAAGAGTTTTATTAATAATCCTTATGTCAGTGATGAAGATAGAGAAAGGGGACATGACCGGCTATATAAAACTGGGGATTTAGTGCGCTGGTTACCAGACGGAAATTTGGAGTACCTTGAGCGAATTGGTAAGCAAGTTAAAATTCGGGGCTACCGGATCGAATTAGGAGAAATCGAGTCAGCCTTGCATGAAATCGAAGCAGTAAAGCAAGCATTAGTGACCACTTTTCACCATGAAGAAAATACAATATTAGTTGCTTATATAGTACCAGAGGCAAGAGAGAAAATTTCACCGGATACCCTAAAGCAAATGCTATCTATTAATTTACCGGGATACATGGTACCTGAAAGCTATACTTTGTTGGAGAAATTGCCATTAACCCCTAATGGAAAATTGGACTATCGCGCGTTACCAAATCCACAATTGATTATAAATGATAACTACCTCCCTCCCCGCACAAGTCTTGAACAAAATCTCTGCCTGATCTGGCAGCAGATATTGGGACTTGATCGTGTAGGTATTGCGGATGACTTTTTTCGAATCGGTGGGCATTCGATCAATGCGGTACAACTCATAGCTACCATTCGCAGGGAATTAGGTATTGAACTATCCCTAGCAACTCTCTTTGAGAAAAAAAATATTGCTGCCCTCTCCAAAGGGCTTGAGGAGAAGCCGCTGCTAAGAATTACTTCAGCAAAAGTCGGCCCTTATCCCCTGTCTTTTTCCCAGGAGCGTTTATTCTTTATCGAGAAATTTGATTCCGGGGCAAGTGCATATCATATTCCCTACTTAGTTAGGCTCAGGCCTCAAGCATCGCTAAATAATATTGAGCGGGCAATAAGCGAGGTAGTACGACGTCACACTATACTAAACAGCATCTACTACACGGACAAAAATGGTGTCACCCTACAAGAAGTCCAGCCCAGGGAGATAGCAATAAACAAGCACCAGCTTACAGATGAATCCCAATTGAAGACTGCCCTGATTAGGGAAAATAATCGGCCCTTTGATCTAAGCCATGAGAGCGCCGTCCGCTTACATATGTACCAGTTAGGCGAACAACGGTACTTGTTGATCCTTTGGCATCATATTGCTTTTGATGGCTGGTCTACTGGCATTTTTATTAAAGAATTTTCACAAATCTATCATGCTATTTGTGAAAGGCAGCAAGCATCACTACCGGTGCTGGAAATCCAATATCATGATTATGCTGTTTGGCAACGAGAATATCTCAAAGGTGAGACTCTAGAAAATCTGCTGAATTACTGGCAAAAAACGTTGTCCGGTTACGAATCCTTGGTACTGCCACTAGATCATCAACGGCCGCCAAAGGCTGATCAAAGGGGTAAGCACTATCACTTTGTCCTAGACGAAAATACATCAGCGCAGTTACGCGCTTTTGCAAGATCTGAAGGTACTACTTTATATACCATATTACTAACTGGATTTTATCTTTGCCTCGCAACCTTGTCAGGGCAGGAAGATATCCTGGTAGGTACACCCTCAGATAATCGTCACCATGCCCAAACTCAAGACCTGATTGGTTTTTTTGTTAACACTCTAGTATTGAGAACTGTTCTAGATACTAAAATGACTGTAAAGGATTTGATAGCACAGGTGCATCAGACCGTTACTCAGGCTAAAGTGCATCAGGAACTGCCTTTTGAACGCCTGCTCGAGGCACTTGATGTTGAACGTGATAGCTCCCGCCATCCACTCTTTCAAGTCATGTTCGGTGTACAGAGCTTTGTTCAGCAAGAAAGTGTTAATGACGATTTCCCGTTTTTACCCTCTGAACTCGATGGGGAAGCTTCTCTATATTCACCGGCAATTTTCGATTTAAGTTTATTTTTAAATGATGGTTGCGAGGAAATTACCGCAACGTTTAATTATGCAGTCAGCCTATTTGATGAAAAGACCATCATACGCATTGCCAACTTGTATCAACACCTACTCACAAGTATGTTGGCAACGCCTAAGTTATGTTTAGAAAAGATTGAACGAGTTAGTGAAATTGAACGTCAACTAATCCTGGGTAAGTGGAATGATACAAGGATTGACTTCCCTGAGGGACAAACCTTACATGGTTTATTTGAACGGCAAGCCCTGCGAACGCCAAATCACATTTCACTGATCTTTGAGCAGCAACGGATTACTTATAGTCAACTTAATAAAAGAGCCAACCGTTTGGCCCGCATCCTGTCAAAACAATATCAATCAGCTCACGGACAATCGATAACTCCAGATACCGTTATTTCATTATATTTTGGGCGCGGTATCGATATGGTTATTGCTATTTTAGCAGTACTAAAAGCCGGTGGAGCTTATTTGCCCCTTTCGCCTGATTACCCTGAACAGCGCCTGAGTTATATCTTAGCTGACAGTCAATGTCCGATGATCCTAACGGGAGAGAGTAACGAAGATAAACTCCGGAAAATCGTCGGTATTGAACATCAAGAATCCATAGTGTGTGTAACCCAAGAGTTACTTTTGAATGAAGCAATAAGTGGGGATAATTTACCTGCGCTGACATCAACATCCGATCTGGCTTATGTGATTTATACATCCGGTACCACTGGCACACCTAAAGGTGTGATGATTGAGCATCACAGTTGCGTAAATTTGATGCAACATAACCTAGAAACGTATCAAGTTTCTTCTGGTGAAAATTTATTATTACTGGCTAACTACACTTTTGATGCATCGATAGAGCAGATATTTATAGCATTACTTAGTGGTTCTCGGCTAGTGATTACCGGTGATGCCGACATCCAGTCTTTTAGCCGTCTGGAGCGGCTAATTGAGCAAGAGTCCATTACTCACCTGGATGCACCATCTAGTCTCCTTCTGGCATTGGAACTTGGGGAAAAACATGGCTTGAAGCGAGTCATCTCGGGTGGCGAAGTGACCTCAACCAAGCTAGCCAGTGATTTGGGGGATAAGCTCATTAATGTCTACGGACCTACAGAAACGACTATCAGTAGCCATCAATATCATTGTCCACCTCAATCAGAAGACAACCAGATCCCGATAGGCAGGGCCATCGCCAATAACAAAAGCTATGTCCTCGATAAATCAGGTCAGTTATTAGGAATAGGGGCTATTGGTGAGTTGCATATAAGTGGAGCCGGCCTTGCCCGGGGTTACTTGAATCAACCTCAACTGACAGCAGAGCGCTTTATAGAAAACCCCTTTGCCAGTGAGGAAGATAAAGCCAGAGGTTATACCAAATTTTACAAAACTGGCGATCTGGTCAGGTGGTTACCCAGCGGTGAGCTGGATTATATCGGTCGCAATGACTTGCAAGTGAAAATTAGAGGTTTCCGTATTGAGTTAGGTGAAGTCGAAGCGGCTTTAAATGACCTAGATGGAGTAAGGCAAGCGATAGTGACAGATCACGAATATCAAAGTCAAAAATACTTGGCAGCCTATTTAGTCCCAGATTCCGAGGACTCCAAAGATCTTGATATATTAAAAGCAACATTAGTGTCTGTATTGCCCGAGTATATGATTCCTGCAAGCTTTAGCTGGATTGATAAAGTACCACTTAATTTAAGCGGCAAACTGGATAAAAAGGCCTTGCCAACTCCCAAGCTTGTTTCCCAGAGTGATTATCTGGCTCCACGTACGCAACTTGAACGCCAATTGTGCGAAGTTTGGCAACAGGTCCTGGGATTGGGCCAGGTTGGTATCCGCGATAACTACTTCAGTATCGGAGGAGATTCAATCAAAGCCATCAGTCTTGGGGCCAAAAGTCGCCAGATAATTGGTATAGATATCCCACTAGCAATGTTATTTGCAAATCAAACAATTGAAAAATTAAGTACCTCGTTACAGCAAGACGCAGTATCAAATCAGGATGAAACTCAAGAATTTGAGATGGTCTTATAGGGATAATAAAATGAATCAATTAATCAGCAAAATAAAAAACAATCAAGTCGCAATCTGGCTGGATGGAGAACAGCTACGCCTGAGTAGTAAAAAAGATTTGTCAGACAGCGATCTATTAGAGTCAATCAAAGAACACAAGTCATCATTAATCCGCTTGTTAAAATTTAATCACATTTACAGTAAAAGTGACTTCATCAATAGGATAATATTTTCTGTACCCGAAGAGAAATCTGAACTTAGTTTTGCCCAGGAGAGGTTATTATTTATTCATCAGTGGCAGCAAGGAAGTAATGCCTATCATATCCCACATCTGATTCGACTATCTGATGATATTAACTATCCCGCTTTAGTAGATGCTATTCAGTATATGGTTAGGCGCCATCCAATACTAAACACCGTTTATCGCCTTCATGAAAATGGTGATACGTACCAGCAAGTCCTTGATAGCCCTTTAACTATTCGTTGTCTATCAAAAAATAACAATACTGATCTGTTAAATGGGATACAAGAAGCCATAGAGCAGAACTTTGATTTAAGCGAAAAAATACCGTTAAGGGTTATTCGATTTGATTCTCCCCAAGGAGTGTTTGTTCTTTTTGTTTGGCATCATATTGCATTTGACGGCTGGTCAGCACAAATTTTCTTCACCGAATTATCTCAAGCCTATTCATCCTATTGTCTTGGGCAGTCACCCGACCTTGCTCAGATAGACATTTGCTATAGTGATTATGCCGTATGGCAAAAGACATTTTTACAGGGAAAAGAACTACGAAACCTTGAAAATTACTGGCTAGGGCAATTGGGTGGATACAGCTCGTTACACTTGTTCACCGATAGACCACGTCCGCCCCAGCAAGATTATCGTGGTCAGGTATTCAATTTTTCATTAGATACACATCTTTCACAACAATTAAGATTATTGGCCCGTGATCAGAAGACAACTCTGTATTGTTTAATGCTCAGCGGTTTTTATTTGTTGCTCTCGACGTTAAGCGGCCAGAAAGACATGGTTATCGGTACGCCGTCAGAAAATCGTCACCATGTACAAACCCAAAATGTTATAGGCTTTTTTGTTAATTTGTTAGCATTGAGGGGGAAATAGACGAAAGCTTTTCAATTGCACAATGGATAGATAAAGTTCACCAATTGGTTCTTGGAGCTAAAATTCACCAGGAACTCCCCTTTGAGCACTTGGTTAAACTGCTTAAAGTGGAACGAGACCCCTCCCGCCACCCTTTAGTTCAAGTCCTGTTTAGTCTGGAAAGCGTCCAGACGAATGTAGAAAAAAGTAAAAATCCCTCTTTTACCCAGCTATCCTTAAACGACCTAAACCAGCTAGATTTTATTGGCGAAGAATTACTAGAAGACATTCAACACCATCAAGAGTATTCTCCAGCAAAATTTGATTTGAGTTTATATATTAATGACTCGCAACCTGATCTCAGCGGTGTCTTTAATTTTGCTATCAGCTTATTTGATGAGCATACAATCAAGCGATTCGCTGATTTATATCAAAGAATATTGGCCCAGATGGTTTCCGATGTACATCAGCCTATTGCTTCTATGAATTTGGTTTGCAAGCAGGAGAAGCAAACTTTATTAAATAACTGGGTCAAAACCACACAAAGCTCATCTCAGAGTCTATGTCTTCATCAACTATTTGAAGAACGAGTTAAGACCTTTGCCGATAAACCAGCAATATCATTTAAACAACAAACTCTCAGTTATCAACAGCTAAACAATAGAGCCAACCAACTGGCGCTAAAGCTACAAGCTGATTATCTATCAGCACAGGGAAAACAACTTGAACCGGATACTTTGATTGGCATTTTCCTTGATCGCAGCCTGGAAATGGTAATTAGCATTCTAGCTATTCTCAAGGCCGGCGGTACTTATGTACCTATTTCTCCAGACTACCCCAAAAGTCGAAGCTTGTACATTTTACAAGATACTGGGGCCTCCTTGGTTATAACCAGAAAAAAATATGCTCACACTTTCACGGCTTTCTCTGGCGAACTGGAACTGATACCCCAATTGGTATATGTGGACACCTTAGAAAATCAAGCTACTAGCGACAGACAAGCGCCTGTAAGCGCTGTTAAACCTCAGGATCTGGCTTATGTGATTTATACCTCTGGCACTACAGGCAAACCTAAAGGGGTATTACAAACTCATGAAAATGTGATCCGCTTATTACAGGTAACCCAGGCCGATTTCGGCTTCAATGACAGCGATAACTGGGTACTTTACCACGCTTATACCTTCGATTTTAGTGTTTGGGAACTTTGGGGCGCTTTGACTACAGGTGGAAAACTTGTAATCCCAACGACAGAAATCACAAAGGATCTACCCACTTTTGTCCGTTTGTGTCAGCAAGAGCAAGTGACAGTATTAAACCAAACACCAGCTGCCTTTTATGCACTAGTTGATACATTAAGGATCACTGGAGAATGTCTTGAAGCACTTCGATTGGTGATTTTTGGAGGGGACAAGCTAAATATTGAACAACTTAAAAGTTGGTGGGATACCTATGGTAATAAATCAACTCGACTGGTAAATATGTATGGTATTACAGAGACGACCGTGCACGTGACCTATAAAGAGTTAACAGCCGACGATAATACGGCTTACTCCAATATCGGTAGGCCATTAAAGGATATGAAGGCATATGTACTCAATAGTAAATTAATACCTTTACCAATCGGTGCTCCGGGGGAGCTATATGTAGGCGGATCAGGGTTGGCTAGAGGGTACCTTAACAGGCCCGAACTTACGGCTGAGAGATTTATTGAGAACCCTTTTATTGCATCAGAGGGAAACATCAAAAACCGGCTGTATAAAACTGGAGATTTAGTCCGCTGGCTGCCTAACGGTGAACTTGAGTATCTTGGACGAAATGATGCCCAGGTAAAAATTCGAGGTTATCGTATTGAACTGGGTGAAATTGAAGCTGCCTTAGCCCAACATCCTCAAGTACAGCAAGTAGCGGTAATTGATAGGATCCACGAAAAGAATAAGTACCTTGCCGCCTATGTCGTCCTCAGTGAAAAGAAAAGTTCAGACCCTAGCAAGTTAAAAGCTTTTGTTTCTGAATTCCTACCTGATTATATGATGCCTTCCACCTTTACCTTCCTGGATACATTGCCGCTAACAATAAACGGAAAATTAAATCGCGTGGCCTTGCCCTTTCCAGAATTTACTAGCAAGGTTGAATATGTTGCGCCAGAAAATGAACTGGAGCAGGAGTTGTGCCAGATTTGGCAAAGGGTATTGGGTATAGATACTGTCGGAGTACTAGACAGCTTCTTTGAATTGGGAGGGGACTCAATACTTTTACTTAAAGTTTACCATCATTGTAGTCGTAGCAATATCCGGGTTTCACCTAAACTACTCAATGAACAACCCACTATCAGAGGCTTGGCTGAAAGTATCAAAGCAGAACCCATGCCTGATTTTTCATCCTGCACCGAGAGCGAAATTGTTAACTTTCTGACAGGTTATAATGAATTTAATAAATTTATGACCTTTAACGAAGTAAGTAACAAAACCGGTTTATTCCTGATTCCAGCAGCGGCAGGTCCTGAAACTTTTACTCCACTGGTGGAAAAACTGGACATCAACCGGCCGGTCCACTTGCTGGAAAATATCCAGGTGTATAGTGGGCGGCAAATAAGACTGAATTATTTGATTGACTATTATTTTGCTGTGATACGTAAGAAGCAGGCAAGTGGGCCCTATTTGCTGGGAGGCTACTGCGAAGGCGCTATGGTTTCCCTTGGTATCGCCCAAAGACTGAAAGCTTTAGGCGAGAGTGTCGAAATGCTATTTTTAGTTGACCCCGTGGTGATCAATATAGAGCAAAATCTGATTGACACCATCAAGCAGGATCCTAGGCTACCTAATTGTGGGCGTTTTGAAGCTGAAATGGTGGATACTTTTCTTTTCTATGCCGAATATGTCAAATCACTTCAGTCCTATAGCGGACCAGTAGTTTTCTTTGAAGGCAGTAGTGTCTCTGATGAGGCAACCCCAACACAAATCCTTGCTGTGATCAATGACTATATTGACATTCAAGAATTGTTCAACAAGGGCTTCTCAACGCCTAAAAATGGTTTCGAAAGTTTATTGTTAAATTGCGATTATATTGCCATAGATGCAAAACATGAGCGAATCATGATAGAAGATGAAACACTGAATACTATGGCCAACGTAATCAACCTTAAATTGTCCTCCAGCTACGATAATTATCTAGAGACTGAAACTCATAGCGAAGTAATTTATAGTTAAATGAAGATCCGCTGAAAACTAAGATTTAGCTTTGTTAAAGCTCAAAATTACAGTTGAATTGAGGGAGATTCTGACTTATTTCCTTATACACCTACATTCCTTGAATATATTTTATCAAGAAAAAATTTACATCTACATATTTACGATAGAACTTTTGAGGAATTTGGTATTTTTTAGGGGCTTCCCAGGAAGGATTTATGGAACGACAAGAATTAATCCGCTTATACGGATTTCAAATGGGGTGGGGATTTTTCTCCACCTACTTAGTTTTACCGATATTAACACCTTTTTTTAGCTATGGGCATGTCTATGCCGCAGCTGGGAATAATACTGGCAGTCATGGGGTTGTCAGTGATACTTTTCGAATTACCCACCGGTAGCTTGGCGGATCAGATCGGGAGGAAAAAGGTATATCTAATTTCCCTGACGATGTCTATGGCTTGTTACCTCGTGTTATTGGTTTGGCAAAGCTTTTATGGAGCTTTACTAGCAATGTTTTTATGGGGAGCTAGTCAGGCATTATTTTCTGGCTCTTTAAATGCCTGGTTTGTAGAGTGTTTTAACCAAGCCGAAGGTACAATGAGCCTGCAAGAGGGTTTTGCACGTATCGCGACTCGTGCCGGACTCATTGGGGCGCTTGGTGCAATGAGCTGTGCCCTGGTAGTGGGAGGCGGGGAGTATTTCGGGCATTATGACCTGGACTTATATCGGGGACTTTTAGCTTTATCCCTATTTAGCAGCTTACTCTTATTTGCCTTTACCGAGATAAAAATCAGAGAAAATCGTGTATTTGATCGTTTTCGAATTTCAAATATCGCCCAAATCCCAAGCCAACTCAGTTTAGGTGTTAAAGCCTGCTATTCACCATCACTATGGCGCTTATTGTTGACTGTTATTTTATTGACTCCTATAGCTAGTGCTATCGAAAAATATTGGCCAGTACGCTTAGAGGCCTTATCGGACGATATGCCCGTAGGTTGGCTGTATGGGCTATTAATGGCATTAATTATGCTACTAGGCAGTTTGTCAGCAAAAATCACTACCTGGATGGCTCAATTTTTTAACCAGCAATTGGGAAAAGTACTTTTGGTAGCCAGCCTGATAAAATTATCTCTGGTGATGTTACTGGCTTTATCTGGAGATCTATTACTGTTTGTTAGTTTATTCTTATTGTTTAATTTTAGCATCGGCCTGGGTCTTTCTGCCTCCGCTCAGTTACAACATCAAGCAGTCAAGGACGAGGTCAGGTCAACTGTTGACTCCATTTTTTCATTAACGACTCGCTTTGGTGGTGTCATCGGTTCACTAGTTTGTGGTTTTGGCGCAGCTGAAATAGGACTGAACAATACTTGGTTATTGTTAGCAGCCATGGGGCTTTGTGGTAGTTGTATATTTTTGAGTTCAGAATTCAACCCCACGATCATAGATAAAGACAAGCAAATAATAGAGCAAGCTTAGTCTCCAATCCCATCCCCCCTTCGGGGGGATAGCCTACTTGCAGGGAAGCAATTGATACCCTCAAGAATAATTATTTCGTCGAAACTTCTTTCTATCCTAATCACTCCGCTATCCCACTCCAGACAACAGCTCATTAGGTGGATCGAAAGATTCAATATCCGGGTCAAGCGACAGCTAATGCAGACCTCATTCCATAAGCTATGTCCATGATCGCAACTCTTGATGGCAGATACGTCGCTCTCAATAAGGTGTTAGTTAATTGGAGAGGCAGCTAAGATGGTGAGCTTTTGTGAAATCGTAGGGAGGATGAACAACATTCCTTTAACAGTTAGCGGCCTGTAGGGGAAATGGCCAACCTTCAAATCTGCTCAGCCATGCGTAGAACAAAATCTCACCAACCCCAAATTCACAGGATTTAACCTACTTTTTGGCCCCAAATTTAGCAGTTTCCTCGCTCAAATCCTGCAGATTGCCCCTACTCGCCCCGGTTGCTAAGATGCGCGCCTGCCGCTATGGCCCGGCGCCCCCTCTGGTTCCGTATTACGACCCGGGGCTGCCTGCAAACCGATTTTCCCAAGCGTTACCCTCGCCTATCCGCAACGCGGAGGCCCGAGGCTTTCCACAGGAAAAGCGGTACTGAGGCCAGGTGCTATTTTTAACCGCGAGCGCACCGCGACGACTCCCTGCGACTACAGGAACGAAGTTTATGACCCAACCATCGCTGCAGCAGTTGGAACAACACGACGCCTTTATCCATCGCCATATCGGCCCCGATGCCAAACAGGTAGAGGCCATGCTGGAAACCCTCGGAGTTGCCAGCCTCGAAGAGCTGATCGAGAAAACCGTGCCCGAAGCCATTCGCAAGACCGATGAGCTGGATCTGGCCGATGCGATCAATGAAGTTGAGGCCCTCGCAGAGCTGAAAGATATCGCGGCGCGCAACAAGATCTACCGCACCTTTATTGGTATGGGTTACCACGACACCATTACCCCCAATGTGATCCTGCGCAACGTGCTGGAGAATCCGGGTTGGTACACCGCCTATACCCCTTACCAGCCAGAAATTGCCCAGGGCCGACTGGAAGGCCTGCTGAACTTCCAGCAGATGATTATGGACCTCACCGGTATGGAACTGGCCAACGCCTCCATGCTGGATGAAGGCACCGCTGCCGCAGAAGCCATGGCCATGTGTAAGCGCCAGGTCAAGCGCAACAAGTCCAACGTCTACTTTGTGGACCAGGACTGCCATCCGCAAACCATCGCCGTAGTTAAGACCCGCGCCGAACACTTCGGCTTCGAAATCGTTGTCGGCGATGTGGAAAAAGATATCCCCACCGAGCTGTTCGGCGCACTGCTGCAGTACCCCGGCAGCACCGGTCGCGTACGCGACCTGAGCGATATTATTGCCAAGGTCCACGAAGCCAACGCCCTGGTCACTGTGGCCGCCGACCTGATGAGCCTGGTAGCCCTGCGGGCACCGGGTGATATGGGTGCGGACGTAGTCGTCGGCTGTAACCAGCGCTTCGGCATCCCCATGGGTTACGGTGGCCCCCACGCGGGCTTCTTCGCCTTCCGCGAAGCTTACAAGCGCTCCGCACCGGGTCGTATTATCGGTGTTTCCGTAGACAGCAAAGGCAAGCGTGCCCTGCGCATGGCCATGCAAACCCGCGAACAGCATATTCGCCGCGAGAAAGCCAACTCCAACATCTGTACTTCCCAGGTGCTGTTAGCGGTAATGAGCGCTTTCTATGCGATTTACCACGGCCCTGAAGGCCTGAAAACCATCGCTGCCCGCATCCAGCGCCTGGCAGACATTCTCGCTTCCGCCCTGCAGCAGGAAGGCTTTAATCTGGCCCACGACAGCTGGTTCGATACCCTGAATATCACCGTTGGCGCCAAGCAGGAAGAGATTTACCAGCGCTCCCTGGCCGCTGAGATCAACCTGCGTAAAATTGGTGAAGACGCCCTGGGTGTGAGCCTGAGTGAGACCGCCACCCTGCAGGATGTGTCCGACCTGATCAATGCCTTTATCGGCACCGAACACAGCATCGATCTGCATACTCTGGACAGCGAAATTGCCAGCAAGGGCTCCCTGGGTGTACCCGCCTCCCTGGCGCGCGATACTGAATTCCTGACCCACCCGGTGTTCAACACCTACCACTCCGAGACCGAGATGCTGCGCTATCTCAAGTCTCTGGAAGCTAAGGATATCGCCCTGAATCACTCAATGATTCCCTTGGGCTCCTGCACCATGAAGCTGAACGCCACAGCCGAGATGATCCCGGTCACCTGGCCCGAGTTCGGCAAGCTGCACCCCTTCGCACCAGTAGATCAAGCAGAAGGCTACGCGGAAATGTTCCGCCAGCTACAGCAAATGCTATCCGCCTGCACCGGTTACGATGCGGTGAGCCTGCAGCCCAATGCCGGCTCCCAGGGTGAATACGCAGGCCTGGTTGCTATCAAGAAGTACTTCGAAGCGAAGGGCGAAACCCAGCGCGACATCTGCCTGATTCCCGCCTCTGCCCACGGCACCAACCCGGCTTCCGCCATGATGGTGAGCATGAAAGTGGTAGTGGTTGCCTGTGATGATAAAGGCAATGTGGATATCGAAGACCTGAAAGCCAAAATCGAAGAGCACGGCGACCGCGTTGCCGCACTGATGGTCACTTACCCGTCCACCCACGGGGTGTTCGAAGAAGGTATCCGCGAAGTTTGCGACCTGGTACACCAGGCTGGCGGCCAGGTTTATATCGATGGTGCCAACATGAACGCCCTGATTGGCGTCGCAGCTCCGGGCCAGTTCGGTGGTGACGTATCCCACCTGAACCTGCACAAAACTTTCTGTATTCCTCACGGTGGCGGCGGCCCCGGCATGGGCCCGATCGCTGTTGGCGAACACCTGAAGCCCTACCTGGCGGCCCACCCGGTGACTGAAGTACCGGAAACCAATCTGGATAACGGCACCATCTCCGCTGCTCCCTGGGGCTCCGCCAGCATCCTGCCGATCAGTTGGATGTATATCCGTATGATGGGTAAGCAGGGTATGAAGCAGGCTACCGAAATGGCAATCCTGAACGCCAACTACGTAGCCAAGAAGCTGGGTGAGCACTACTCCCTACTCTACACCGGCACCAATGGCTTTGTTGCCCACGAGTGCCTGGTTGACCTGCGCCCACTCAAGGAAGCCAGCGGCATCACTGAAGAGGATATCGCCAAGCGCCTGATGGACTTTGGCTTCCACTCCCCCACTATGTCCTTCCCGGTAGCCGGCACCCTGATGATCGAGCCTACCGAAAGCGAATCCAAGGGTGAACTGGATCGCTTTATCGAAGCAATGGCAACAATTCGCCAGGAAGTGGAAGATGTCACCAGCGGTAAATACACCCCTGAAGACAACCCGCTGCACAATGCACCTCACACCCTTGAGGACGTGATGAACGATGAGTGGACCCACAGCTACTCCCGGGATATTGCTGCGCGCCCAGCAGCATGGCTGAAAGAGCACAAGGTGTGGCCGGCCGCTAATCGTATCGACAACGTCTACGGCGACCGTAACCTGATTTGTTCCTGCCCTCCGATTGAGAGCTACGCTGAGTAAGATCTAACACTCTCACAGATGGATTTAAAAGCGGGCTTAATGCCCGCTTTTTTCACCCGGCTTGCAATCCAGTTGATTGACATTAACTTCATCCAAACTTAGCCTCTTATAGCTTGCAAGTAACCTAACTTGCTTAAGCCTCTCCAAAAAGGACTTCCAAATGAAAAAAACCTCTATTGGCCTACTCTTTCTGTGCACTTCTTTTTCATCAATAGTATCGGCAAGTGTCGGAATGCCTAGTTATCAAGTTTCTGAAACAGTAGGCGTTTTGCCCGATGGAAGATTAGAGATCAATTTTCCTCAAGCTTTTAATTCCGCATGCACAGACGGAGACGGCAAGCGCATATATGTTGAGGTCGGGAATTCGCAGGAAGTAACTGAAGAATCAATTAAACTAATACAAAGCATAGTTCTGGCAGCTCACGCGGCTAGAAAACCTATTAAGTTCTGGTATGATCGACCAAACAATGGATCTGTTTGCGAAGGTGGCAAGGTAGTAATGGCTTCGTAAAGTTGTTTCTACGTACTGATTAGGGGAAGCATTACTTTTACTAGTGTAAAAATATATCAGGCTATCCCCGCTTGACTCGAAAAATGAAAGTTGGCCCAACATAGTAATTTTAAATAAGTATCAGAATCAATAATTGAGCACACCCTTTTCACTCCCTTAAACTACTTTTCAAAATCCATTTTTTATTAGAGCTGCCCCGCTTCATCGACTAATGCCAATTTCCACGGGGCTATCAGCCAGGGTTTATATAATCACTTAAGGCAATTAGGGACCTCTGAAGTACCTGGCCATATTGTAGAAAGGTAACTGCTAGAATCTTTAGTCACATTAAATATCATAGTGCCGCCACCCAGGTTATTATTTTCATTACAGGAAGCTAATGCACTTGCAGCGGAAGCGCCATTCAACACAGTAGAAGCGCCAACACCCAATTTGGATCTATCGACCCCCAAGTTTAAGTACTTCTGAACTCGTGAAGTGCAACTTGAGCCCAACCAATAGCTCATCTCCCAACCATAAGTTAATTGGTCGCCCAGTTTCTTCCCATTCCATTCAGCCTGAAAAGCATCGGTATCACTCCAAAGTGCTTTAGAAATAATTTTGTTAGGCATCTTCTCTCGCAATGCACTAGTCACTTTTACCAAGGAGTCAGAATAGGTTTGGCTGCACTGTGAGTACTCATCATCAATATCAATACCATCCAACCCATACTGATCCACGGCATCTTTTAGCTGCTGAGAAAAGTCATCAGCGGACTGCTCATCGGCAAAACAGGACCAACCTGCATTTTGGTGATTTCCGAGAACGCTGAGCACCACTTTCGTACCCTTGTCTTGCAATTCTTGTACTGTACTCAAATTGTTATTGAGCAAGTCTGACACTTGGTCATTAAAATGCAGTACAGCTTTCTGACCATCGTAATTAACATTTGCCGCGAAGATCACAGCTATATCAAACAACTGGCTGCCATCGCTCTCTGTAAAGCAGCCTGCATTGCCCAGGTTATTACTATTAACTTCTACGTAAGCAACTTTAGGCGCTGACACACTTTCCTGAGGAGTATCAGATTTACACAGAGTTGAGCCCAGCTCACGGATTTCATTCTTACGTGAACCACACCCATACCCGCTGCCATCCATGGAGGCATTATCGGCAAGATTTGCAATTTCCCAGTCCCCCAGGATGGAACACAGCTCATCCTTATAGATTTGAGCCTCAAGATAGGTGACCGGGCTTGCATCAGTTGCACAGCTGCTTCCACTAACAACATGAGGCGCTGAAGGTTCGGATTTACACAATGTCATGGATAATTGGCGACTTTCATTACTCGTCAATTGGCAATTATTTCCCAGATGTTCTATTGAGGACCCGTCTGATAAACCAACCAAATCACCATTATTGAGAAGATCACAAAATTCATTAGGATAATTAAGCGCTTCAGAATAGCTTACTGTTGTAGTGTCCGAGGGACAGTCATCCGAATTGACCACTTCAATATCTGCGTATGCACCAGTCTGAAATAAAATGGTGGCACAAGCAGTCTGCATTGCTCTACGTGTCGATTGTTTCATATTTATGCTCATTTTTATTATGTGGTTATGTAAATTCTATAATCTAATATCGATAGTCAAAAAAAATGGTGTAGAGCTTACACTCTACACCCAACACTACGATCAACGAGGTATTAGAATTTATAGTTTGCACCAATATATAGTCTGCGCCCAGAGTAATTATAATAAGTCATTCTGTTTTCCTGCTTCCAGAACCCCTCTGCCTTTTCCTCCGTTAAATTAATGATAGATGCCGTGAAATTTAGGTTTTCATTGAAGGTAAAGCTGGCATTAAGATCAAGCTGCCCATAAGCTTTATCATATAAATTATACCCTTGGTGAAGCCCCCCAGCTCGATCATCTTTCCAGTTATAAGATGCTCGCACACTGTACAAATCATTTTCATAATAACCGGAAAGATTGTACTGGTGCTTAGCCGTTCCAGGAATTTCTGCCTCAGTTTCTTCACCATTAACAAACACCCCTGAAGTACTGGTGTCGGTGTAGGTATAATTTGCCATTACACCAAAACCACTTTCGAACGCGTGTTGTGCAAACAGCTCAACGCCTCTTGAAGTTGCCTCAGCACCACCCGTTTTTGTGGTCATGTCGACTTCAATGGGTCCATTGCAGCAATTGTGCTCACGTAATACAACTTCAGTTGTGGTTATAGGAAGGTTGCTGATATCCTTACTAAATAATGTTGCCCCAAGTGCGGAAGCATCAAAGTAATACCATTCAATTCCCAGGTCGAATTGATTGGAAAGCATCGCTTCTAGCCCAGTATTTGCTGAAGTGCCAGTCCCACGGCCGGTCCAAGAATCCGGCGAGTTAATATTTACAGGGGGGCCATAAGACTCAGCCTGCCCCAAATCAGCATAACTAACTCGAGACATGGTTTTTGCTGCAGCAAATCGTATTACAAGGTCATCAGTTAGATCCCAGGCAATATTCAAACTTGGCAGGAAGTTTTCACTATCAGCACTTCGGTTATTTGCATTGGTGATATCTGTCTCTTGACCAATGATGTCATCGTACGTCGAGGTAGTTAAGTCGGTATTAACATAGCGGACACCAAAGTTACCCCGGAAGGCTTCCCATTCAAAATCTGCCTGTGCGTAAAGTGAAAATATTTTCTCCTCGATGGTATAGGTACCGGATAAGACAGGAACTACAGTCCGGGTAAAATTATCACTAACGTAGGCTTTAAGCGCATCTATATCAAAAGGCAGATAGTTAATAGCCCCGGTATCGCCTGCGCTATTATCGATTACGCTGCCGCCAAGTAAGATTGAAGTGTCTGGATGAAAATCCGGGTTGTGGAACCATTCGGTACCCGACAACCACCCACGATAACCACCGTTATCCGAAATACCGTCATCCCACAGGAAAGTATCTCTTAGGGACTTGGCTTCATGATCCCGATATTTAGTACCGACATAGATTTTGTTAACTATTCCCCAATTGGTATCAAATCCCAGGTCAAGCTGATAATAATCTTCCCTATCCCGATTTTGGGTAGCGTCAGAACTAAACCAGTCATAATATGGATAGGCCTCCTGATCCGAGGTGAGATCTGTAGAGATTTCGTAGCTAGGTTCCCCGTCGGCAATAGACCACAGCCAACTATTTACGGAACCATAACGTGCATCCATATTTGCCATGATTCTTTCGGAGACACCTCCTTTTGCAGAGCTGCGCCCAATATTCACTGCTGCTGTGTAAGAATCACCTTCATACAGAATTTCGAGGTCGAATGTATGAGATTCTGATTCACCGTAGCTATCCTGCCCGGTCAATTGCGGAGACATTAAGCCTCGCTCTACCTCAACACCACCATTGACATCAGCATCGCCCCAGTTATCAGCATTTAGCAAGCCGTTATCACCGTTGCCATAGGTGACCACGGTATCCCCTTCCAGCTCAACGCCAAAGTAGGGGTTATGGTTATCATTCCATTCAGCTAAGGTGAGATTCTGACTACGGGTATCGTATCCCAACTGGGAACCGAAATAGTTCAGAGAAAATTCCAAACGCTCAGTTGGCCGCCATTGAGTAGTAATTTGATAACCATCCCTGGCCCTATCCTGCTCATGATTACCAATACCCATAGCTCTGGGCGCCCAAACATTGTTGTAAACTTCACCAGTTTCCTGGTCAACAATTGCCGGACGCTCAGCACCTTCAACTGTATCTGAATGGAATCGCCAATGGCTCGCGTAGTTTTCAATTGAGGTTACGGTTCTGTCCTGCTTGGTATATCCAGCCAGGATACCAAAGGTTTCACTCTCATTTTTCCAGGAGTAAAAAGCACTATATTGAGGTTCCCACTGCTCATTAGTATCTGAGTAAGTGGTTTCAGTAGTTATAACACCCTCACCAGAATCCATTTCCAGAGGCTTACGACTGTGTAGAATAACCGTTCCGCCAATTCCTCCTTCATCAATTCTAGCTTCCGGGCTTTTGTAAACTTCTACTTTGCTAATCATGTTGGATGGCAGCAAAGTGTAATTAAAGCTTCGAGATGGCGCTTCTCCATCAGAGGTTGCAATGTAGTTTCCATTTAACTGAGTCAAGGTCCACTCGGCACTGGTGCCACGAATACTGACTCGACTACCCTCTCCACCACTGCGTGTAATTGTGATCCCTGGCACGCGCTGAAGAGAGTCTGCAACATTCTTATCCGGGAACTTGCCCACATCCTCGGCGGTTATCGCGTCTACAATAGCATTAGAATCCCGCTTAATTTCCAGGTTTCTGGTATTACTCTCAAGAATTCCGATTACCTCAATTTGATCCATCGGTTTGTCTTTCTCAGAGATATCATCAGCAATCGCCACGCTACTAATGGCTAATGAAATAGCGGAGACTAGCGATTTCTGCTTAATCTCCCGGCTCCAGATTTTGACCGTGGTTCGTCTATTATTCTTGACTGTTTTCATAGTATCCCAACTTTCTTTTCTTATAAGTTTTTTAAAAGAGCCCCTCTCCAAATTGGAGAGGGGCGAGAAACCGTCAGGGGACCCTAAACCCCGTAATGACAGTCCACTTGTTGAGCACTAAAACCCTAAGAAAAAAACGGGATAAGGGGGTAATAGAAACTGAGACAGGAATAGAACAAAATCGGCGTTTGGAATTTTGGAGGACACTAAGGGAAAGGTATTAGAAGGTATGAAAGGCCAAAATTCGATTATGGATTTACAGGATATTCAACAAATAGATAAACTATTTTTAAAGAGAAGAAAGCCAGCACCAAACCATTTCAATAAAAAACTTCTATTGATTATCCATCTCTAAGTAGTTCAGGAATGGCCTATCGCATTCAAAGTTGAGACTGAACTTCTTCTCTATAAATAGCGGGAAGCTGCCCAAACATGGTCTTGAAATGTCTACTGAAGTAACTGTGAGATGGAAATCCGACACGGTATGCGATTTCAGAAATTGGCCGCTGAGTGTCCACCAGCATACGACGGGAGTTCTCTAACCTAACCTCCCTGACAAACTGCATTGGAGTTTTCTCCAAATACTTTTTAAATCGCCTCTCAAGGGCGCTAACAGACAAACTGGCTACCTCTGCTAGCTGTTCGACAGTAATCGGCTGACTGTAATTATTTTTAATATATTCAACAGGCTTTTTCAGCTTATCCATTCTGGAGAGCGTTTTGACCGTTTCATTAAGGTCGCGAGCTACGCCATAGGTACCAATAATTTTTCCAGTGGAATTCTTTAGTGGGCGCTTGGATGTCGTAAACCAAACCAACTCTCCACTTTTCCCTATATTCAACTCCAGTCGATCTGTAATCGTTTCGCCCTCCATCACTCTTTGGTCATCACGCATATAGTTTTTTGCGAGATAAGAGGGGGAAAAATCCATATCAGAGCGGCCCACAACCTGATTAAGGGACCTGCATCCAACATGCTCAATAAACTCTCGGTTACAATGTACTACGTAACCAGAATCATCTTTTACCCAAAAAATAATATCTGATATTAAATCAAAAACCGCAATAATCTGCTGGGTAGACACCATTTCCAATATTGATTCAGACTTCATTATTATTATCTGCAATAGCTGGTAAAGAGCCCCTGTCTTTTTACATCGGCTTGAATTACTGCACAGGTCTAGCAAGCAGAAAAGACACTAAAAAGCGCCTTCTCGGCACTCTCCCCGCACCTCACCCCCATCTGCAGAAATAACCCGTTCAATTTCAAAATAGCCACGCTCACAGAAACCGGTTTCCAACATCTTTTGCTCGAGAGCCCAATCTAAATAACGCTCTACTCGGTCACTTGAACGGCCTCCCAAACCGATTGTATCCCGCTGCATTCGACGTTGAGAACTAGGCTGGTTTGAAACTGGGGGAGGAAGATCCTGCCGATCCTTCTCAAGAGTAAATGTAAAACGCTTAGCTCCGTTTTGAGCAATCTCAGTTACAAACGACTCTTTCATTCCGGGAATCGGCTTGTTACTGGAACAGGCACTGAGAAAAATAGGTAACGCTAGGCCAGCGGCAATAAATAAGCGGGCCTGAAAACTGCTAATATTTTTATTATTCACTCAAAATCCTCTCTAAACACTAACCAGCTTTACTACATCGAGCGCAAAGTTAGTATTGTTTACTGCGTTTCTATTTAAATACCACTGTTTTATTTCCGTGTATAAACACTCGTTCCTGCAAAACTAGTTGCAGCGCTCGAGTCAAAACCAATTTTTCAACATCCCTACCTGCATCCGCCATGGTTTCTGCAGAATAGGCATGATCCACATGTATTACATCCTGTTCAATGATCGGCCCTTCATCCAGATCGTCGGTAACAAAGTGAGCTGTGGCTCCAATAATTTTTACTCCACGCTCGTAGGCCTGCTGATAGGGCTTGGCTCCAATAAATGCGGGCAGGAAAGAATGGTGGATGTTGATAATGCGCCCACTATAGCGAGCAACAAAATCAGGGGTTAGCACGCGCATATACTTGGCCAGCACCAAATAATCTGGATTGTACTCATCCACTAAGGTGGCCACTTGCTGCTCGTGAGCTCCGCGCTCCACCCCCTCAGCAGAAATACAGTGGAAAGGAATATCAAACTTCTGTACCAGCCCCTCCAGATCCGGATGATTGCCGATAACAGCCGCGATCTCCACATCCATAGCGCCGGAATAGCACTTCATCAGGATATCACCCAGGCAGTGGGGCTCGCGGGTAACCATCAGCACCAGGCGTTTCTTCCGCTCTATGGATACCAGGCGACGCTCTGCCCCCTGGGGCAGCGTCATATCCAGATCTTCCAGGAAGGTGGTATCGTTAAAGATACCCTCCAGGGCAGTGCGCATAAAGAAGCGCCCCTCAACCCGGTCCACAAACTCATCATTCTTGATGATGTTCAGCTGGTGCTTGTAGCAAATATTGGTAATCTTTGCGATCAGCCCCTTATCATCGGGGCAGTCGGTCAGCAGTATCTTCTTTTCCATGGTCAAATTTCAGGCCAAATATCCAGAGTCCAGACTATACACTATGCCGACTTTACGATTCAGCGATCCATTCCGGGGAGAACATGGATAAAAACCTTTACGCCGATCATATGGCCACCCTGTGCCGCCGCTACGACGAAATCCTCGAACAGAGCGGGTTTGATACCCTCAACGTATTCAGTGGCGCTCCCAGGGTGCAGTTCCTAGACGATAACTATTACCCGTTTAAGGTGAATCCCCACTTTAAGGCACTGGTTCCCATTACCGACAACCCCCACAGCTGGGTTATCTATCAGCGCGGACAAAAGCCAAAGCTTTTGTTCTACCGCCCAGTAGACTTTTGGCACTATGTACCGCCGGCACCCCAGACCTTCTGGAGCGATTTCTACGATATCGAGCTACTGAGCAAGCCGGCCGATGCCCAAGCGTTCTTGAGCCCGGAGAATGCCGCTTTTATCGGTGAGAGCGACAAGCTGCAAGGCTGGTCACTGGGGGAGGAAAATCCGGAGCTTCTGATCAACCGCTTGCACTGGGCCCGCGCTTATAAAACGCCTTATGAGGTCGCCTGCCTGCGTGAGGCGAACCGTATTGCGGTCAATGGGCACCGCGCCGCCGAACAGGCTTTCCGCAGTGGCGCCAGTGAATTTGAAATCAATCAGGCCTACCTGGGCGCTGCAGGCCAGGGTGAGAACCGTATGCCCTACGGCAATATTGTTGCCCTGAATGAACACGCCGCAATCCTGCATTACACCCACCTGTCTACTGAGCGCCTGCCTGAGCCGCAGCTGAAAAGCTTCCTGATCGATGCGGGTGCTGACTGCAATGGCTACTGCTCTGATATCACTCGCACCTACGCCTATGCCGATAATGAGTTCGCAGAGCTGGTAGCGGGTATGGATGAAAAGCAGTTGCAGCTGGTAGACGGCCTCAAGCCTGGCCTGCCTTACCCGGAACTACATCGCCAGTGCCACTTCAACGTGGGAGAGCTGTTGGCCCAATTTGGCATAATCAAAACCTCTGCCGAGAATGCCGTGGAATCCGGCTTAACTCGCCCCTTCCTGCCACACGGCCTGGGTCACTTCCTCGGCCTCCAGGTACACGATGTCGGCGGTCACCAAACCGGCCCCGATGGAGGCACGACACCCCCACCGGCCGAGTACCCGTTCCTGCGCACCAGCCGAACTATCGAGGAGAACCAGGTATTTACCATCGAACCTGGACTCTACTTTATCGATAGCCTATTGGGAGAGCTAAAAGACTCAGACCTCGCTGCCGAGGTTAACTGGGATAAGGTCGACAGCTTCCGCCCCTACGGCGGCGTGCGTATTGAAGACAATATTGCCGTACACGCAACCGGCAACGAAAATCTTTCTCGCACCCCTTAGTTCATAGACTAAAGCAATATTGTGAGAGTGCTTACAAGTAAGCGCTCTCGCAATACCTTTACCTTACTCAGAAAGTTAAAACATTAAAGAACGCCCTACCGCTCCCGCTTTTCCTCTCGCCGCTTGCGCCCCTGAGCTGCTTGCCCCCTCACCGAAAAAAAGCCAAAGTCCATCACCGGTATTACAACAAGAAAAGGGACAGTTCATGAGAAAAAAACACTGGCAACGCTTATCGCAGCCACAGTTCTAGCCGCAGCCAATAGCGCTTATGCAAAATCAATCGAATATATTTTTTACGATAAAGAGGGCATTGCTGGCTCTGAAGTTATTCATCAGGATGGAACAAAGGTATCTGGTGAATTAAAGCTCGGCTGGAATAACCGTCGCCTAAACCTCAAGGAGAGCTTCACTATCGGTGAGGCGGCAATGCCCGAGCAATTATCCATTGAAGGGATCAGCCCATTTGGTGCTCCAGTCAGCGAAGAATTTTCCCTGGAAAATGGTGTCGCTCGCTGGAAAGGTTCCGATGAACATGGCAGTGCAAAAACTTCCGAAGCCCAATTTTATATTCCCAAGAACAGTACCCTTGCCGTACAGACGCAATTGGTAAAAGCACTGATTGCCGATGCAGATCAAAATATTGATTTACTGCCGCAAGGAAAAGCACGCCTCCATAAGCTTGATAAAGTGACCCTGCAACAAGGCGAGAAAAAGAAAACGGTCCATCTTTACGGCGTAAGCGGCCTGGGCTTTACCCCAGATCTCGCCTGGTACGATGACAATGGGGATTTATTTGCCTCCGACGAAGGGGGATGGTTCGCCATCCTGCGCAAAGGTTGGGATAAATCTCACCTCGAAGAACTGAAAACCCGGCAAGTCGCAGCCGCAGACCAGTACCTGCAAGGTATTGCCAAGAAACATACCCACACATCAACCCAACCGATCCTGATCAGCAACGTCAACCTGGTTGATGTTGAATCTGGCAAACTGCAGAAAAAGCACCATGTTCTGATCAAAGATGGAAAGATCGCAAAAATCAGTAAAAAGCCGATCAAAGCCAACGGGGCAACCACCATTGATGCTCGTAACCATACGCTGATCCCCGGCCTCTGGGATATGCACGCCCACTTATCCCCTACCGATGGTGTTCTGAATATGGCCGCTGGCATTGTCAATGTTCGCGACATCGGTAATACCCATGAAAGTATCATGCGTATTGAAGGGATGTTTGAGTCAGAGCAAATCATAGGCGGCGACCTTTTCCGTGCGGGCTTTATGGACCGGGAAAGCGAAAATGCCATGCGAATGGGCAAGACTGCGGACAGCCTGGAAGAAGCCAAGGATATTGTCGAGTGGTATGCCGATCGCGGCTATCAGCAAATTAAAACTTACAGCTCGATGGAGCCCGAGTGGATCGCTCCCTTAGCCAAGCATATCCACGAAAATGGTATGCGTTTGTCCGGTCATATTCCTGCATTTATGACCGCCGAAGAGGCAGTGGACGCGGGCTTTGATGAAATTCAGCATATCAATATGCTGTTTCTGAATTTTATGGGCAAGATAGATACCCGTAAAAGACTGCGCTTTACAGAAATCGGAGAGCACGCCCACGAGCTGGATCTGGATAGCAAAGAAGTGGCTACTTTCCTGGATAAGCTAGCCAAAAAAGGCACTGTCGTAGACGCAACCACCACCGTATTCAGTTCGATGTTACTGCGCCAGCCGGGCAAAGTAGATCCTGAGTTTGCCGATATTACCGACCACCTTCCAGTCAATATCCAGCGCGCCTTTGTTGGGGCCGAACTGGATGTGAAGCCGGAACACCGGGATGACTACGACCTTTCAGCGGAAGCCCTGCTGGCCATGATGCTCAAACTACACGAGCACAAGGTCACTATGGTCGCGGGCTCCGATGGCATCCCCGGATTTACCCTGTTACGCGAACTCGAACTCTATGCCAAAGCAGGTATTCCCAATATTGATGTACTGCGCACGGCTACACTGGTACCGGCGCAGGTTATGGGGGCCGACGAGTACACTGGCAGTATTGCGGTGGGTAAAAATGCAGACCTGGTTTTACTGGAGGGAAATCCCCTTGAGGATATCACTGCGTTACGTCGCACTGCACTGGTTCTCGAGGGACAAAATATGTATCGCCCGGATGAGCTTTACACTGCCTTGGGTATTAAACCTTTCCACCCTTCAGTGCCATTTGAATTAAATAATACTACTACAGTAGCCACCAAGTCCGAGTAAGTTAAAAAAACAGAAGCGGAAAAAACAGAAAAGAAAAAACCGGCAATCCAAATGATTGCCGGTTTTTTTATTTCTAAATTGGCTAGGCCAGTTCTGTGCGCACAGTGCGCGCAGCCTCTACCATATTCAGTAAGGATGACCCGACCTCAGCCCAGTTACGGGTTTTAAGGCCACAGTCCGGATTTACCCAGAGTCTTTCAACCGGCACCACTTGTGCAATTTTCTTAAGTCGCTCAACCAGCTCCCTCCTTTCCGGCACATTGGGTGAGTGAATATCGTAAATGCCAGGTCCAATTTCATTGGGGTAACCACCGGCCTTGTCGGCAAACGCGCTGAGTAGGCGCAAATCGGAGCGAGCTGATTCAATAGTAATTACATCCGCATCAAGGGAAACAATGGCATCCATAATTGCATTGAAATTGCTGTAACACATATGAGTGTGGATCTGGGTTTCCGCTTTTACTTCGCTACAGGTGTAGCGGAAACACCCTACCGCCCAGGCAAAATAATCCTGGTGCTCAGACTCTCGAAGGGGAACTCCCTCACGCAAAGCCGGTTCATCAATCTGGATAATCCCGATACCGGCCGCCTCAAGATCCAGCACCTCCTCCCGCAATGCCTTGGCAATTTGCAGACAGCTCTCACTGCAGTGGATGTCCTCCCTCGGGAAGGACCAGTTGAGAATTGTGACCGGGCCGGTGAGCATACCTTTTACCGGCTTATTAGTTAGGCTCTGGGCATAGCTACTCCACTCTACTGTCATAGCGTTAGGTCGGGAGATATCACCAAAAATTATCGGGGGTTTCACACAGCGAGAGCCATAACTTTGCACCCAGCCATTACCGGTGTGTACAAAACCATCCAGTTGCTCCCCGAAATATTCCACCATATCGTTGCGCTCAGCCTCACCATGCACCAGTACATCCAGACCGAGTATTTCCTGACGACGGATAGCTTCGGCAATTTCAGCGCCTAGATGTTCTAAATAATCCGCCTCAGAAATCTCGCTATTGCGGTACTTGCGACGCACACCGCGCAAAAGATCCGTCTGTGGGAATGAGCCTATTGTGGTGGTGGGCAGCAGTGGTAATTTCCAACGCTTGGCCTGTACTAAAGAGCGATCCTGAAAGCACTGTTGACGCCAAGTATCCCGTAATTGATCAACAATGGAGCCCTCGGCTACACCACTCTCTCCGCCTGAGACAGGGATCTCTGTGTCCTCATTGAGCAGCTGCTGTAATTGAGCCAACTCCTGAAGTTTCTGGCGGCTGTAAGCGAGCTTCTGTTTTTGCTCACTGGGCAGCTTGACCTCCGTTTCCAGATCCACAGGGCTGTGGAGCAGGGAGCAACTCGCTGATAGCCACAGGCGATCTCCCAACTGCTTCGCCAAAGGCTGCAAAGTGCCCTGCCAGCGGCTGAGGTCTGCTCGCCACACATTGCGCCCATTAATCACACCCGCAGACAGAACCTTGTTCTTTCCTGTCAGCTGGGCCGCAGCTTCAAGTTCTTCAGGTGCGCGTACACAGTCAATATGTACCCCAGGCACCGGGAGGGAAAATACCAGCTCCAAATTCTCGCGCAAAGGTGAGAAATAGGTAGCCAGCAGTGTATTCACCCCCAGGGCTACTGCCGCAATCTGCTGGTAGGTGCTATCAAAAGCCCCACGCCATTCATCCGGCAGATCCAGGCCTAGTATGGGTTCATCCAACTGCACCCATTCAACTCCGAGGTCAGCGAGCTGAGACAGCAACTCGGCATAGCAAGGCAGGAGTTTTGGCACTAAATCCAGAGGGCTATCCACACCTCGCCCCAGCCATAAGTAAGTGAGTGGTCCAATAACCACCGGCTTGGCTTTGTAGCCCAGGGATTGGGCTTCCCGTACCTCGTCAAGTAACCACTCACTATCAAGGGAGAACATCTGATCATTGGAGAACTCAGGCACCAGATAGTGATAATTGGTATCAAACCACTTGGTCATGGCACTGGCCGCTACCGGCTGTCCCGATGGAGCGCGACCACGGGCCAAGCGGAAGTACTGGTCCAGCTTGTTGTCTGCCGCTCCCTCTGCAAAACGCTGACCGACCACACCAAACATCAGGGAGTGATTCAGAACCTGGTCGTACCAGGCGAAATCCCCCACAGCTACACGGCTCAAACCGGCCTCACTTTGGGCCTGCCAGTTACCACGGCGTACCCCTGCGCCCACTTGCAGCAACTGCTGCTGGGGCATATCACCGCGCCAATAGGCTTCTTGCGCTTTCTTTAGTTCGCGATTGGCTCCGATACGCGGATAGCCGAGGATATGTGTTTGCACCATGGCCGCCTTCCCAAGCTGTTTCCTGTGAGGGGAACAAAGTTGCCCCATTGAAAAATACCCCGCAGCTGCGATCTCGGTAACGGTCGCATTAGCGAGAGTCCTGACTTGATTGTGTGCGCACAGTACTGTTCAATCAATTTCATATTTTTTGCAAATAACATGAATAATTTTAATGATGATTGAATTGCGCCATTTGCGTGCGCTGAGTGTTTTGCGTGAGACAGGCAGCTTGGTACGCGCAGCAGAGCGCCTTCACTTGACCCAGTCGGCTCTTTCGCACTTATTTCGCGAAATGGAGGACCGGCTCGGCCAAGAACTGTTTATACGTAAATCCCGGCCTCTGCGATTTACCAGTGCCGGTCTGAGACTGCTGCAGTTGGGCGACGACATACTGCCCCAGGTAGCTATAGCACAACGGGACCTGTCCCGGCTGGCATCTGGGCAAGCGGGCAGGCTCAATATCGCTATCGAGTGCCACAGCTGCTACCAGTGGCTGATGCCCGCACTGAATACCTATCGAGACGGCTGGCCAGAAGTGGAACTGGACCTGTGCAGCGGCTTCCACTTCGCTCCCCTGCCCGCACTGGTGCGCGGCGATCTGGACCTGGTTGTCACTTCCAACCCGGACTCGGGTCTCAAAGGCCTGCACTACGAGCCACTATTCAGCTTTGAAATGTGCCTTGCCATAAGCCGCAAACACCCACTGGCGCAGGAGAGCAAGCGACGCTGGGTAGAACCGCAGGAGTTAGCTGGTGAAGTCCAGATTACCTACCCGGTTGAACGAGAGCGGCTGGATATCTTCCAGCACTTCCTCGACCCCGCTGGAATTGAACCTGCAGAAGTTCGAACCGCAGAACTGACCGTGATGATGGTTCAGTTAGTAGCCAGCGGCCGAGGGGTTTGCGCCCTCCCCACTTGGGCTCTGCACGAGTACCTGCAAAAGGGGTTTGTTTCCCAACTCCAGCTGGGTAAAGAGGGCCTTTGGAGCACTCTCTATGCGGCAGTGCGGGAAGATATGCTCGAGCAACCTTATCTCACAGACTTCCTCAAAACCGCACGGGATACCAGCTTTGCCAATCTGCAAGGTGTGAGAGCGGCCAAAACCAGCCCCAGTGTGGCAGAACCTGCCTAACCACTTACAAAAGTTAACTGGGCGGCTTAAGCCTTTGCGGAAATAATGACTTATTCAACCTCAGCACAATTATCAAACAAACTGAATATTTTCAGATCAAACAAATCAATGGTTTGGTCTGGCCGGAGAGGCCGGTAAAATTACACAAATAACGATGGAGCCTCTGAATAACTCCGTGATACCTCTGGCTTACAGAGCGGTTCACACTCAAGACGCGGCTTCGCAGGAATGTCCAGACCTTGCAAGAAGTCGCAACGCAGAGTGTGAATCGCTCTGCAAGCCCCGAAGGGCGGGTCTTGAAGGCCGCATCTGCTGCATGGCAGCGTCCGCAAAGGACTGTGACCATTCGCACTGAGCTGCGTCTAACACCTGCGGCCTTCAAGACCCGCAGAGGCATTACGGAGTTATTCAGAGGCTCCTTATATACGGCATTGGCCTGTACCCGGCCAAATGCCTGGACTTTGTAGGAGACCCTCTATGTCAAACCCGGTTGAACGTTGGAACTCAGTGAGTAAAGGACTGCACTGGCTTTTTGTAATCCTGCTGCTCTCTGTGTGGGGAGCGGTTGAACTGCATGAGTTTTACGAGCGCGGCGACCCCATGCGCGGCTGGTTTATGCAGCTGCACTTCTCCCTGGGAGTCGGTGTCCTGATGCTTCTGGCCCTTCGCCTCTACTGGCGTGCACGTCACAAGCGCCCACAGATTGAAGGCAAGAAGTGGCAGAAGGCGCTGTCCAGCCTGACCCATGGTGGACTCTACCTGTTGATTCTGGCTATGCCGGTATCAGGCATCGTGATGCGCCAACTGTTTGGGCGCGATACCGAGTTTTTTGGCCTGTTTGCCGTTCCCAACCTGTTCGCCAAAAACCCGGATCTGGGCAAGCAAATAGCTTTCCTGCACAAAGATGTAATGTGGCCCGCCCTGCTCGTACTGGTTGGACTGCATATCGCCGCCGCCCTGTGGCACCACTTTATTGCCCGCGATAACACACTCACCCGTATGCTGCCACAGCGCTAATTCAAGTCAGGGAAGAAATAGAAGAAAGGAAACTGAATGGGAGAGCGCAGGCCTGCGCTCTCCCGGAATAAACCTGCTAAACAGGTACGACTTACTCGTCGTTATTGCCGCGCTTGGCTTTGGGCTTACCTTTGGGCTTGAACTTAGGCTTACCCTTGGGCTTCCCTTTCGATTTCACCGCCGCTTCATCGAAGCGGGTGATTTTCATCGGTTTACCGGAAACACGCACCTTCTTCAGGTGTTGGAACACTTCTTTCGGCATTCCCTGGGGCAGATCTACCGTGGTGAAATCGTTGTAGATTTCGATACGGCCGATATAGGAGCTGTCCAGATCCACCTCATTGGCAATAGCGCCAACAATGCTGCCGGGGCGCACGCCCTGCTCGCGGCCGATCTCGATACGGAAGCGCTCCAGCCCCTCATCGGGCGGCGGCAGCTTGCGATCTTTCTCGAAGCTTTCCTTCTTGCGGCGGCGGCCACCGTCAAAGTCATCATCGCGCTCGCGACGCTCTTTGCGCGGCCTCTGCTCTTTCTCTTGAATCAGCAGGGGCTGATCACCTTGGGCCATTGCAGCCAACGCGGCAGCAACATCCAGAGGGTCAACTTCATTCTGCGCCAGGAATTCCTCAACCAGCTGGCGATAGGGCGCCAGATCAGTTTGGCCTTCCAGGGTCGCGGTGATGCGCTCGCGGAAGCGCTGCATACGGGCACTGTTAACCGCATCTGCGCTGGGCAAATCGAGTTTTTCGATCGGCTTCTTGGTCGCTTTCTCGATGACTCGCAACATACGGCGCTCGCGGGGCGCCACAAACAGGATCGCATCGCCTTCGCGACCGGCGCGGCCGGTACGACCGATACGGTGAATATAAGCTTCGGTATCGTAGGGGATATCGTAGTTAATCACGTGACTGATACGCTTTACGTCCAGCCCACGAGCCGCAACATCGGTGGCTACAACAATATCGAGCTTGCCATTTTTCAGCTTGTCGATCACGGCTTCACGCAGGTTCTGCGCCATATCACCGTTCAGGGCGGCACTGGCGAACCCTCTGGCGGCCAGCTTATCTGCCAGTTCCACGGTGCTGTTTTTGGTGCGCACGAAGATAATCGTGGCGTCCACCGGCTCCGCTTCAAGAATACGGGTCAGTGCATCCAGTTTGTGCAGGCCGCCAACCGGCCAGTAGCGCTGGCGAATAGTTTCCGCAGTCTCGGTCTTAACACGGATTTTTACTTCAACCGGCTCATCCAGATGCTCGCGGGCGATGCGGGCAATCTCTTTTGGCATAGTGGCGGAAAACAGCGCAATTTGGCGCTCTTCAGGAATTTGCTCCAGTACCCACTGCACATCATCGATA